>NZ_JBVILR010000007.1:0-25959 GCF_055580265.1 Streptomyces sp. NPDC032091 | reverse complement strand
CGCGATGACCGTCCGTCCGGTGGCTTCCGCCGCGATGACCGTCCGTCGGGTGGCTTCCGCCGTGACGAGCGTCCGTCGGGTGGCTTCAACCGTGACGACCGTGGTGACCGTGGCGGCTTCCGTCGCGACGACCGTCCGTCCGGTGGCTTCCGCCGTGACGACCGCCCCTCCGGTGGCTTCAACCGTGACGACCGTGGTGACCGTGGCGGCTTCCGTCGCGACGACCGCCCGTCCGGCGGCAACGGCTCCTTCGGTGGCCGCCGCGACGACAAGCCCCGCTGGAAGCGCAACGGCTGACGCCTGAGCGCCGCCTGACGAGGAATCGGCCCCCACAGCACTCCGGTGCGGTGGGGGCCGAGCCCATTTCCGGCCGCTTTCACCCCACCCGCACCCCGTGGCGGAAAACCGCCGGAGCCACACCCGGCGATACCCGATCGGCCAGCAGCCCCTCTGCGGCTATGCTCTGGGGTGAGCACATGGAGGGCCATTAGCTCAATTGGCAGAGCAGCGGACTTTTAATCCGTTGGTTGTCGGTTCGAGTCCGACATGGCCTACCTCCCGCAGGCGGAGGACGACCCCTCCACCTGCCCCGAGCGCCCCTCCGGTTTCGACCGGAGGGGCGCTCCGTGCGTTCGGGGCCCGGCGAGATGTTTCCTTTTTACGGCTCTGACCTGCGGTGATGCCGTCTGGAGGGGCTCCCGGCGGGTTAATTGGCAAGAGGTGTCCCCCGAATGACGTAGAGTTGGATTCACCGACGCGGGGTGGAGCAGCTCGGTAGCTCGCTGGGCTCATAACCCAGAGGTCGCAGGTTCAAATCCTGTCCCCGCTACTGAAGGCGAAGGCCCGGATCCCATGGGATCCGGGCCTTCGTCGTGTCCGGCGCCCCTACGCCGTCACCCGACCGGTCCGGCCCGGTCGCCGGGCGGGGGCCGGGGAGCCAGCCTTGAGGGGCGGGGCTACCGGGCGGCAGGAGAGCGGCGTGGGGTTGGGCCGGCAGGGCAACGGCGGGAGCGCGGACGGTGCCGCCCGGCGGGTGGTGCGGGTCCTGCCGTGCCTGCTGATCCTCCTCGGACTGGTCTTCGACCTGCTGACCCCGCCCAGCTTCACCGGTTCCCCCTTCTTCTCCGCCGCCCCGCTGATCGCCGCCCCGCTGTTCAGCCTCGGCGCGACCGCACTGACCGGTGCGGCCTCCTCGGCGGCGGTCGTGGGCCTGCACTTCTACAACGGCACCAGCTGGAAGGCGGAGGCGCTGACCGAGCTGGTCACCGTACTGACCGTGTCCGGGCTGGCCCTGCTGATCAACCGGGTGGTCCGGCGCAGCGGCGAGCGGCTCGCCTCGGCGCGCGGGATCGCCGAGGCCGCCCAGCGGGCCGTGCTGCCGACCCCGGCCGAGCGGATCGGGGGGCTGCACGTCGCCGCCCGGTACGAGGCCGCGCAGGCCGACGCCTTCATCGGTGGGGACCTCTACGCCGTGCAGGACACCCCGTACGGGGTACGGCTCGCGGTGGGCGACGTGCGCGGCAAGGGGCTGGGGGCGGTGGAGGCCGTCGCGGTGGTGCTGGGGGCGTTCCGGGAGGCGGCCGAGACCGAGCCGACGCTGGAGGGGCTCGCGCGGCGGCTGGAGCGGGCGCTGGCCCGCGAGGGGACCCGGCGCGAGGGCCTGGACGCGGAGGAGGGGTTCACCACGTGCGTGCTCGCGGAGATCCCGCCCGACGCCGGGCTGCTGCGGCTGGTCAACCGGGGGCACCCCGAGCCGCTGCTGCTGTACGCCGACGGGGGACTGGCCGTCCTGGCCCCGGCCGAGCCCGCACTGCCGCTGGGCCTGGGGGAGCTGGCCGCGGGCCCGCCCGCGCCGGCGGGGGAGTGGCCGTTCCCGCCGGGCGGCACCCTGCTGCTGTTCACGGACGGGCTGACGGAGGCGCGGGACCGGGCGGGGGTCTTCTACGATCCGGCCGTCCGGCTGCGGGGGCGGGTCTTCCCCGGTCCGGACGAGGTGCTGAGCGCGCTCAGCAGCGACGTGCGCCGGCACACGGGCGGGGCCGCGACCGACGACATGGCGCTGCTGGCCGTGGCGCGGGCGGCAGAGGGGCAGCCGGGGCGCCGGAGGACGGTCCCGGTGGTGCGCCGCGAAGGCGGACCGCGCGGTGACCGTGTGTAGCCCACGGGGCGCGCACCGCAAGGGGAGTTGACGGCCGGTCATCACACCGCTGTGGCTGGAGTGGTGAGGGTGGCGGGGACCTTTTATCCCTGTTGGTCGGCGTATGGCGATATATGTGGCGGTCAAAGGCGTTCAGGGGGTGGCCGATTGGCACTAACGATCATTCGCGTCAGCTTGGAATCACTCCCCTGCGTCTATTACCGTTTGATAACGCAGCGCGGTCGTCCAGCCGTCGCCCACGACGGCACCCGTGTGCGTTCTCGCCCCTGAGGAGCGTGCCCCCGTGGCCTCCAACTCGCCTGCCCCCGAAGGCATCGAAACGCAGGAGACGCCCGGTGCGGGTGCCTGGGGCGAGTGGAACCCCACGGAGGACTCGGCCCGTCCGCCGCGCGGCAAGCACCGGGTGCTCAAGCCGCGCGGCGGACTCGCCCGCAGCTCGACCGTGCTCGGCGTCGGCGTGATCGCGGCGGTCGGCGCGGGCGGCATCGCCACCGCGCAGGACCGTCCCCAGATGGCCATATCCATGCCCTCGATCCCCGACCTGATGGGCGGCGGGGACCACTCCGCCACCGCCGGCGCGCAGGCCGACTCCGTGGCCCTGCCCCGGCAGGCCGACGGGCGCCAGGACGGCGGGCAGCAGGACCGGCAGGACGTAAGGACCCAGGGGCACGCCGACGCGGGCGAGGCCCTGCGCCACCGCATCCTCCAGCAGGCCGAGTCCCAGCAGGACGCCGCCGAGGCGCAGGCCCGGGCGGACGCCGAGCAGACCGCGCGCGAGAGCGCCGCACAGGAGGCCCGTACCCGCAAGGAGGCGGCCGACAAGGAGGCCGAGGCGGTCCGCGCGGCGGCCGAGAAGGCCGCCGCCGAGACGGCGGCGGCGGACCGGGCTGCCGCGGAGCAGGCCGCCGCCGGCCCGAGCGGGACCAAGGGCGCCGCGGACACCGGTTCGGGCGGCGGCGGGTCCGTGAAGGCCTCGGGCGGCTGGTCCCTGCCGACCTCCTCCTACACCCTCACCTCCCACTACGGCGACTCCGGCTCCATGTGGTCCTCCGGCCACCACACCGGCCTCGACTTCGCCGCGCCGACCGGGACCCCGGTCAAGGCCGTCGGCGGCGGGACGGTCGTCTCGGCGGGCTGGTCGGGGGCCTACGGCTACCGGATCGTGCTGCGCCTCGCCGACGGCACCGAGGTCTGGTACTGCCACCTGTCGTCGATGGCGGTGACCTCCGGGTCGGTCGGTGCGGGCGAGACCATCGGCCGGGTCGGCGCCACCGGCAACGTCACCGGTGCCCACCTGCACCTCGAAGTCCGCAAGGGCGGATCGACCGTCGACCCGCTGGCCTGGCTGACCGCCCGGGGCCTCGACGTCTGAGCCCGGCCGGTCCCCGGCTCACCCTCGGGCGGCGGAGAACTCCGGCCGCCTCGGGGCCGGTACGGGGACCGGGGCGGCCCGCCGCGCGTGACGGGCCTGGGTCCCGGCCGGCGGGCCGGACCACGGCGGCAGCAGTTCCTCCAGCACCGCCGCCCGGGCCAGGGCGGGCGCGGCCGTGGCCCGGCGCAGCCAGAGCCGGCGCAGCAACTCCCCTTCCCGTGCGGCGAACCCGGGATCCCCGCCCGGCCCGGCCTGTCGGGCGTGCCGGCGCAGCAGGGCCAGGGCGGCGGCGTCCGCCGCGTACCGGGACACCGCCCGGGCGGCGGGGCGGCCCCCGGTGCGCCGGGCCAGGGCCCGCGCCAGGGAGCGGGCCGGCATCGAAGCGAGGGCCGGGACCTCCGCCGGGCCGATCCAGCCCGCGGCGGCGTACACCGACAGCTCGGCGGCGATGACGTGCAGGCGCAGGCGCCGCATCCGCACCGCGAGCCACAGCAGCAGCCCGAACACCGGGACCATCACACAGCCGTAGACCCAGTAGAACCCGTACGCCCCCACGTGGGAGGAACCGTTCCACAGGGCGTGCGCCGCCATGGCCAGGGCGAGGCCCAGCAGCGGGAGGCCGGTGCGGCGGGCGCGGCGGGTGCTCAGCGCGGCCGCGCCGAAGCCGAGGCCCGTCAGCACGGTGAACAGGGGGTGCGCGAACGGCGAGAGGACGACCCGGACGAAGAAGGTCGCCGCCGTCACCGAGTCCCACACGCCCGCGCCCTTGGCCAGGTCCTCCTCGAAGGCGTTGCCCAGGTAGAGCACGTTCTCGGTGAACGCGAAACCGGTCGCGGTGAACCCGGCGAACACGAAACCGTCGGCGGGGCCGGCGAAGCGCGGTCTGCGCAGGGCGAACACGGCCAGCAGGGCGGCTGCCTTGGCGCACTCCTCCACCACCGGGGCGACCGCCACGGAGCCGAGCAGGTCGGCCGCCGAGGGGTCGGCGGCCTCGGCCATCCACTCCGTGGCGAAGCTGTTGGCCAGTATCGCGATCAGCGCCGCGGTGCAGGCCCCCCAGCCGAAGCAAAGCAGCAGCCGGCGCCACGGGCCGGGCGCGGCCCGGCCCAGCCAGCGGAACGCCGCCATCAGCGGCGGCACCGGCAGCAGGGCCAGGCCGAGGCCCACGAAGAAGCCGGCCGTTCCGGTCTGCTCCCGCACGAGTTCGAGGATGGCGACCCCGGTCGCGCCGAGCAGGGAGACGAGCACGCACGCGCGGGCCGTGCCCGACGGGCGTGCGAGCACACGGGAGAGCGCTCGGTGCACATGATGACCCTACCGAGCCACTCGGACACCCGGAGTGACGTTTATCCGTTCTTGGGCTCTGCGTTGGGTTCTGTGCGAGTGAAGAGGAGGTCGTGTACGACGTGGCCCTTGTCGAGCCCCTGGCCCTCGAACCGCGTGAGCGGACGGAACTCCGGGCGCGGGGCGTAGCCGCCGTCGGCCTGGGTGTTCTCGAACTCCGGGTGCGCGGTGAGCACTTCGAGCATCTGCTCGGCGTACGGCTCCCAGTCGGTCGCGCAGTGCAGCAGCGCGCCGGGCGCCAGGCGGGTGGCGGCCAGGTCGAGGAACTCCGGCTGGATCAGCCGGCGCTTGTGGTGGCGGGCCTTGGGCCACGGGTCCGGGAAGTACACGCGCAGCCCCGCGAGGGAGGCGGGCGGCAGCATCTCGCGGAGCAGGATGATGGCGTCGCCGTTGGCCACGCGGACGTTGGTCATCCCGCCGCGCTCGGCGAGGGCGAGGAGGTTGCCCTGGCCGGGGGTGTGGACGTCGGCGGCGAGGATGCCCGTGCCGGGGTCGGCGGCGGCCATCTGGGCGGTGGCCTCACCCATGCCGAAGCCGATCTCCAGGACCACGGGGAGGCCGTCGAAGAGGCGGTCCAGGTCGATGACCTCGCGGCCGTCGATGTCCAGGCCCCAGGTACCCCAGAGGCGCTTGAGCGCCTCGCCCTGGCCGGTGGTGACCCGGCTGCGGCGCGGCTGGAAGCTGCGGATGCGGCGCTCGTGGTGCGAGCCGGCGGGGTCGGGCGCGGGGCCGTCGGGGAAGCGGGGCTCGGTGCGCCACTTGGGCGGCACGTACGCGGACGCCTCCGGCGCGGGTGCCTCCGGCGGTGCGTCGGGGAGGCTGCTGGGCTGGGGGTTCAGGGACTCAGACACAATGCGCCGATTCTACGCCGGGGGGCGCTTCCGGGCCGGGGCCGTTGCCCTGGCCGGGCGGTTGGCGGGGTCGGGGGTGGCCGGGGGCGGTGCCGGGGTGGGGTGTCGTCCGGGCGGGCTTCGATGTTCGGCGCTCCGAGCCGGATCACGGTTGTGGAACTCCCCAGGGCGCCGAAGTCATCTCGTTTCAGCCCCGGCCGACACCCCACCCCGTCCCCGCCCCCGACCGGGCAGACCGGGAAACCTCGGCCGTCCTTGACGTGGGGGTCCTTTCCAGTCCCGGTCGGCGCATTTCAGCCTCGCCGGCGATTGAGGCGCTGGGGGCACCTCCCAGCGGTAGCTGGGGGAGGGTCTGGGGGCTGGCCCCCAGGACGCGGTCCGCAGGCGGGCGATCTGCGATCCCGGAGGGGTCTGGGGCGGAGCTTCAGGGAACGGAGGAAGGGCGGGTAGGGGATCCTCGCCCGCGCAGCGGTGTGCCTGGGACGGCTCGGCGGAGTCAGGGGGGCGGCCCCCCCGGGCCCGGTCAGGCGGCGCGGAGGGTGCGCAGGGCGCGGGCGGCGATCTCGCGGCCGATCGGGAGCGACGCCGTGGCCGCGGGCGAGGGGGCGTTCAGCACGTGCACCGTCCGCGGCGCCTCGCGGATGAGGAAGTCGTCCACCAGCGTCCCGTCCCGCAGGACGGCCTGCGCCCGGACCCCCGCCTCGGCCGGGGTGAGGTCCGCCTCGGTGACCCCCGGCAGGAGCCGCCGTACGGCCTCGGTGAAGGCCGCCTTCGACAGGGAGCGGTGGATCTCGCCGGCCCCGTACCGCCAGTGCCGCGCGGCCATCCGCCAGGATCCCGGCCAGGCCAGCTCGGTGCCGAGGTCGCGCGGGCGGACCGTACGCCAGCGGTAGCCCTCGCGGGCCAGCGCCGGCACGGCGTTCGGGCCGACGTGGACCCCGCCGCCGATGCCCCGCGTGAGGTGGACGCCGAGGAAGGGGAACGCCGGGTCGGGGACGGGATAGACCAGCCCGCGCACCAGCTCGGGGCGGGCCAGGTCGTGGTACTCACCCCGGAAGGGGATGATCCGCATGCCCGGGTCGTCACCGGCGAGCCGGGCGATCCGGTCGCACTGCAGCCCCGCGCAGTTCACCAGCACCCGGGCCCGGACCACCCGCCCCGAGGTGGTGCGCACCGCGACCGCGGAGGGGCGGCGCGAGATCAGGTCCACCTCGGCGCCGTAGACGATCTCCGCGCCGGAGGACTCGGCGAGCTGCGCGGCCACCCGGCCGTAGTCCACGATCCCGGTCGTGCCGACGTGGATCGCGGCCAGACCGCTGATCTCCGGCTCGTACTCCGCGATCTGCGCCGGGCCCAGCTCGCGCACCGGGATGCCGTTCTCCCGGCCGCGCTGGACCAGGGAGTGCAGGCGGGGCAGCTCGGAGCGGTCGGTGGCGACGATCAGCTTGCCGGTCACCTCGTGCGGGATGCCGTGCTCTGCGCAGAACTTCACCATCTCGGCGGCGCCGCGCACCGCGAAGCGCGCCTTCAGGGAGCCGGGGCGGTAGTAGATGCCGCTGTGGATCACGCCGCTGTTGCGGCCCGTCTGGTGCCGGGCGGGCCCGGACTCCTTCTCCAGCACGGTCACGCGCGTCCCGGGAGCCAGGCTCGACAGGGCGTGCGCCGTCGACAGGCCGACGATCCCGCCACCGATCACCAGCACATCGCAGTCCACGCCGCCGCCCACGCTGACACCTCCCACCCCTGCATCTTGCACCCCGCCACCGACAATAGGGGCTACGCGGGAGTCACCAGCAGCGGCCGGGCCCGTTCGCGGAGCTCCGCGACGCGCGGCTCGTCCCCGTACGGCTCCAGGCGGTGCAGGAGGTCCCGTACGTACTCGGTGGTGCGGGCGGAGGAGATGCGGCCCGCGACCTCCACGGCCCGGGTGCCGGCGGCGCAGGCCGCGTCGAGGTTGCCCGACTCCAGCTCGGCGACGGCGCTCACCACCAGGCGCAGCCCGTGCGAGCGCACGTAC
Organism: Streptomyces sp. NPDC032091; assembly: GCF_055580265.1. Taxonomy (NCBI): domain Bacteria; kingdom Bacillati; phylum Actinomycetota; class Actinomycetes; order Kitasatosporales; family Streptomycetaceae; genus Streptomyces; species Streptomyces sp. NPDC032091. The sequence goes on along the minus strand of NZ_JBVILR010000007.1, from coordinate 18,217 downwards.
TCCTCCGTGGGGCGGGAGAGGGCCTGCTCGGTGAAACGGCGGACCTGCCGGGGGAGTTTCAGGTCCCGGTAACATTCCGCGGCATCCGCCGCGAAACGGTCGTACGAGTAGAAACCCAGCCAGGTCGGGTCGGGATCCCCCTCCCGCGACCGTTCCAGCCAGCCCTCGGCGGCCCGCAGCGCGGACCCGGCCGCCGCCGAATCGCCGGCCTTCGCGTGCGCCCGGGCCTCCACCAGGCGGAAGAAGCTCATGGTGCGGGCGGTGGCCAGCCCCCGGTTGCGTTCGACCGCCGCCTGGGCCAGGTCCACGCCCTCGTCGGGGAAGTCCCGGTAGGTCGCCTGGAGGGACATCGACGCCAGGACGTACCCGCCGAGCGGGACGTCGGCGGCCGCGCGGGCCAGCCGCAGCGCCTGGATGTAGTAGCGCTGGGCCGCCTCCTGCTGGCCCGTGTCGAAGGCCATCCACCCGGCGAGCCGGGTCAGCTCGGCGGTCGCCCCGAAGAGGGCGCGGCCGACCTCGTCCGTGTAGGAGCCGAGCAGCAGCGGCGCCGCGTCCACCCGCAGGCACTCCGGGACCATCGACGAACGCCAGTCCCCGCCCCCGTACTTGGAGTCCCAGCGGCGCGCGTCCTCCGCCGCCTCGCGCAGCTTGGTCACGTCGCTGTGGCCGACGCGCTGCGGGGAGACGTCCGGGAGCCCAGCGCCCGGCCCCCCCGCGCCGGCCGGCGGGGCCGACGGGGCCGACGGGGCGGTTTCGGCGCCGGGACGGGCGGGCACAACGCCCTGCGCGGGGGTTTCGGGAGTGCGCCGGATCGCGGCGGCGGGAGCGGGGCGCGCCGGAGCCGCCGTACGCCCGCCACTGCCCGCGGAACCGGAACCGGAGCCGGACCCGAAGCCGGAGCCGGACAAGCCGGACCCGAAGCCGGAGACGGTGCCGGCGGCCGGGGGCGGCCCCGGGTCGGACGCGGGTCCCGGCTCGCGGGCCACCGAGCTGTCCGCGGGCGATATCAGCCACCGCGAGGCCGGCGTCGCGTACGCCGACACCGAGAAGGAACCGGCGAGCGACTGCCAGATCCCGCCACCGCCGCGCCGCCCCGCCAGGTCCAGCCGGTAGAGGTCGGTCGCCGACCGCACGGCCGCGCCGACGTCGCGCGGGAAGGCCAGCCCCACCTCGGGCGCGGGGTCGGCGTCCGCCAGTCCGATCTCGTGCAGCGGCACCGGCCGCCCCAGCTTCGCGCCGATCGCGGCGGCGATCAGGTGCGGGGCCGCGCCCTGCGGCACCATCCCCTTCGACACCCATCGCGCGACCGAGGTCTTGTCGTACCGGAGCGTCAGACCGCGCTGCGCTCCGAGGTCGTTGACCCGCCGGGCCAGCCCCGCGTTGCTGATGCCCGCCAGGGCGAGGACGGCGCCGAGCTTCTCGTTGGGCTCGCGGAGCTCCCTGGACATGCGCCACCCCTCGTCACACGCGGAACGCAGACGCCGCCGGGGCATAGGCGCCCGGCATTTCGTAAACCCAGCGTAGTTCCCCGCCTCCCAAGCGTTAAGGCCTCCCGTTCCGTATGGCGGGATTGTTGTCCGTATGCACAGTCCGCCCGGGCCCGCTCCCCGGGGCGTACGCCTCGGATCGTGCTCCGGCCGTGTGGCCGTGCGCCCGGCCGTGCGCTCTGGCCGCACCCGGGGCCCGGCGATTCGATGTGCCGTGCGTGGGTCGGCCCGCCGGGTGGATCCGGCAGGCCGGGGGATGCCGCTGCCTCAATCCCCGCGGGTGGCGGAACGGTCCGGGGGGCGTGATCAGGCCTCCCGGACCGCGCCCCGCGGCCTCCCGCCGCCCCCCGCGCGAGGACGCGTACGGGTACTCAGTACGGCCGAAGAATGGCCGAAACCGACCTATGGGGCGGTGGGAACGGAACGCCAAATACCGTGTGGCCGAGGTGTGTTCGTTTACATGTGCGCCCCCCGAAGCCGCTCCCGCACGCCCGCTTCGTGGCAGCATGGACCCCGAGCCACCGGGGTCCCGCCGGCCGCGCCCACAGCGCCGACCACGTCGTCCGTGCCGCCCGTTGCCCCGGTCATGTGCCCACGGGCTGGGGGAGGCGGCGGTGCGCTGGTTGGTCGGGTGGAGCAGTATCGCCGCGAGCTTCGGCACGGCCGGACGCGTCTCCGGCCCGGGCGGCGGAAGCGGGTACGGCTCCCCCTACGGATCCGCGTACGGCTCCCCCTCCGCGGACCCCCCGCGCGGCGGCATCGCCGACGCCGCCCACGCCGACGATCCCGCGGGCCAGGACGCCGAACGCACCGTCCACCCCGTCGGCGCCCAGCTCCTGTGGGGCGACCCCGACCCCCTCTGGGCCGTCGGCGACTGGCGCCCCGACGAGGTCCGCACCATCACCGCCGACCCCGCGGACCCCTTCACCCGGCTCGCCGTCCTCGGCTGCTGCGGCGCCGGCGACGAGGAACTGCGCCGCGCCCTCTCCACCGCCCGCGGCGGAGCCCTGCGCCACCTCACCGACTGGCCCGGCAGCTACACCGCCGTCGTCCAGACGGGCCGCCGCATCACCGTCCTCGGCGACCTCGCCGGCGCCCGCCCCGTCTTCTACACCCCCTGGGCGGGCGGCACCGCGTACGCCACCGCCGCCCTCCCCCTCGCCGACCTCATCGCCGCCCAGCTCGACATCGGCCACCTCGCCGCGCTGCTCGCCTGCCCCGACAGCCCCGAGGCGCTGGGCGACGGCACACCGTACGTCGGCGTCCGCCGCATCCCGCCCGGCCACGCCCTCATCCTGCGCGAAGGCTCCCGGGAGATCACCGGGTACGAACCCGTGGCCTCCCTCGCCGTCGCCGCCCCCGAGGCCGATCCGCAGGGGGCGGTCGAGGGAGTGCGGGAAGCGTTGACGGCCGCGGTGCGCGCCCGGCTCACGGCACCCCGCCATGCTCCCGACGCCCTCCTCCCCGACCCCGGACCCGTCCCCGGAATGGGCCCCGCCGACCGGCGCGCGGCCCGCGGCGCCCCCGCCCCCGGGGTCGGCGCCGACCTCTCCGGCGGCACCGCCTCCGCCACCCTCGCCCTCCTCGCCGCCGGACTCCCCGGCGCCCCCGGCACCCTCCCCGGCTCCGGCTCCCGCCTCCTCGCCGTCACCTTCAACGACCTCGCCACCCCGCGCGGCCGCGAAGGCGAACTCGAACGCGCCCACGCCCTCGCCGCCGACCCCCGCCTCCACCACGTCGTCGTCGCCGCCGCCGAGGAAGCCCTCCCGTACGCCGACCTCGACGGCCCCCTCACCGACGAACCCGGACCCAGCCTCGTCACCGCCCCCCGCGACCGCCGCCGCCTCGCCGCCGGCTCCGCCGACCACTTCACCGGCCACGGCGCCCGCCAGGTCCTCGACGCCCACCCCGCCCGCATGGCCGACCTCCTGCTCGACCGCCGGCGCCGCCACCTGCTGCGCCCCGTCGCCGCCCTCGCCCGCTCCGCCCCCGAAGGCCCCCTGCTCGTCCCCTTCTCCGTCTACTCCGCCGCCCGCCGCCTCGCCCGTACGCCGTACCGCGCGGGCATCGAAGCCGCGGCGGCCCGGCTGCGCGAGGGCGGAGTGGCCACCGCCGTATCGGGCCCCGTCGACGCCTCCCTCGCCGCCCTGACCTGGTCCCGCCCCGGACCGGCGGCCGGCTGGCTGACCGGGGAAGCACTGGCGGAAGTATCGATCCGCCTGCGCGCCGCCGCCGGACGCCCCCCGCTGTCGCTGCGGCCCGGCGAGGCCCGCGCCCGCGCGCTGCTGGCCCGCCACGCCGCCGACCACCGGGTCTTCGAGCAGGCCGTCGAGGTCCGCAGCCAGCGCCTGCACGCCCCGTTCCTCGACAACCAGGTCGTACGGGCCGCCCGCGCCCTCCCCGAATCCCTGCGGGTGCAGCCCGGCGCCCGCGCCGAGATCCTGCGGGGCGTGCTGGCCTCCGCCGGGGTCCGCGAACTCCCGCCCGGCTGGGGCGTCACCGCCCCCGGCCCCAACGAGACCGCCGTCCGCCTCGGCCTGCGCGCCGCCCTCGCCACCCTGCTGGCCCTCTTCGACGCACCGCTGCTGGCCGACGCCGGGCTGGTCGAGGCCCGCGTGGTGCGGCAGGCCCTGACCGACGCCGCCGACGGGCGGCCCGTGCCGCTCGACGGGCTGGCGGAACTCGTCTCGATGGAACTGTGGCTCCGCAGGCTGATGTCCCGCCGCGGCACCTGCTGGACGGGCACGACCACCCACCACCGCCGAGCGGTCCCACCCCTCCCGACCCCGCTGCCGCGGCTCACCCCGTCGGCGCTGCCGTCACTGCCGCGCCCGGCCGGGCGGTAGCCCTACCGCCGCAGGCCGCGCAGGCCGCGGGGGGTGCCGATGCCGGTGGCCCGGTCGTATCCGGGAACCGCGGCGTACGGGCCGGCGACGCCGGTGACGATGTCGTGGAAGGCGCCGGGGTGGGCGTACGGGTAGGAGTTGGGGCGGTCGGCCGGGCCGGGCCGGCCGGCGAGGGCGTACATGCCCGCGACCAGCGGGGAGGAGAGGCTGGTGCCGCCGACGACCTGCCAGCCGACGGTGGGGTTGCCGGGGGTCGAGACGTACACGGCCATACCGGTGTCGGGATCCGCGACGGCCGAGATGTCGGGTGTGGAGCGGGTGGCGCAGGGGGCGAACCCCTGCTGGAAGGCGGGCTGCGGCTCGTATGGGGAGCAGCCGCCGCCCGTGCCGGACCAGGCGCTCTCCGTCCAGCCGCGCAGGTTGAACGCGCGGGTCAGCTTGGTGCCGCCCACCGAGGTGACGTTGGGCGAGACGGACGGGTAGACCGGCACGCCCCCGACGTCGCCCGAGGCGAACGTGTAGACGAGGCCGGGGCGGAAGTGGGAGTCGAGGTTGCCCTCGGCCGCCTGTTCGGCGATGGCCCAGCTGCCGTTCACGCCCGTCACCCCCGGCAGGAAGCCGGCGATGTCGACGGCGGGCATGAGGGAGCTGACGATGAACGCCGTAGGAGCCTCCACGAGGGTGATCCCGCACCCCGGGCAGGTGGCGCTGACCGCCTGCATGTCCAGCCCGGCCTCAAGGGCCCAGATCGGGTCCACGGTGGCCGGCTTGGTGCCGGTCGAGTACACCTTCCGGAAGCAGCCGTTGGCCGTGGTGCAGGGCGGCAGGTGGAACTGGCGCCGGTACACCGCCAGGTCCTGTTCCGCCTCGGGGTAGTCGTTGGCGACGACGATGGCGATCCTGCGCCCGCTCCCGCCGAAGGGCGGTAGTCCGTAGGCACCCCGGATGTCCTGCGGCGACAGGCCCTCCGGTTGTCGGCCCGGCAGGAGACTCGGCCGCGCCGGCAGGTCCGTCCGGACCATCGACAGGCAGAACGCCTTGCCGGGGACGTTCCGTTCCGGGCAGACCCGGCGGGACGTCGGACCGCCCGGACCGGGCTGCGCGGCGGCGGCGGAGCCGGCGGCCAGGCCGGCGAGGGCCACCGCGGCGGCCACCAGAGAACTGATCAGACGCCTGTGCATGGCGCTCCTTCAGAACGGCGCTGGGGGAGGGGAGGCCGGGGCGAGCCCGAGCGGGCGCCACTGTCCTCGCCGCCACCGCCCGGGGCCCGGCCGACACGCCCCCACCCCGCCACCCGGCCCATCCCCTTCGCCCCACGGGCGGATCCCAACCCCGCCGGCGATGGCGGCGCGGGGCCCGGAGCGGAGCCCCTGAAGAGGGCGAAGGGGCGGGGGGCGGGGAGAAAACCCCCCGCGGCCCGGCGCGGCGGCACGGCAGAATGACCCGGTGCGGTACCTCATCCTCGGCGGCACCGAGGCGCGTGACGAGACGACCGGCGCCCCCCTCACCCCCGGCGGCGCCCGCCTGCGCGCGCTCCTCACCGCCCTCGCCCTCCGCGCCGGCACCCCGGCCCCCGCCCCCGTCGCCGTCCTGGTCGACGAGGTCTGGGGCGACGACCCGCCCCAGGACGCCCCCGCCGCCCTCCAGGCCCTCGTCGCCCGCCTGCGCCGCACCCTCGGCTCCCACGACAGCATCCGCACCGACCCCGCCGGCGGCTACCGCCTCACCGCGGCCCCCGAGGACGTCGACCTCCACCGCTTCACCCGCCTGGCCGCCCTCGGCGCCGAACAGCTGGCCACCGACCCCGCCACCGCCGCCCGCACCCTCCGAGAGGCCCTCGCCCTCTGGCGCGGCCCCGCCCTCGCCGACCTCCCCGAGCCCGCCCGCACCGCCCACGCCGCCGCCCCCGAGGCCCGCCGCGCCGCAGCCCTGCGCGACCGTGTCGAAGCCGACCTGCGCGGCGGCGCCACCGCCCCGGCCGCGCTCCTCCCGGAGATCGAGGCACTGATCCGCGAGCACCCGTACGACGAAGCCCTGCGCGCCCTCCACCTGCGCGCCCTGCGCTCCGCCGGACGCCCCGCCGACGCCCTCGCCGCCTACGAAGCCACCCGCCGCGAGCTCGCCGACGGCCTCGGCACCGACCCCGGACCGCAGCTGCGCGCCCTGCACACCGAACTCCTGCGGCCCCCGCCGCCCCCGCCCGCCCCGCCGCGCGGCAACCTCCGCCCCCGCCTGACCTCCTTCGTCGGCCGCGAGCCCGAACTCGCCGCCCTCGCCGACGACCTGGACCGCGTGCGCCTCGTCACCCTCACCGGCCCCGGCGGCTCCGGCAAGACCCGCCTCGCCGAGCACGCCGCCGCCGCCCGGCCCGGATCCGGCTGGCTCGTCGAACTCGCCCGCCTGGACCACGGCGCCGCCGTACCCGGAGCCGTCCTCAGCGCCCTGGGCCTGCGCGAGAACAGCCTCGTCGCCCGCGAGAAGACCCCCGCCGACGACGACCCCACCGCCCTCCTCCTCGAACACTGCGCACACCGCCGGCTGCTCCTCGTCCTGGACAACTGCGAACACGTCATCGGCGCCGCCGCCGAACTCGCCGAGAAACTCCTCACCCACTGCCCGGGCGTCCGGATCCTGGCCACCAGCCGCGAACCCCTCGGTGTGCCCGGCGAGTTCCTCCGCCCCCTCGAACCCCTCCCGCCCGGCCCCGCGCACCGGCTTTTCGCCGACCGCGCCACCGCCGCCCGCCCCGGCTTCCGCCCCGACGAGGACCCGGCCGCCGTCACCGAGATCTGCGCCCGCCTCGACGGCCTGCCCCTCGCCATCGAACTGGCCGCCGCCCGCCTGCGCCTCCTCACCCCCCGCCAGATCGCCGACCGCCTCGACGACCGCTTCCGCCTCCTGACCGGTGGCGCCCGCACCCTCCTGCCGCGCCAGCAGACCCTGCGCGCCGTCGTCGACTGGTCCTGGGACCTCCTCGACCCCACGGAACGCACCGTCCTCGCCCGGATGTCCGCCTTCGCCGGCGGCTGCGACCTGGACGCCGCCGAAGCCGTCTGCGGCGGCGACGGCGGCTTCGACATCGCCCACACCCTCGGCTCCCTCGTCGACAAGTCCCTCGTCACCGCCGTTCCCGACCCCGACGGCATGCGCTACCGCCTGCTGGAGACCATCCGCGAGTACGCCGCCGAGCGCCTCGCCACCACCGCCGACGACGCCCGGGCCACCGCCCGCCGCCACGCCGCGTACTACCTGGCCTTCGCCGAGCGCACCGAACCCCTGCTGCGCACCGCCGGGCAGCTCACCTGGATCCGGCGCGTCGAGACCGAGCTCGACAACCTCCGCTCCGCCCTCCACACCGCCACCGCCGACGACCCCGACCTGGAGACCGCCCAGCGGCTCGTGACCGCCCTCTCCTGGTTCCTGTGGCTGCGCAACTACCGCGCCGAGGGCGCCGAATGGGCCTCCCGGATCCTCGACGCCACTCCCACCGACGCCCCCGAGGGATCGCCCGCGTACTGGCGGTACATGCGCCTCCAGGTCCTCCACATGTTCCTGCTCACCGAGAGCAAGGGCACCGCCGGGTTCCGCACGCCCGAGTTCGCCGCCGTCGCCACCCGCATCAGGGCGGCCTTCCGCGAGGGCTCTCCGGAGACCACCCGCTTCCCCGGCATGCTCTGGCCCGCCACGGCCTTCCTCATCGGCGACGCCGAGGGCTTCCTCCCCGACCTCTCCCGCTCCGTGGAGAACTGCCGCCGCCACGCCGGCGACTGGGAACTCGGCGTCACCCTGCTGATGCGCGCCCACAACGCCATCGACATGACCGGTGGCCTCGACACCGTCGACGCCGACCTCGCCGAACTCCACGAGATCGCCCGCCGCTGCGGGGACCGCTGGATGCGCGCCCAGGTCGCCAGCGCCGCCGGGGAGGCCGCCCTCTCCCGCGGCCAGTACGACACCGCCCGCAGCGAGTACGAGGAGTGCCTGCGCCTGGCCCGCGAGGTCGGCGCCCAGATCGAGGGGCCCCTGGCCCTCGCCCGCATCGCCGAGGCGGCCTACTGCACCGGGGACTACGGCACCGCGGAACGGGTCCTCGCCGAAGCCGACCGCGAGGCCGACCAGTACGGCGGGGTGTACGACATGAGCTCCTTCGCCCGGCTCCTGTCGGCGATGCTCGCCCTGCGCCGGGGCGACACCGAGCGGGCCCGCACCGAGTGCGCCCACGCCCGCGCCGACTCCGCGCAGATCAACCCGCCCCCGCAGCTCTCGGCCGGGCTGGACATCGTCGAAGCCGCCCTCACGGCCCGGGAGGAGGGCCCGCAGGCGGGGCTGGACCGGATCGCGCCCGCCCTGGCGGAGGCGGTGGCCGCCCACTGCGCCGAACGCGTCCTGGCCTCCCTCGCCGAGTCGGCGGCCCTGTTCCTGGCCGGGGCCGGCCATCCGGCCGCGAGCGCACGGGTCCTCGCGGCGGCTTCCGCCTGGCGCGCGGACCATCCGCGCTCGGTGCCGGAGGAGGCCGTCCTGGAGGGGCTCCCGGAACGCAACCTCGCCGCCCTCGGCGCGGCCGCCCACGCCGAAGCCGAGGCGGAGGGCCGCGGCCTGACCCCGGCCGAGGTCGCCGCCGAGGCGGCCCGGCACACCGCGGTCAGCGGCAGCTGATCACGGCGTCGGCCCAGCTCGCCAGCGTCGGCAGGTGCCCCTGCCCGGCCTGCTCCACCACCAGCCGCAGGGTCGAACGGCCGGCCAGCGGCACCCCGACGGCCGCGGGGGCGTCCCCGTACCCGAGGGCGTCCGAACGCCACAGCCGCTGCCCGTCGGCGTAGACGGAGAACCGCACCGTCCCGTCGGTCGGCAGCGACAGCCCGTCCACCCCGGCCCGCGCCGAGAAGGAGGTGCACTGCCGGTTGAGGGTGATCTCCACCGAGGAACGCGAGTTGACGGTGATCCCCTGCGCGAACCGCTGCCCGCCGGCCACCAGCCCCCACCGCTGCCACACCCAGCTGCTGCGCCAGGTCTCCAGTTCGGGGCCGGTGTGCCGGCCCAGCGCGGCGTGGTCGAGCCGAGCCAGCGGGAAGGCCTGCGCGGGCTGCGGCGACGGCGCGGGCGTCGGCCGGGACGGCGACGGTGAGGGCGTGGTCTTCGGCCGTGCGGTCGCGGACGCCGACGGAGTCACCGCCGCGGCGGCGGACACGGACGGCGAGGCGGGCCGCGACGCCGGCACGGACGGCGCCGCACCGCGCGACGGCGGGGGTACGGGGCCACCCGCCGCCGGCGCCGGATCCGCGGGCGGGCTCGACCGGGGCGCCACCGGCGTGGGCGCCCTGGGTACGACCGGAGCCACCGCGCCGGGCGCCGGCTTCGCCTCCTGCTCGGGCTCGTCCCCGGTGAGGGCGAACACCACCCCCGCGGCCGCGGCGACCGCTATCCCGGCGGCGATGGCGGCCTTCGCGGGCAGCCCCAGCCCCTCCGAGACCACCGCCCCGCCCGTCCCGCCGGCGGCACCCGTCCCACCCCCGGCCGCACCGGCAGCCCCGGCGGCACCACCCGCACCCGCAGCCCCGGCGGCACCGGCACCGGCACCGGCACCGGCGGCCGACGACCCGCCCGCCGCGGCGGCCGCGGCCCCCGCACCGCCCGCGGCGACGACCCCGCCGGCCACCACGCCGGCCGCCTTCGCCGCGTACCCGGCGGCGAACCACCCGATGACCGCGACCGGCAGCAGCGCGGGGATCCCCGCGTTCACGTCCTTGAGCTCCCCGGCGGCCAGCCGGCACTTGGCGCACTCCTCCAAGTGCCCCCGCAGCCCCCGCTCCGCCCGCATCCGCAGCCCGCCCCGGGCGTACGCGCCCAGCCGGTCCGCGTACCGGGCGCAGTCCCCGCCCGCACTGAGCGCGGAACTCACGTGCGCCTGGAGGTACGCCTGCTTGAGGCCCTCCCGGGCCCGGCTGGCCAGCACCGCCGTCGCGTTGGCGCTCAGCCCGAACAGCGGGGCGATCGCACTCGGCGAGGCCTCCTCGACCGTGGTGTGCCACAGCACGGCCTGCCACCGCTCCGGCAGGCTCCGGAAGGCCTGCATGGCGAGGGAACGCTCGGCCTCGTGCATCGCCCGGACGTCCGCACCGAGTTCCAGGGTGTCGTCCCCGGACAGGGCGCCCAGGGCCCCGCCGCTCTCCGTACCGGCGGCCGCCTGCTCCGCGAACACCGCGAAGTCCTCGACCAGGTGCTCCCGCCGGGCCGTCTTCGCCCAGGCCGCCGCGACCCTCCGTACGGTGGTGAGCAGGTAGGCCCGCACCGACTGGTCCGGCCCCGCACCGCCGCGCACCGCCTGGAGCGTCCGCGCGAACACCTCGGCGGTCAGGTCGTCGGCGGTGTGGGCGTCCCGGCAGCAGGTTCGCGCGTAGCGCCGTACGGCATCGGCGTGCCGGCGGAACAGCTCCTCGTACGCCCCGTCGTCACCCCCGCGCATCCGGGCGACCAAGTCCCCGTCGGACGGCGGCAGCTCGGCGCCGGGCGGCCCCGGAGCGGCATGGCGCCGGCGTCCGGGCTCGCGCTGGGCCGGGACCTGACGGGCGGGCAGGCTGCCCGCCGAGGCCTCGCCACTCGCGCCACCGACGCCGCCGGGAGACTCGTCCCGTCCGTCCACGCTCATCGCGGAAGCCCCCGCACGACACACTCAGACCGGTCCACCGATCCAGCGTGTCACACGGCACGGGTGCCCCGGCCCGGCTTCCGCGCCGTCCACCCGTCCGGGGAAGATCCGGCGAACCGCCGGACCGCTCCTCACCCCTTCGAGTGACCGACCCTTCCCGTCGCCCGGTTGACCCCGGCCCCGGTCCGGCCGGCCCCCACCCCTGCGGAGGCCGGCCGGACCGTCGGCACGGACGAACGGACGAACGACCGGGCACGGCTCACGCCGTACGGGAACGCAGCCCCTCCAGCAGGATGTCCAGCAGCCGGGCCGAAGCGGCCGCCTGCTGCGCCGGGTCCGGCAGCGCGGGCGCGGCGGTCGCGATCACCAGCAGCACATCGGCCACCGTGACGTCGGTCCGCAGCTCGCCGGCCTCCCGGGCCCGGTCCACCAGCCGGCCGACGACCTCCAGCAGCGCACCCGCCCCGGCGTCCTCCGCCGGCTCGTCCTCGACCGGGGTCCGCGCGCCGACGACGCGCAGCTCCGGCGCCCCGCCCGCGACGGCCTGACGCTGGTGCGGAACGCGCGCGGCGCCCTCGTCACCGGCGGCCTCGTCCTCGGCCGCGTCGACCCGCAGCACCTGCGGCGGCAGCAGCCGCCCCGCGCCCGAGGCCACGGAGGTGCGCAGGAAGCGCGAGAGCGCCTGCCACGGCTCCTCCTCCTGGCCCAGCGCGGACTTCGCCTGCTCCGTCAGCCGGGCGGTCTCCTCCTCGGCTATGCGCCGGACCAGGACGTCCTTGCTGGGGAACCGCCGGTAGACGGTCCCGACGCCGACGCGCGCGCGGCGCGCCACGTCCTCCATCGGGGCCCCGTAGCCCAGCTCGCCGAAGACCTCGCGCGCGGCGCGCAGGACGTGTTCGAGGTTGCGCTGGGCGTCCACGCGCAGCGGCGTCGAACGGCCGGTGCCGTGGGTGGTCGTGCCCGCGATCACGCGGCCGCCGCTCTCTGCGGACAGAGCGGTTGCAGAACCATGGAAATCGGAAATATGCATATGTATCCCCCGGTAATCATCTGTCTCCCCCCGGAGACACTCCCCGCCTTCGTGTCGAGGGGGGCCACGGTCATGAGGGCCCTGGTCCTACTCCTCGACGAGATACGAACATAGTTGAGCCAGAGTCAATTCAGAAGAGGCAGCCCCCGACGGAGCGCCGCCCGATCGGAGCATTCACCCCCACTTTTCCGCCGCAAGTCCCCGGAATCACCCCCTCCGTGTGGCCTGACCTGCACACTTTCCGCCCCGCCCGGTCCCTCCCACAGCCCCGCCCCACCCTCCCCACCGGTCACACAATCGGTCGGGCCTGTGGACAAACTCCCGGCCACGATGCGTCATGGGATGGTGAAGGCTGCTAACTCGCGGGGCGACGCCCCCGGTACCCCGCCCCGCACGCGCATCCTCGTCATCGGCGGTGGATACGTCGGCATGTACACCGCCCTGGGCCTCCAGCGGAAACTCAGATCCGGCGAAGCCGAGGTCACCGTGGTCACGCCCGAGCCCTACATGACCTACCAGCCCTTCCTCCCCGAAGCCGCCGCCGGCGCCATCTCCCCGCGCCACGTCGTCATCCCCCTGCGCCGCGTCCTCGACCGCTGCCGCATCGTCATCGGCCAGGCCCAGCGCATCGACCACGCCAAACGGACCGCGACCGTCACCACCCTCGCCACCCCCGACGAGGGCACCGGCGACCTGGAGATCGAGTACGACGAACTCGTCCTCGCCCCCGGCTCCGTCTCCCGCACCCTCCCCGTCCCCGGCCTCGCCGACTACGGCATCGGGTTCAAGACCGTGGAAGAGGCCATCGGCCTGCGCAACCACGTCATCGAACAGATGGACATCGCCTCCTCCACCCGCGACCCCGCCATCCGCGACGCCGCCCTCACCTTCGTCTTCGTCGGCGGCGGATTCGCCGGCGTCGAAGCACTCGGCGAACTGGAGGACATGGCCCGCTACGCGGCCCGGTACTACCACAACATCAAACCCGAGGACATGAAATGGGTGCTGGTCGAGGCCAGCGACCGCATCCTCCCCGAGGTCGGCCCCGAAATGGGCACCTACACCGTCCGCGAACTGCGCCGCCGCAACATCGACGTCCGCCTGGAAACCCGCCTCGAATCCTGCGAGAACCGCGTCGCCGTCCTCAGCGACGGCGCCCGCTTCCCCACCCGCACCGTCGTCTGGACCGCCGGCGTCAAACCCCACCCCCTCCTCGCCGCCACCGACCTCCCCCGGAACGAACGCGGCCGCCTGCGCTGCACCTCCTTCCTCACCGTCGAAGGAGTCGAACACGCCTGGGCCGCCGGCGACGCCGCAGCCGTCCCCGACATCACCGCCGAAACCCCCGGCAGCACCTGCGCCCCCAACGCCCAGCACGCCGTCCGCCAGGCCAAACAGCTCGCCGACAACCTCGTCGCCGCCCTCCGCGACCAGGCGCTCACCGAATACGCCCACAAATACGCCGGCTCCGTCGCCTCCCTCGGCCTCCACAAGGGCGTCGCCCACGTCTACGGGCGCAAGATCAAGGGCTACCCCGCCTGGTTCATGCACCGCACCTACCACCTCAGCCGCGTCCCCACCTTCAACCGCAAAATGCGCGTCCTCGCCGAATGGACCCTCGCCGGACTCTTCACCCGCGAGATCGTCTCCCTCGGATCCCTCGAACACCCCAGGGCAGAATTCGAACTCGCCGCCGGCGGAGGCCCCGCGCACCACCCCCCGCGCCCCGCCCCCAACCCCCCGGAAGACGGCAAGGGCTGACGTTGTCAGTGCCGTCCGCCACACTGGACGTGTGACCATAGGTGGGCTCACACCTGCACAGAGTGACGCCCCACGGAGTGAACAGCAGCAAGCGACCGACCACACGGGGCACCTCCCACCACCGGGAGGAGACACCGCGACCACTTGCGACACCACGAGGCTTGAACGCAGTGAACTTCACGCGCTGGAGCGCCCGGTTTCCCGGAACGCAGCGCCGCGCCGCCGCGCGGAACGAGCACGCCGCAGCCCAGGCCAAAAGGGGTGAAGGCTCCGTCCCGGCAGCCCGCGGCGCCGCCGCCGCCCACCCCGTCACGCCCCCCGAGGGCACCCCGGCCGAAGCCACCGTCTCCGGCACCGGCACCGCCCCGCTCCCCGCCGTACCCGCCCTCGACGAGCTCTCCGTACAGGAGGTCCTCGGCCTCCTCCCCGCCCTCGTCGCCCTCGTCCACGGCCCCGAGCACCGCGTCGCCTACGTCAACGACGCCTACACCGCCGGCTTCGGCCCCCGCACCACGGGCGTCCCCGCCCACCTCGCCCTCCCCGAACTCGGCGACCTCGGCCTCCTCCCCCTCCTCGACCAGGTCCAGCGCAGCGGCAAACCCCGCACCGCCAAGAACCGCCAGGCCCCCGGCGGAGGCAGCTCCTACACCGTCACCTGCACCCCCGTGCGGTTCCCCAAAGCCGACGCCGACGGCCGCCCGGACCCCCACCACACCGGGATCCTCGTCCACCTCGCCGACGTCACCGACCACGCCGAAGCCGTCGACCGCCTCCGCGCCAGCGAACGCCGCCAGCGCGAAGCCGCCGTCACCCTCCAGCGCTCCCTCCTCCCCCAGGAACTCGAACAGCCCGACGACCTCCGCATCGCCGCCACCTACCAGCCGGGCGGCACCGAAGCCGCCGTCGGCGGCGACTGGTACGACGTCATCACCCTCGGCGCCGGCCGCACCGCCCTCGTCATCGGCGACGTCATGGGCCGCGGCGTGCGCGCCGCCGCCGTCATGGGCCAGCTGCGCACCGCCGTCCGCGCCTACGCCCGCCTCGACCTGCCCCCGCACGAGGTCCTCCAGCTCCTCGACGGCCTCGCCGCAGAGATCGACGCCAGCCAGATCGCCACCTGCGTCTACGCCGTGCACGACCCCAACGAAGGCCTCCTCGCCTACGCCTCCGCCGGCCACCTCCCCATCCTCGTCCGCGACGAGGACGGCACCGTACGCCGCGCCGCCGACCCCACCGGCCCCCCGCTCGGCACCGGCGGCTGGCTCCACACCTCCGGCACCATCGCCCTCGGCCCCGGCTCCACCGCCGTCCTCTACACCGACGGCCTCGTCGAACGCCGCGGCGAGGACATCGACGAAGGCGTCTCCGCCCTCGAACGCGCCCTCGCCGGAGCCCAGGGCACCCCCGCGATCATCTGCGACCGGCTCATGCGCGCCCTCGGCGTCGACGCCGACCACGACGACGACGTCGCCGTCATGGTCCTCCAGCAGCCCGCCCGCACCGGAGCCGACGCCGAGCTCTTCCACAACGCCGCCCTCGAACTCCTCGGCGGCATCGAGGCCGCCCCCCGCGCCCGCGCCTTCGCCCAGGGCGTCCTCACCTCCTGGCGCTTCCCCGTCGAGCTCAGCGACCTCGGCGTCCTCGCCGCCAGCGAACTCGTCGCGAACTCCCTCCAGCACGGCACCCCGCCCATGCGACTGCGCCTGCGCCGCACCGACCGCCGCCTGATCGTCGAGGTCACCGACGGCGACGACCACCTCCCGCGCCGCCGCCGCGCCGAACCGGCCGACGAAACCGGCCGCGGCATCTCGATCGTCGCCACCATCGCCTCCGCCTGGGGATCCCGCCGCACGCCCGGCGGCGGCAAAGCCGTCTGGTGCGAATTCGCCCTCCCCGACAAATAACCCCGGAGAACGACGGAGGCCCCGGTCCCAAAGGACCGGGGCCTCCCCCTTCCCACACCTGCTTACGCGGCCACCCGCTGCGCCGGCCGCTCCGCATCCTTGCCGGCCACCGCCGGACCCTGCGCCACCACCCGGCCGCCCAGCAGCGACGGGTTGTCCTGCACCGGGCTCAGCTGCCTGCCGAGCCGCAGCGCCAGACCGGCGATCCCCAGCGAGACCAGCACGAAGATCCCGACGTACAGCATCGGAGCCCCCGCGCCCAGCGGCACACCCAGCGGCCCCAGCGCCAGCGCCATCTGCTTGACCAGCGCGAACGCCGAGTTGTACTGCCCGACCGACCCCTCCGGCGCCAGATCCGCCACCAGCGGCGCCAGCGTCGGCGAGAGCATCGCCTCACCGATCCCGAACAGCGCGTACGTACTGACGAACGCCGCCGCGGCCATCGTCGCGCTCCCGTGCCCCAGCCCCGAGAACCCGGCGATCAGCCACGCCACGGTCCAGATCAGCCCGACCAGCGCGATGACCCGCGACCGACGGCGCTTCTCGACCAGCTTCAGCACCGCGAACTGCGCCACGACGATGGCACCCGTGTTGGCGGCCAGCGCGAACCCGAGCGTGGACGGGGAGATCCCCGCGGCCTCCGTACCGAAGGCGGCCAGACCCGACTCGAACTGTCCGTAGCAGGCGAAGAAGAGGACGAAGCCCAGCAGACACAGCTGCACCATGGCCTTGTGGCGCAGCAGCCGCTTCCAGCCGCCGCCGGCCGCCTGGGACGGGTCCTTGGGCATCGCGTCCTTGATGCTCGGCGCCTGCGGCATCCGCACGGTCGCGATGACCGCGGCCAGCACCAGGAACATCACGGCCTCGATGCCGAACAGCAGGGTGAAGCTCGCGGGACGGGTCACGTCCACGATCTGGCCGCCGGCGAGCCCGCCGATGCCCAGACCCAGGTTCTGCATGAAGAACTGCAGTGCGAACGCCCGCGTACGGGTCGACGGGGTCGAGCACCACACGATCATCGTGGCCAGCGCCGGCTGCATCACGGCCTGACCGGCGCCCAGCGCCAGGGCGGACAGCAGGATCGGCACGACGCCGGTGGACAGCCCGAGGGCCAGCGCCCCCGCGGAAGCGGCCACGGCCGCCCCCATGACCACGGGGACCGGACCACGCCGGTCGATGACCCGGCCGGTGAAGGGCAGTGCGATGAGAGCACCCAGGGCGAACGCCACGAACGCGCTCGTGGCGGCCATGGAGCCGAGATCCCGCACCTGCGCCACATAGATGTAGAGGAACGGAACCGTGAAGCCGATGCCGAACGCGGTCAGCGCGTTCCCGGCCTGGATCCGCCGCATCGCGGCGCCCATCACCTTGGTCACTTCTCACCTGCCTGATAACTGAAGCCTGAAGACTTCATACCTAAAGTTCGATGCTTAACTCTACACATCGAAGGAGTTAGACGCCAACGGGTTCATGGGATACTTCGGACCATGCCTGACACCCCCGACGGCGAGACGCCGGCCCACGAGCCGAGCCTCGACGAGCAGATCGCCGTCTACCAGCGCGAGTTCCAGGACCTGGACCCCCAGGTGGAGAAGGTCGTCTCGGCCCTCAGCCGCCTGAACCGCCGCATGAACGTCGCGTACGGCCGCCAGACGGCCGCCCTCGGCATCAGCAACGCGGAGTGGGAGGTCCTCAAGGCCCTCGTCCTCTCGGGCGCCCCGTACCGGATGGGCCCGAGCGAGCTCGCGAAGCAGCTGGGCCTCACGCCGGCGGCGATGACGCACCGGATCGACCGCATGACGGCCGAGGGCCTGGTCACCCGGGAGCGCGACGAGTCCAACCGGGTCCGCGTGATCGTGGAGCTGACGGACGGGGGCCGCAGCAAGTGGCTGGACCTGATGCGCGCGGCCACGGTGTTCGAGGAGGACCTCCTCCAGGACCTCTCCACTGCGGAGCGCGGGGTCCTCGGGGACATGCTCACCCGGGTCCTGGACCGCGTGGAGGACCTCCAGTCCCGCCCCTGACCGGCCTCCGAGGGGCCTGACCTCCCGGGTTGACACGCCCCTTGCTGATCCGTAAGGTTCTTCGAGTTGCCCCAGCGCCGGAAGGTTCCGGGGTCAGCACATCCGCCGCCTCGTTGCGGCAACCTACTCAGCACGATCTCCCACCGGGAACGAATTCGGCATGCCCGAATCAATTTCCGAAGGCCCGATTATCGGTTGCCGGGAAAATCCGCTAGAGTTCAGGAGTCGGAAGGGCCCAACAGCCCGGAAGACAAACCCCGCTGACTGGGGGTCAGGCCCGAAAGGATCTGATAGAGTCGGAAACGAAGAAAGAACGAAAGCCCGGAGGAAAGCCCGAGAGGGTGAGTACAAAGGAAGCGTCCGTTCCTTGAGAACTCAACAGCGTGCCAAAAATCAACGCCAGAAGTTGATACCCCGTCCACTTCGGTGGATGAGGTTCCTTTGAAAAAGACCTGTCGGGCCTTCGGGCACTGGCAGGCAACCAAACACAGCGAGGACGTTGTGGTCAGTCGGTCTTAT
>NZ_JBVILR010000006.1:29297-319105 GCF_055580265.1 Streptomyces sp. NPDC032091 | reverse complement strand
CCCCCCCCCCCCCCCTCCCCCCCCCCCCCCCCCCCCCCCCCCCCCCCCCCCCCCCCCCCCCCCCCCCCCCCCCCCCCCCCCCCCCCCCCCCCCCCGCCACCCTAGTGGTCCAGACCACTGGGGCCTGCGGTCGGGGGCGATTTCCGGCCACCTCCGGCCGGGACGAGGGGCCGTCAGGCGCAGAGCACCCGTGTTTCGGGGGTGTAGACCGGGCCGCCGTTGGTGTTCGTGCTGTCGCTGAACTCGGCGTAGTAGTACGAGTAGAAGCCGATGTTGCCGTTGCAGCCGGAGTCGGCGGCGATCTGGAGGGTCAGCGTCACGGTGCGGCTCTGGCCGGGGGGTATGGTCGCGCCGTAGTTGCCGCCGAGGTCGGACGGGCCGACGCCGGAACAGGCCGCGGCGCCGGTCGGGGTCGCCACGCTGCAGCCGGTGAAGCTGTACTTGAGGTCGGCGCGCTGGGTGGTGAGCCAGGTCGGGGAGATGGTCTGGTAGACGAACCAGACGTCGTAGGTCTTGTTGTTGGTGAGCGTCATCGAGAGGTTCACCGTGCCGCCGCGGGTCACGGTCGTGGCGTTCGTGGCGAACGTCAGGGAGGCCGGGGCGGGGTCGGCCTGGGCCGCGGGGGCGAGGCCGAACACGGCCAGGACGACGGCGAGGAGCGCGGTGAGGCCGAGGCGGCGCTTCAGAGGTGATCGCATGGCCCGGGAGGCTAGGGCGGTGCCTCGCGCCCCGTCTGCCCCCTGGGGGAGCGCGGGGGCGCGGGGCGGCCGGAAGTGTGCGCCCCGTGAAGGCGCCCCGGAGAACCCGTGAACGATGATCACGCACCGTATACGACCAGTCCACACAGGGTCCCCGACCGCCCGCCCCGAAACCCGCCGTCCCACACCCCCCTCACCCCTGGAATGGCGCGTACCCACCCCACCCCCTCCCCGGAACCCCACCCCCCACTTCCCACCCACCCCCCACCACCCGTCACCCGCCCCGAACCCCGGCCACCCCGACCCCCGCCCCACCCCGCCCCTCAACCGGAACCGCACTGCCGCCCGACTTCCGGATCTCGCGTGGACGCTCAGCGGCTCGCGCAGGGCAGCAGGGCCATCTCCCGGGCGTTCTTGATGGCGGGCCGTTCAGCCGCCGGAGCGGGGGTCAGGCCCTGTCGAGGAGGGAGTCGAAGGCCGCGGGCAGCCCCTTCCAGGCCTCGCGCCCCGCCGTGTACTCCGCGTCCGTGAGCAGGCAGGAGTCGAGGAGCCGCTCCAGCCCGTCCCGGTCGAGACCGGGCGAGGTGAAGACGAGGTGCTGGCAGCAGTCGCCGTGGTCGGGGTGCCAGTCGAGCGCGGCCGCCGCTCGGCGCAGGGGCGGGACCATCTCCCACGCCGCGTCCGGCAGGGACACCAGCCAGGGGCCGGCGCTCTCCACGCACAGGGCTCCGCCGGCGGCGTCCCAGGCGAGGAGCGTGTCGGGGCGGTCGGCGAGCCAGAACCGGCCGCGGCTGCGGGTGGCGGCGCAGCACAGGTCTTCGAGCGCCCGGTAGAGGCGTTCGGGGTGGAAGGGTCTGCGTCGGTGCCAGACCAGCGTGGCGACGCCGGCCTCGTCGGCGTCCTGCGGCAGCAGGGCGCACGCGGGGTGCTGGGCGGCCGCCGCGGCCTCGACGTCGAAGCCCGCGAACGCGGCCCGGGCCAGTTCGACGGAACCGGCGGGTACGCGCCGGGCGGTGGGGTGCAGTTGCGCGAGGAGCGCCCGGTCCTCTTCGTCGGCCTCGTCGCTGTCGACGACCGCCAGGACGGGCGCGTACTCCAGCTGCCGGGCAAAGGTGTCCCCGACGGTCCGCCGGTCGGTGGGGGCCGCCGCGAGGCCGGCTTCGGCCAGGTCGTCGCCGTTGCCGAGACAGGGCAGGACGAGCGCCGGGTCCACAGCGGTGATCACGTTGGTCAGGACGAGCCGGTCCCCTCCGTGCGCGGCGACGACTTCCGCCATGGCCTTCGGCTCGACCGAGTCCCACAGTTCGACCACGGCGAGCCGGGTCAGGCCGCCGTCCGCCATCCGCTCCAGCTCCGGCACCAGGTCCTCGCGCAGGGCGCAGCACGCGCAGTCGTTGACCAGCGGGGCATCACCCGAGGACAGGGTGCCGGAGGCGTCGCGGACGATCCGGAGCACGGTGCCGCCGGCGGCTCCGGCCAGATCGTGGTGCAGGGCCACACTCCCCGGCACGGACCGCAGAAGGCGTTCGACGACCTCCCCGCGCGCGTCGGCGTGCATCCCGGCGACGATCACGACGGGGAGCTGGTTCTCACGCGCCATCACCGGGTTCCGTAGCGGCGCTGGAACTTCTCGACGCGTCCGGCGGTGTCGAGGACGCGGGCGGTGCCCGTGTAGAAGGGGTGGCTCGCGGAGGAGATCTCCACGTCGACCACGGGGTAGGTGTTGCCGTCCTCCCATGCGACGGTCTTGTCGCTGCTCATCGTGGAACGGGTGAGGAAAGCGGTGCCGGAGGCGGTGTCGCGGAAGACGACGGGCCCGTAGGCGGGGTGGATGCCGGGCTTCACGGCAGGAACCTTTCGACGGTGGGACGGGGTTGCCGGGGGTCAGCGCTCTTCGCGGAAGTCGACGTGGCGCCTGGCGACGGGGTCGTACTTGCGCAGCACCAGCCGGTCGGGGTCGTTGCGCCGGTTCTTTCGGGTGACGTAGGTGAACCCGCTGCCGGCCGTGGAGCGGAGCTTGACGACCGGGCGGATCTCGTTGCGTGCCATGGCGCTACTATATGGGAATGGTTTCCATTTCCAATACGGGGACCCGACGAGAGAGGCTGCATCCATGTCGGCGCACTGCCAACTGACCGGCGCCAAGCCGGGCTTCGGCAACACCATCTCCCACTCCCACCGGCGCACCCCGCGCCGCTTCGACCCGAACATCCAGCACAAGCGCTACTGGCTGCCCAGCGAAGGGCGCCACGTCCGCCTGACGCTCAGCGCCAGGGCGGTCAAGACGGTGGACGCGATCGGCATCGAGGCCGCCGTGGCCCGCGTCCGCGCCCGAGGGGGGAAGGTCTGATGGCGAAGCGGAGCAAGATCGCGCAGAACGAGAAGCGCAAGGCGGTCGTCGAGCGGTACGCCGCCCGCCGGTCCGAACTCAAGGCGGCCATCCGCCGCCCGTCCTCCACCCCGGCCGAACGCGAGGCCGCCCTGGCGGAGCTGCGCCGGCAGCCCCGCGACGCCAGCGCCACCCGGGTCCGCAACCGCGACGCCGTCGACGGCCGCCCGCGCGGCTACCTGCGCAAGTTCGGCCTCTCCCGCGTCCGCACGCGCGAGCAGGCGCACGCCGGGTTCCTACCGGGAGTGACCAAGTCGTCCTGGTAGCCCACCCCGCGCCCGTCCGGACGGCGCCACGTTCCGGCACGCATCGCATCGCATCCACCCACCAGGACGAGGAGTTTCACCATGGCCGTCCCCAAGCGGAAAATGTCCCGCAGCAACACCCGCCA
Organism: Streptomyces sp. NPDC032091; assembly: GCF_055580265.1. Taxonomy (NCBI): domain Bacteria; kingdom Bacillati; phylum Actinomycetota; class Actinomycetes; order Kitasatosporales; family Streptomycetaceae; genus Streptomyces; species Streptomyces sp. NPDC032091. The sequence continues at coordinate 315,627 of NZ_JBVILR010000006.1, read as the reverse complement.
CCGCCGCGCCCAGTGGAAGGCCGCCACGCCCCAGCTGGTACCGGTCACCGTCGACGGCGTCGTCCACCAGGTCCCGCAGCGGCTGGTGAAGGCGTACGAGCGCGGCCTCATCCACCCCGAGGGCTGAGTCCGCGGACTTCCTGCGCGAGCTCGAAGGCGGAGACGAACCGGCGGCGCGCGGGCTCGCCGCTCACGAGGACGACGAGCGCACCATCAGCGACCTGCTCATCGAACAGGTCGAGTTCGCCGACGTCATCGTCCTCAACAAGCTGGACCTGGTGAAGCCGGGCGGGGCCGCACGCCTGCGGGCGGCCCCGCCCGGCAACGGCGACCACGTCCCCGAGACGGAGGAGTACGGGATCTCCTCGGTCGCGTCCCGCGCCGACACCGCTTTCCGCCTCGGCAGGCCGTGGAGGTTCGTCACCGAGGACCTCGACGGCGGGACCTTCGGGCGGACCCTCCGCTCCAAGGGGCTCTTCTGGCCGGCCGCCCCCGAGTGACCGGCCGGTGGCCCCAGGCCGGCACCGTCGCCCGCTTCGAACCCGACACCGCACAGGGCCAGGAAGTGGTTCCACGCGCACACGGCGATCCGGGACAGCGAAGCCGCGAGCGGCGGCGCCGCTTCCCCGGCTCCGGCCGCCCGGTCGACCGTTCACCCGTCAGACGGATCCCACCATGACCGCGGACGGCCCGGCCGGCCAAATGGGCCGCCGGAGGATCCGGCGGCCCACCGCAAAGGGTTGAGGTTAGGAATTGGGTGGCCCCTGAAGCTCCCCAAGCCGCTTCGCGAGGGCGTATGCGGACTCCTTGTCACATGACAGGACAACGGAGAACCTACTGAGCGTCAGGCCTTCGGGCCGCTTGGTGTAGGACCATCGCTGGCCAGCGCGCCAAAGGGTTCTGAAGAACTCCCCTTGAGCAGCCTCATCCCCGGAAAGGGCACTTTCCGCAGACTCGATGATCAGGACATGGGAATCCGACGAAAGCCACTGAAGGTCACGAAGGCAGTCGTAGAAGGCGGCCCAGTTCCATCCAAAATATTCGGGAAAATGTAGCGATCCATAAAATTCCCGAAAGACCGCACTCTCATCCGGCATGTCCTTTCCACTGAGACGCGCCACGTGAACGCTGCCGGACACGGGCAGGAGTTCATCAAGCGGTAGGCCACCACCACCTGGGGAAATGACGTGCATCCATGGGGCGATGTGCATGGCCGATGTCTCTTCTGTCATCACTCCGCCCAACTGGGACTTCTGCCCACAATGGATGTCTGATAGCGAGTTCGAATCGAAGGTGATGGCGCGTCCCGGACGCGGTCAGGGCGGTGTGGTGCGGCGGCCGAGCTCATCGTACGCGTACGCCGTCGGCCGGCCCTTGACGGTCTCCAACCGAAGGCGGCCGTACCGGTCGCCTGAACGTGGCATCCGCGTTGACCGCTTTGGTCACGGCATTGCAATCACCACTTCACGGGGCGCTCGTCCGACTTCGGGGCTACGCCCTGTCGTTCGAAAGGACTGGAGAAGTCACGGTTCGGAACTCGGAGGTCTTGACCGACCTCGACTCGTCGAACCCGTCGGGTGTGTGTCCGGGCGACTTCCTCTCCGACAGCTCCGGCCTCGGGTACGCCGGTGGCGCGCTCCTGGCGGCCGGCGGTATCGCCATCCTCTTCGGGCTGATGACGTACGCCCAAGTCCAGGAGCGCCGGGCACCCCGCCGACGGGCGAATCGGTGCCCGGTCCGGACAAGGGGGCTGCGGTGTGGGCAGCCGGGCGCCGGGGGATGCCGCGTCGCCGGTCGGTGGGAGGCGAGGTACGCGCACGTCAATCGCGAGGCCGCCCCGGCGCACACCCGCCAGGAGTAATCGCGCGGCCCTGGTGCGTCGGGCAGCGGGGCCACCAAGCCCTGGCGCACGGCGCGTCCCCCTGCGAAGCCGTAGCCGGCGGCGCGCCGGGCCTGGTCGTCCACGGGCACTCGATCGTCTACAGTGCAGTAGACCGTCTACTTCGCTGTAGTCGGCAGGGCTCCTTCGGGTGGTCCCCCGTTTCCTCATCAGTGAGAGAGGCCGACCCGCTCCATGGTTACGTCCGCTTCCGCCGCCCTCGCCGTAAATCTCCTCGACGCCCATTCCCTGCTCGCCACGTTCGGTGTGATCGGCATCGCGGTGGTGATGTTCGCCGAGACCGGCCTGCTGGTCGGCTTCTTCCTGCCCGGGGACTCGCTGCTGTTCACCGCGGGGCTGCTGTGCGCGGGAGCAGCCGACGGGAGCACGAAGCTCTCCCTGCCGGCGGTGCTGGCCGCCGCAGTGATCGGTGCGCTGGCCGGGGCCCAGTGCGGCTATCTCATCGGCCGCCGGGCCGGGCCGGCCCTCCTCGCCCGCAGCCGTTCCAAGAAGCTCCATGAAGGCGCCGCGCGGGCCGAGGAACTCCTGGAGAAGTACGGACACGCCAAGGCGATCGTGCTGGCCCGGTTCGTGCCGGTGGTGCGGACCGTCCTCAACCCCCTCGCCGGAGTTCTGAACATTCCGAGCCGCGTGTTCACGTTGTGGCAGGTCGCCGGCGGTCTGCTGTGGACGGTCGGGCTGGTCCTGGCCGGCTACGCCCTCGGTTCGTCGATCCCCAGCGTCGACACGTACCTCCTGCCGATCGTGGGCCTGATCGTGGCGATCTCGCTGCTGCCCGTGGCGATCGAAATCCTCCGCTCCCGCAGGGGCGGCAAGCACCAGAACGGAACAGCACAGTGACCTCCGGCCACAACGGCTCCGGCTTCGACGGCAATGCCTACATCGACGTCATCGACCTCGCCCACCGGACACCGGGCTGGCTCAACGACCTCGTTGCCACCTGGTCGCTCTACGGCCTGCTGCTGTTCGCCGTGTTGATGGTCGCGGCGTGGTGGGGAGCCCGCCGCACCGGTTCCCCGGCGGCCGTCACCGCCCTCGCGGTCCCGCTGATCACGCTCGCCGGGTTCGGCGCCGATCTGCTGCTCAAGCTCGTCTTCCGCGAGGACCGGCCCTGCCAGAGCCTGCACGTGGCCGTGCTGGAAGCCTGCCCCGCCCCTGGGGACTGGTCCTTCCCCAGCAACCACGCCGCCATCGCCTCCGCAGCCGCTGTCGCCCTCCTCTTCGTGTCCCGTCGTCTGGGGGCCGTCGCCGTGGTGGGGGCGGTGCTGATGGCCGCCTCCCGGGTATGGGTCGGGGTGCATTACCCCCACGACGTCCTCGCGGGGCTCGTCGTGGGCGCCCTGGTTGCCGCCCTCTGCGGCCGGGCCGTCCGGCGCCGGCAGAGCGCCCTGGCGGACCGGCTCGGCCGGAGCCGGCTGCGCCCGCTGCTGAGCAGCCCGTGACGGACCCCCTCGTCTCCGAGCCCGTCGGCCCGGCCGTCGGTCGCCGGGCGGGATGGGTGGCCGTATCCGCCTTCGTTCTCCTGGCCGCGGTCGCGCTGTGGGTGACACGGGCCTCCGTCCGCCTGCTGCCGGGCGATGCGGGCCTGCACTCCTGGTCCGTGGCGCACCGCCCGGCCGGGGCGGCGGCCTTGGCCCGCGCGGTCACCGATACGGGGACCGGGGTCGTCCCCTACGCCGTGCTGTTCGTGGTCGGCGTGTACGTGGGGCGTACGGCCCGGCAGCGGTGCGCCGTCGCTCTCACGTCGATGGTGTGCCTCGGCGCGGGGCAGGCCCTTCGGTACTCGCTCATGTCGCTGGTCGCACGTCCGCGCCCGCCGGTCGGCGACTGGGCCGCGCACGCCTCGGGCTGGTCCTTCCCCTCGGGTCACACCGCCACGGCCGCGATGACCGCGGGCCTCGCCATCGCGGCACTGGTCCTCGGCGGCCGCGGGACGTCCCGCCTCGCCCTCTTCGTGATCGGCTCGTGGGGGGCCTCGGTCGGCCTGACGCGCGTGTACCTCGGTGTCCACTGGTTCACGGACGTGCTCGCAGGCTGGCTCTTCGCCGTCGGCTGGGTGTGCCTCGTGGTCTGGGCGTACGTGCGGTGGACTCCGGCCGTGGGTCGCGGGGAGGCCTGAGGTGGACAGGCGCATTCTCGTGGTCGAGGACGACCATCCCTTGCGGAGCGTGATCCTGCGCGGGTTGCGGGAAGAGGGCTTCGACCCGGTGCCCGCACCTGACGGGGCCACCGCCATACGGCTGGCCGACGACCGCTTCGACGCCGTCGTGCTGGATGTCGGCCTGCCCGACGCCGACGGCAGGGACGTCTGCCAGGCTCTGCGGGCCTCGGGCTTCACCGCACCGGTGATCTTCCTGACCGCACACCACCACCTGACCGACCGTCTGGCCGGCTTTTCCGCCGGCGGGGACGACTACCTCGCCAAGCCCTTCCACCTCGTCGAACTCGCCGCCAGGCTGCGCGCCGCCCTGAAGAGGGCCGGCCCGACTCCTACGGCGGCGGCAGCGGCAGCGGCAGCGGGCGACGTCAGCCTGGATCCGGCACGGTTCACCTGTACCGCCGCCGGTAGCCCTGTCGACCTCACCCCGACCGAGTTCCGGCTGCTGGCCGCACTCCTCGCCGGGGGCGGTGCCCTCGTCTCCCGCCGTGAACTCCTGCGGGCCGGCTGGCCGGAGGGAGCACAGGTCAGCGACAACACCCTCGACCAGTACCTGAGCCGCCTGCGCCGCAAACTCCGCACCGCGGGCAGCGAGCGGACGATCACGACCAGCAGAGGGATCGGGCACCGCTTGACATGAGGGACCGCTCCCCCGCCGGGCGCCGGCCGCTGACGCTGCGTGGCCGGCTCTCGCTGATCGCCGTTTCCGTAGCGGCCCTGCTGATGGCCGTCCTCATCGTCGCCTTCAACGCCATCGTCCGCCACCAGCTGGACCAGCGGGCGGACGACCACCTGCGCACCAGAGCGGCCGCCGTTGCCTCGACAGTGGACACCACCGGCCGCAAGGCCCGTGTGGTGGAAGTCCCCAACGACGACGCGCTGGACTCCGACGTGTGGATCCATGCGGGCCATGAGCGACTTGAGTCCCCTCCCGGGGCGGCCGACGACGGGCCCCTGACGCGGGCCGCCGATGGCCTGGCCGCCGGCGGGCGTCCGCACTGCGTCACCGTCTCCGACCACACCCCCGTTCGGCTGTGCGCACTGCCCGTCGCCGGGAACGCCCCCGCCACCGTGGTCGCCGCCGTCAGCCTCGTCCCGTACAGGACCTCGGCGGACACCGTCCTGCACGCGACGCTGGCCCTGGGCGTCGTCATGCTCGTCCTGACCTACGCCCTGACCCGCCTCGCGGTACGCCGTGCGCTGCGCCCCGTGCAGGCCATGACCGAACAGGCCGCCACGTGGAGCACGCAGCTCGGTGACGACCGGTTCGGTACGAGCGGGCGGCCGGCCGAACTCGCCGCGCTCGCCACCTCCTTGGACACGCTCCTCGACAAGATCCGGGCCGGACTGCTGCACGAGCGGCAGCTGACGCGAGAGCTCTCCCACGAACTGCGGAACCCGCTGGCCCGCATCGTGGCCGAACTGGATTGGTGGCGTATCCGCCCGCGTTCCACGGAAGAGACGCAGAGCTCACTCACGGTGGTCGAGGATGCGGCGTCGTCCATGAGGACGATCTGCGACACCCTCCTGGACGAAGCCCAGGGCGCAGCCTCAACCCACCGGGGCCCGGCCGACGTTCACGCCTCCCTGGCCCGTGTGGTCGGTTCGAGCACTCCCCCGCCGACGGTCACCCTCAGTGTCGCACCGCCGACCGGACGGCTCATGGCCGCAGCACCGGCGGCCATCGTGGAACGGGCGGTCAGCCCACTGGTGGACAACGCCCTGCGCTACGCGCGCTCCCGGGTCGCTGTCGTCGCCCGCCTGGAAGGGGCAGACATCCGTATCGAGGTGACGGACGACGGCCCGGGCGTTCCCACCTCGTTCATTCCCGAGCTCTTCGCCCCCGGGCAGAGGGCAGATGCCGAAGACGGCCATCCAGGGGCGGGCCTGGGGCTGCCGCTCGCACGACGCCTGGCCCGTTCTGCCGGCGGCGACGTCCACCACGACGCATCACACCGGGGCGCATCGCACCGGGACGCATCGCACCGGGGCGACACCCGTTTCGTGGTCACCCTGCCCGCGGCCTGACGCACCACTGCGTCCGCCGTGCGCCGTGCGGACAGGCCCCAGGCCCGTCAGGCCGACGCGGGGTCCGTCGGCGAGCGGCGGGACAGGGCCTCGGAGGCCTTCGCCGTGGCGTACAGGGACACGCCGAGGGCGAGGGCCATGGCTGCTCCGGCGCCGAAGAGGCTGCCGGAGGAAACCGCCTTGGCGTCGCCGGCCTCGCCGCGGGCGGAGCCGGTGAGGAAGGGAACGACGGCCAGGACGGCGACCCCGAGGGCGACTTCGCCCCAGATGACGAGGGGGAAGTGCCGCAGGGTGAGGCGGCGCAGGGAGACGGTGTCGTCGGCGCGCCGGGCCCGGGCGATGCGGGGCATGAGCCAGAACTGGTTGAAGGCTCCGGCGGCGACGAGCCCGAGGACGAGGACGATCTTCACGAGCAGGGCGATGCCGTATCCGGTGGTCCACAGCTGGGAGACGGCGCCGACATGCTTCCAGGTGAGCCACAGCCCGGACAGCAGGACGGCACCGACGCAGATCATGGCGACCAGACTGAACCGGCGCCACATCTCGGCCCACAACAGGCCGGCGCCGTCGCCGAGCCGCGACCGGGTACCGACCGCGAGGACGGCGAGCAGAGCGAGGCCGCCGACCCAGACGGTGCCCGAGACGATGTGGGCCTGGTTCAGGAAGAGGTCGAGCCAGCGGTCGAGATCGGCCGGGGCGGTCGCCGGAACCGCGGCGATCAGGGTGATGGCGAGGGACGCGGGAAGCACGGCGAGAGCGATGCCGTCCACACGTCGGCGAACGCCCGGAACGAACAGCGCGATCATCGCTGCCGCGGCCACGAGCAGGACGAGGTTCTGGAGGAGGTAGAGGGTTCCTTGCGCGATCCAGGCGCCCTTGGCCGCGGGGGCCTGCAGGAAGTCCCAGATCCTGCCCGGAGCGAGCGCGTCACCGAAGGGCATCCCCTTGCCGGCCCGCGCCACGCGGGCAGCGAGCTGGAAGTAGCCCGCGAGGAGCAGCACCACTCCCGCCCAGGCCGTGTAGATCGCCGATCTGGATCTCAGGGCGCCCACGTCGGCGGAATCGCCCGTGCCGAGAGCCCTCTTGAGCGACGGCCGGACGGTGGTGGCGTAGGTGACGGTGGTGCCGATCGCGGCGCTGAGGCCGACGAAGTACCCGGCCTTGGTCAAGACACGCCAAGTGGGGGGCACCGTGTATCCGGCCGGGTCGGCGGCCAGCAGCAGGCTGTTCATGAGGGGAGGCTAGCCTTACTTAGGTGAGCCTACCCTCACACTTCCTCACACTTTAACGTTCGATTGTTCTTTCTTCATCAACCCGTAATGCCACTCCCGGCGATCACACGCGGCGCCGAATCCTTCCTTCAGCCTCCGGTCGGCGAGCCACTACGCTGTCTACAGCACAGTAGTCAACCTGCGTGTACGTCGACGCAGGGATCGCAGCGGTCTAGGGGGACCCATGTCCGACGAAGGCGAGCGCCGGCCCGCCGGGGAGCTCGAGTCCAGCGTGCTCGCCGCACTGTGGGCCGCCGGGACGGCACAGTCGGCCGCGCAGGTCAGGGCCTCACTGCCGCAGGACCTGGCGCGCACCACGGTGGCCACGCTCCTGGGGCGGCTGCACGACAAGGGACTGGTGGGGCGCCGGCCCGGCGGTCGCGGCTTCGTCTACTTCGCCGTTCAGGACACCCACGGCCTCGCCGCTCGCCGGATGCACCGCGAACTCGACGGGGGCAGTGACCGGAGCATGGTGCTGGCGCGGTTCGTCGAGGGCCTCGATCCACACGACGAAGCCGAACTGCGCCGCCTCCTGCAAGAGGACCGGCCATGATCGTTCTGCTGGTAGTCCCCCTGTTGCTGCCCTGGATCCTGCCGGCCCTCGCACGGCGCACGGCCGAGCGGGTGCGGCCGGACATCGCTCTCTGGGCGATCGCCACCAGCACGGCCGCATTGGCGCTCGGGGTCGCCGCATGCCTGGGCACCCTGCTGCTCCCACTCGCCCTGCGCCTGCCGGCCCTCGCCGACTTCGCGCATCTGCTCCGGCCCGTCCAAGCGGGCCCGGCGGTCCTCGTGTTCTGCGCCTCGGTGCTGGCGGGCGGCGCGATCGCCGTGAGCGTGACCGCGGGGGCGCGCGGCGCCAGGGCGGAGCTGAGGCGGGTGCGCACGGTCCGGAAGCTGGTCGCGGGGATGCCGGAGGCCGGGGGCCTGTGCGTGGTCGACGACGAGCGGCCGGACGCTTTCGCGCTGCCGGGCTGGATGCGCCGATCGGACCGCATCGTGGTCACCGCCGGCATGCTCCGGGCCCTGGACCCGGGCGAGCGGGAAGCGCTCCTGGGGCACGAACGCGCCCACCTGGCGGGCCGCCACCACCTGTTCCTGTCCGTCGCGCAGCTCGCCGGCTGGTGTCATCCCGCCCTGGCCGCCGTCGTTCCGGTGGTCTCCTTCGCGGCTGAACGCGCAGCCGACGAAGCCGCCGCGCACGCGTGCGGGGACCGGCGGCTGGCCGCCCGGGCCATTGGGCGGGCAGCACTCGCGGCGGCCTCCCTCCGCAGCGGCCTGCAGGCGCCCACGGCTGCGGCTCGCGCCACCACCGGACCCGTGCCCGCTCGGGTCAAGGCGCTTCTTTCCCAGGCTCCGGTGCGGCGCGTCGTTCCCGCCCTGCTGGCCATGGCCCTGCTGTGCACGGCCGCGGGCGCGTCCTCCCTCGGCGGGGCCGTCTGGCTGCACCGCGGAGTGGAAGTGGCGCAGGGCGAACACCCCACCGACTGAGCCTGAACCGGCGCCCCGCCTCGAACTCGGGCCATACGGGTGGTCGCGGAGGACGACGGCTGCGAGGTGTCGAAGGCACGCCGCGCTTGGTCCGTCGGCCCACCGGAATGTGGCACGGGGTGCTGCTCTCAGTGGGGTTGCCGCTCGCGTGCCCGGGAGTTGTTACCGCCCCCTGACCGGTCACGGAAGTGGCCGTAGGCCATGAAGGCGAAGAGGACGGCCAGGAGTACCGCCGAGGAGCCGGCGGTGCCCAGGTCGAGGCCGCCCTTGGCAGTGGGCTTGGTGAGGTAGTCGCCCGCGGTGGCGCCGAAGGGGCGGGTGAGGACGAAGGCGATCCAGAAGAGGAGAACGTTGGGGACGAAGGGCACGCGGATGAGGGCGACGAGGACGAGGAGCACACCGGTGATCAGAAGGACGCTGCCCATGTAGCCGAGTCCGGAGCTGTCGGAGAGGAAGTCGCCCATCGAGGTGCCCAGGGTGTTCGAGACGAGGATCGCCGACCAGAACAGCGCCTCGCCGCGGAAGGTCACGATGTCCCGGATGACGAAGGTCTGGCCGGTGGACTTCCAGGCGACGAAGATCGCGGCGAGCAGGGTGACGAGGATGGCCGCGCCGGCTGGATAGCCGAGCCCCAGCCCCTGCGGGCCCCAGCCCAGAGAAGTGGTGCCCCGCGCGAGGTACTTGGAGCTGGCGTCGCGGTTCATGAAGTCCGACACGGTGGTGCCGACCATGCTCGTGGAGACGATGACGGGCCAGTAGAAGAACGGGTTGTAGTGCTTGGCCCGCAGCTGCACCAGCAGGGTCACCACGAACATCAGGAACAGGGCGATCGTGGTGAGGAAGTAGCCCAGGCGCAGGGTCTGCGCGAACAGGTCTCCGGCGGTCTCGCCCAGGGTGGTGGCGGCGATCTTCATGACCCAGAAGGCGAGGGTGACCTCCGGCAGCTTCCGCACCACGTACCGGGCCGTGCCCGCTCCCTCCGCGTCGGGCAGAGTGAGCACGGGCGCCCGTCGCGCCTCCCTTGCCGGGGACGGCGGACGCGGCGCGAGGTGCAGGCGTCCTTCGTGCATCGCCCACCGCTTGCGCAGTCGTCCTGCGACCTCCGGGTCATGCGTGGTGACCACGAGGGCGGCTCCCGCCTCGTCAGCGGCTGCGCAGAGGACGTCCATGACCCGCCGGCCCGTGGCGCGGTCGAGGTCGCTGGTGGGGTCGTCCGCCAGGATCAGGCGTGGGGCGGTGGCCAGTGTGCGGGCGATGGCGACGTGCTTGGCCTGGCCACCGGAGAGCTCGGCCGGCATCTTGTGGGCGAGGTCGGCAGCCGCCACGACAGTGAGGCAGTGCAGCGCCCTGAGATGCGCGGATTCCCTGGGCACACCGGCCAGGACCAGAGGCAGCGCGGCGTTCTCCGCCACATTCAGCGCCGGTACGAGGGTGGGCCCCTCAAGCACGATTCCGACTTGCCCGCGTGCTGGAACCCGGGGAAGTCCCGGCCAGCTGACCTCTCCGGCCGTGGGCTGGACGACGTCTGCCATCAGGTGCAGCAGGGTGGACTTGCCGGATCCCGAAGGGCCCGTGATGGCGATCCGGTCGCCGGCGTGGACCTCGCACGTGGCGCTGTTCACGGCGCCCGGCTCGGTCGGCTCGTTGCCGTGGGTGCGGGCCGCTTCCCGGCAGCGCAGGAGCAGGGTGTCGGCGGCGGTCACGGCAGGCCCCCTTGACATTTCGGCAGGTCGACCCGGCAGGCGGGCACGGGAGCGGAAAGGGTGATGCCTCGCATGATCATGGCCCTCTCGGAAGACGAGGCGGACGACACGTCTCCTCCGACGCTAGGCAATGACGGGTTAGCGTCCGGCCCGTTCGCGGTGAGACGACGGTAAACGCCCAGGTCACCCGCCCAGACCGGGCGTCCTTCCCTGCCCGCCCGCCCCGACGCAGGGAGATGCGCCAGGGCGTCGGCGTCGGCGTCGGGCATACGTCAGGTTGTGCCGCCGAGAGAGGTGAGGAGCGTGGTGAGCGCGTCGACCTCGGTGGCCTTGTCGGGGCGCGGGGCGCGCACTGCCTTCAGGACCTGGTCGATCTCGCCGTCGAGGAAGCCCCACGCCTTCTCGTTCTTGGGCTCAAGGGTGGACTGGTCCTCGTCCCACGCGGCCTCCAGGTCGGTGACGCGGCCGGCCGCGGCTCGCTGATCACCCGCGTCGACCTTCGCCAGGGTGTCGGCGGTGAGGGTGCGGAACGTGGCGAGGTCGGCCGGAGGGAACGGTGCCGTCGCCTCCTGCGGGGTGAGGTGACCGGCCGCGGGCGCGGGGGTGCCCGCTTCCTCGCTCGCGGTGGCGTGCGGCTGGTGGTTCGCCCAGGCGAGCAGCGCCGTGGCCGCGACGGCTACGACGGCGTGGTAGGCGAGCATGCCGCGCTCACGTGCCGGACTCGGCGTCCGCGGGGCACGGGCCGGTTCCTGGGCCTCGATGACGTCACTGCGGCTGAACGTCAGGTACACGACCGTGACGAGGATGGCGACCAGGAAGATCACGCTGGTCAGTGCGGTGCCAAGACCCAGGCCGCCCTCGCCGCTGGACGATCCGAGCCAGTCGCCGAGGTTGGCGCCGAGCGGGCGGGTGAGGACGTAGGCCAGCCAGAAGGAGAGCACGGCGTTGGCGCCGAGGCGCCGGCCGACGACGGTCGCGGCGATCAGGCTGAGCGGCAGGAGGACGGAGACCCCCGCGGTCCAGCCGGTGAGTTCGAGGGTCCAGTCCCCGGTGGCGGTGCCGAGCGCGAAGGTGACCAGGACCGCGAGCCAGTAGAAGAGTTCGCGGGGCCGGGTGGTGATGCTGTGGACCGACAGGGTCCCCTCTCGCACGTACCAGACGCCGAAGACCAGGGCGAGCACGGCGGCGAACACACCGCTGCTCAGGGGGAGGGGCACTCCCAGGCTGTCAGTGAGGATGTCGGTGTAGAGGGTGCCGGTCACGCTGACCACCACGACGGTGAGCCAGTACACGAACGGGATGTAGCGCGAGGCGCCGAGTTGCCAGGCCAGGACTGCTGCCAGGGCTCCGGTGAAGATCAGCGCGGTGTTGAACAGGCCGACGCCGAGGTTCATGTTGATCCAGTCGGCGAAGCTCTCGCCCACCGTGGTGCACAGGATCTTGATGACCCAGAACCAGACCGTGACCCCGGGCACCTTGTTCGGCATCCGGCCGGCAGAGGTCCGGACGCTCTCGCCGGCTCGCGGCTGGTCTCCTGGGCGGGCGGCTGCCCCTGGAGCCGTGGGACTCTCGGACGTTTCGTAGGTCATGCGGCCCGACTGTGCCATCGGGAACCTGAACGCATCCTGACCATCCGGCCGGAGCCCCCGTGGCCGTACTCGGTGGTGCGCGGTCGAGTACGGCCACGGGGGCCGAGCGTCAGGACGAAGTCCGTGCCGCACCGCGGTCGGCCGCGCTCAGCCACAGGACCACGGCGACGATGATCACGGCGAGGACCAGGCTGACCGGCCCGGTACCCAGCCCGAGGCCGCCGCGCTCGGCGCCGACACCGGCCCAGTCCGCGAAGGAGGCGCCGAGGGGGCGGGTGAGCACGTACGCCCACCAGAAGCCGAGCACGGGCGGGAGGGCGAACAGCCTGTGAGCCAGTGCCGGCAGGGCGATCAGGGCGGCGAAGAGCAGTCCCGACGGCAGGTATCCCCAGCCCAGGGTCGCCGCGGTCAGGTCACCGACGGCCGTGCCGAGGGCGAAGGTGGCCATGACCACGGTCCAGTAGAAGACCTCGCGGCGTCCACCGGACACGGTCTCCACGGCGAGCGTGCCCTCGGTCCGCCGCCAGACCGAGAAGACCAGGGCCAGGGCCAGGGCGAACGCCAGCGCGGACACCGTGTAGGGCACGCCGAGGGCGACGTGCGCGACGTCTGCGGCCATGGTCCCGAAGACGCTGACCATGACCACGGCGGACCAGTAGACGGCCGGGACGTAGCGGCGCGTGCGGGCCTGCGCAGCCAGCGCGGCGGCCAGCAGGAGGCCGGCCGCCGCGACCGCGGGGACGGGCCCGAGGGTCCGTGCGAGGTAGTCCGAGGTGGTCTCGCCCATGCCGGTGGTGAGGATCTTGACGATCCAGAACACCGCGGTCACCTCGGGGACCTTGCTCGCCGCGGAGCGTACGGCCTGTGCCTGGGCGCGGCGGTGCGCCCGAGGGGTTGTCGTGGCGCCCAAGACGGCGGCACTCCTTTCTGCGCGGCGCGGCGGGGCCGCGCCGCCCGATCGGTCTGGTTCAGCCGCCCAGAACGGTGTTGCCGGTCAGCGTGCCGCCGGCACCGTCGACGGTCACCGCGTGCCGCACGCCGTCGGGTCCGACGACGACGACCCGCCAGGCTCGGCCGCCGCCCTGCTCCGTGACCGGTGCCAGCGACTCGACCTTGCCGTCGTTGACGGCCGCGGCGGCCTTGCTCACGGCGTCCGCTGCGGAGAGCGACGGCAGCGGGGCCGGCGCGTCGTTGGCCGAAGGGGCACGGAAGCCGCCGGCACGCGGGCCTCGCTCACCCTCCTTGTGCCGGCCGTCGTGTCCGGCGCGGCCGTCGCGGCCCCCGTCCCCCCGCTCGTGGTCTCCGGCCGCCACCTTGTGCTCGCCGCGTCCCTCTTCCTCGTGATGGTGGATGGCCGCCGCAGCCGCGCCACCGCCGATCACCACGACCGCGGCGGCACCGGCTGCCGCCCATCGGGCCCTGCGGCTGCCCAGCCGGCCCTTGCGGGCCGGCTTCTTCGCCGGGGTGCCGGAGCCCCCCTCGCCCGCCTGCTCCTGCGGCTCGACGCCACCCACGGATTCACTCACTGTGACCACCCCGACCTCTTGGCACGGTCCGGGGCCTTGCGCCCGGACGTCGGGGCACAGCATCGTCCGGACACGCTGAAGGGATGCTGAAGACCTGAAGGCCCCTTCAGCTTGGCGGCTCCGCCGCCGGGCGGCGTGCCACTCTGGGGGCATGCGTGTACTGGTGGTGGAGGACGAGCGCCGGATGGCCCTGGCGCTTCAGCACGGGCTGACCGCCGAGGGGTTCAGTGTGGACGTCGCCCACGACGGCCTGTCCGGCTTCGCCAGGGCCACCCGCAACACCTACGACGTCGTCGTGCTCGACATCATGCTGCCCGGCCTGAACGGCTACCGTGTGTGCTCGCGTCTACGGGCCTGCGGCAGCGACGTCGGCATCCTCATGCTGACCGCCAAGGACGGCGAATGGGACGAGGCCGAGGCCCTGGACACCGGCGCCGACGACTACCTCTCCAAGCCGTTCTCCTTCGTGGTGCTCGTCGCCCGCCTGCGGGCGCTGGCCCGCCGGATCGGCAGCCGCGCCCCGCAGCGCACCGTCCTGGGCGACCTGGTCGTCGACTCCGCCGCCCGCACCTGCACCCGCGGCGGCACGCACATCCCCCTCACGCCACGGGAGTTCGCGGTCCTGGACCACCTGGCGCGGCGGGCCGGTGAGGCCGTCTCCAAGCGCGAGATCCTGGACGAGGTCTGGGACGGCAACACAGACAGCGACCCCAACACCGTGGAAGTCCACGTGAGCGCCCTGCGGCGCAAGATCGACGCCCCGTTCGGGCGGGCGGCGGTGCAGACCGTCCGAGGCGCCGGTTACCGGCTGGCGGCCGACGGTGGCTGAGCCGCGAACGGTCACGCCCGAGCCGCGGCGCCCCGGTATGGTCCCCTCCGCACGCCGCCGGGCCGGTGCGCTTCTGCGCCCCTTGGCCGCTCACCCCAGGGCGGCTGCGCTGCTCCAGCGGCTGGCGCCGCGCTCGGTCCGCACCCGTACCACCCTCGCCGCGTGCGTGAGCGTCGCCGTCGTCATGCTCGCCGCATCGGCCGTCGTCCAGACCCTGTTGCGCGTCAACCTGGAACACACCGTCGAAACCGGGGCGCGCGAGGAGACCCAGGCCGTTTCACGCCTCGCCGCCGCCGGCCACCTCACCCCTCGGCTGCCGCTCGGCCCCGGAACCGACTTCATCCAGGTCGTCGACGCCCACGGAAGGGTGGTCGCACAGAGCCAGAACCTCACCGGTCGCCCCACCCTCACCCCCACGGGCACCCACGAGGGCCACCGGACGTACAACTTCGACGCCCTGGGCGAGAAGCACGACCAGCGCGTCACGACCGTCACCACCGACACCCCCACCGGGCCGGTGACCATTCACGTCGGCGCCTCACTGCGTACGGCCGACACGGCGGAGGACATCACCACGGCAGCCCTCACCGTCCTGAGCGTCCTGTTGCTCCTCACCGTCGGCGTCCTGACCTGGCGTACGACCGGCCGCGCGCTGCGGCCCGTCGAAGCCATCCGGGCCGAGGTCGCCGCGATCAGCGACCGCGACCTGGACCGCCGGGTCCCCGCCCCGCGCGGCGCCGACGAGATCGCCCGCCTCGCCGAGACCATGAACGCCATGCTGGAACGCCTGGAAGCGGCGGGGATCCGGCAGCGCAGGTTCATCGCCGATGCCTCCCACGAACTCCGCAGCCCCCTCGCCGTGCTTCGGACCCAGCTGGAGGTCGCGCACACCCATCCCGACCCGAAGGTGCGCGACACCCTGCTGGAGGGCGCCCTCCAGGACACCGAACGCCTCCAGGCGCTCTCCGCCGACCTGCTGCTGCTCGCCCGCCTCGACGCCACCGGCCAAAGTCGGCCCGGCGAACCCGTCGACCTCACCGACCTCGTCCGTACCACCGTGGCGGCACGCTCGACGGACCCGCACGAGGTCGCCCTCCACACGTCCGGCGACATCACCGTCTCCGGCAATGCGCTGTGGCTCGGCCGTCTCCTGACCAACCTCCTGGACAACGCCCAGCGGCACGCCCGTCAGTCCGTCACCGTGCGGCTCGCGGCGGACCCGGTGACCGGCGACGCCGTCCTGGACGTCTCGAACGACGGTCCCGCGATCGCCGCCGCCGACCGGGAGAAGATCTTCGAGCGGTTCACGCGCCTCGACGACGCGAGGAGCCGCGACGACGGTGGCACGGGCCTCGGCCTGTCCATCGCCCTCGACATCGCGGCCCTGCACAGCGGCACGATCACCGTCGAAGACACTTCGGACGGCGTCACCTTCCGCACCCGCCTCGTCGCCGGCCCCCGCCGGTAGCCGCTGCTCGCCGCGAACCGGCTCACGGCTGTTCGCGCAGGGGCAGCAGCAGCGTGAACCGGGTCGGAGCGGTGGAGGTCAGCGAGAGGCGGCCGCCGGCCGCAGCGGCGAGCTGGCGTGCGAGAGCCAAGCCGATGCCGGAGCCGTCGCCGATACCCCGCTCGAAGATCATCTGAGCGTCCAAGTCGGCGGTTCCCTCATCGGCGACGTCCAGGGCGATGGCCGTCGTCAGATCGCGCAGGGTCAGGGTGACGGTTCCCCGGCCGTGCCGGTGGGCGTTCTCCAGGAGGATGTCCAGGATCTGTTCGACCGTCCGGTCCGGCACCTCCAATCCCCCGGCCTGGGGTTCCCAGGTCGTGGTCAGGCGGCGTCCGTCTTCGGCGAAGGCACCGTGCCAGCGGTGCTCGGCGGCCTCCAGGACGTCTTCGGCGGGCTGTTCATGGACCGTTGGAAGCGGACCTGCTCCCGACCTCGCGAGTCTCAGGACCTCTTCGACGGTGTGGTCCAGGTGCCTGGAGCGTTCCGCGGCCTCGGCGAGGGCGGACCGCGGGTCCGCGTCCGGATCGGCCAAGGCGGCTTCCAGACCGAGCTGCAAGCCGGCCAAGGGGGTGCGCAGCTGGTGGGAGGCATTGGCCGTGAAATGGCGTTCGTGTGCGAGGAGCTGCGCCAGGCGGTCGACCATGGTGTTGTGGGCCGTGGCGACCTCGTCGATCTCCGCGATCGTGCTCGGCTCGGCTCGCGCGGTGAGGTCTCCGTCGGCGACGGCGAGCGAGGTGCCGGCGAGGGCCTCCAGAGGGGCGGCGAGGACGGATGCCTGTCGGCGGGCGACGATCACCGCCGCGCCGAGTGCCACCAGGCCAAGGCCCAGCAGGGCGGCCCAGCCCCACAGGACCCGTGCCCACACGGTGCTCGCGCTCGTCGAGGCGCGGATCACTCCGATGACCTGCTCGCCACTGGAGACGGGCACCGCGACGACCAGTTCACCGTCGGACCGGCTCTGGATCACGCTCCCCGCCAGCGCGCGGGTGACAGCGCCCCCTCCGTGGGCCGGCCCCGCCCCGGAACGCAGTCTTCCCGCCGTGTCGTAGAGGGCGAGTCCTTCGCCGGGACGAGCCGCGTGCAGTTCGACCGGGTCCCGCGTCGCGAATTCGGGTCCCACCCGGACGACGGCGGCCATGGCGTCACGTTCCAGTTCTCCGCCTTCGTCGGCGAAGAACGCGTAGCGGACGGCCACCGCCAGCGGCACGGCGAGCAAGATCAGGGCGACGGCCGCGGCCACCAGGGCCACGCGGACCACGCGAGCTCTCATAGCGCCCATCATGAAGGCGGGGCAGCCGCCGCCGGCGCTTCCGGTACGGCGGGTTTTGCCGTCCTCTCACCGTGCGCGGGGCGGGCGCTAACCGGCGTGGACCTAGTGTCGCAGTCGGAGCAGTCCGCCTCCTGTGAAGGAGCACGAGGACCATGCGACTCACCTATGTCCTTCCCCTTCCCGTGGTCGCGCTGACCGTGGCCCTGTCCGCGCTGGCGGGTTGCGGTTCCGCGCACCCTCCCGCCCTTCCCCGAGCCGCCGTCGCCGTCACGGCACCGGCTCCTGCGGAGTCCAACCCGGCCGGCGACATCCCCGACAACCAGGCCTATGTCATCTACCGGTCCGCTTCCGGCTCGTTCAGCCTGAAGGTGCCTGAGGGGTGGTCCCGTACGGACGCGGCCAACGGCGACGTCACGTTCACCGACAAGCTGAACCGCATCGCTGTCCACACCGGCGCGGCGCCAGCGCCCGCCACGGTGCGGAGCGTCAACGCATCCGTCGTCCCGGCACTGCGCGGACAGGTCCCCGGCTTCACCGCGGGCAAGGCCACCACGGTCACCCGGCCCGCAGGAGAGGCGGTCCTCTACACCTACCAGGGCGACGGTCCCACGGACCCGGTGACCGGCAAGGCGGTACGCGACGCCTTCGAGAGGTACGCGTTCTTCCACGCCGGTCAGGAGACCACCCTCACCCTTTCGGGACCGGTCGGAGCCGACAACGTCGACCCCTGGCGCACCGTCACGGACTCGCTGAGGTGGCAGTGATGGGCAGGGCCGACGGCCGTGCGGCCGAGGTCCTGACCGCCCACGACCTGTACCGCTTCTACCGTTCGGGCGTGGAGGAGACCCTCGCGCTGCGGGGGGTCAGCCTGAGCTTGGGGCGCGGGGAGACCCTCGCCGTCATCGGTCCGTCCGGATCGGGGAAGTCCACGCTGCTGGCCTGCCTGGCCGGGTTGGACGAGCCGGACGGCGGCTACGTGTACGTGGGCGGCGAGCGTGTCAGCCACCTGCCCGAAGCGGCGCGGGCCCGGGTGCGGGCCCGGCGGATCGGCGTGCTGCTCCAGTCCGGGAACCTCCTGCCCCACCTCGATCTGGCCGGCAACATCCGCCTGGCCCGCTCGGCGGCCCGCGCGCCCGGCCCCTCGTCCCACCGGCCCGACGCCGGAGAACTCCTCGACCAGGTGGGGCTGGGCGCCCGCGGCCGGGCGCTGGTCCGCGAGCTGGCCGGAGGAGAACGGGCCCGCGCGGGTCTGGCCGTCGCCCTGGCCAACGATCCCGCCGTCCTGCTCGCCGACGAGCCCACGGGCGAACTCGACGGCCGCACCGAACAGCGGATCCTCGACCTGCTGCAGGACCGGGCGCGCCGCGGAACCGGGGTCCTCCTCGTCACCCACAGCCGGCAGGCGGTCAGGATCGCCGACCGGGTCGTCGTCTTGCGCGACGGAAGGATCCGGCGGTGAACACCACCGACGTCCTGGTCCGGTGCGAGGCGGCAGCCCGCACGTACGGCACAGGAACCACCGCCGTCGTCGCGGTCCACGGCGCCAGCTGCGAGGTCCGTACGGGGGACCGCATCGCGATCACCGGTCCCTCGGGATCCGGCAAGTCCACCCTGCTCCACCTGATGGCCGCCCTCGAAGAGCCGACCACCGGCACGGTCACCTGGCCTGCCCTGGCCGAGAAGCCCGGGCCGGAGGCCGTCGGGGTCGTCTTCCAGGGTCCGAGCCTCATCCCCGCCCTGGACGTCGTGGAGAACACGGCCCTCCCCCTGGTCCTCTCCGGGCAGTCGGAACCGTCCGCCCGCCGACGCGCCCTGGACTGCCTTGCCCTCGTAGCCGCCGCCCACCTCGTGGACAAGCTGCCCGAGGAACTCTCCGGCGGGCAGACGCAGCGGGTGGCCGTCGCCCGGGCACTGGCGGCAGCGCCCCGGCTCATCCTCGCGGACGAGCCGACGGGACAACTCGACCGGGCCACGGGACGACACGTCATCGACGTGCTCCTGTCCGCCGCGGACACCCTCGGCGCCGGCCTGGTCGTCACCACCCATGATCCCGGCGTCGCCCGGCGCCTGAGCCGGCAGTGGTCCATGCACGACGGCCGCCTCCAGCCCGAACCCGACGCCTCCTCACCCTCCGTGACGGCCACTGCGCGGGGGGCCGAGCCGTGATCGTCAGCTGGGTCCGGGGACTCCTGCTCCACCGGACGGGGCGGCTCGCCGCCACTGCTGCGGGCATCGCCCTCGCGGTCGCACTCGTCGCCGCCCTCGGTTCCTTCCTGACCGCCTCGAAGTCCACGATGACGCACCGCGCCGTGCGTTCGGTGGCCGTCGACTGGCAGGCCGGGGTCCAGCCCGGCGCCGACACGCGCGCCGTCGTCGCGGCGATCCGGGCCGACCCGGGCGTCCGTGCCAGTGAAACGGTCGGCATGGTCCGCAGCACCGGGCTGCAGAGCACCACCGCGGGCAGCACCCAGAGCACCGGTCCGGGCATCGTTCTCGGACTGTCCGACGGCTACCGCCAGACCTTCCCCCACGCCGTGCGCCTGCTCACCGGGACCGGCACCGGAGTGCTCCTCGCCCAGCAGACCGCGGCGAACCTGCACGCGGCACCGGGTGACACCGTCACCGTCCATCTGCCGGGCACCGCGCCCGCCTCCGTGCCCGTGGCAGGGGTCGTGGACCTGCCCCAGGCGGACTCCCTGTTCCAGAAGGTCGGCGCCCCGCCACAGTCCCAGCCCTCCGCCCCGCCCGACAATGTCGTCATCGTCCCGCAGAGCCTCTTCACGCGGCTGACCGCGCCGATCGCCACCACGGATCCGACCGCCGTCACCACGCAGATCCACATCGCCCGCGACGCACCTCTACCGGCCGACCCGGCGGCCGCCTACACCGCTGTCACCGCTGCCGTCCGCAACCTGGAAGCCCGCACGGCCGGCGGCGTCGTCATCGGAGACAACCTGGGCGCCACACTCGATGCCGCCCGCCAGGACGCCCTCTACGCCCAGGTCCTCTTCCTGTTCCTGGGGATTCCCGGCTCCGTGCTCGCCGCCCTGTTGACCGCCGCGGTGGCCGGGGCGGGCGCTGACCGCAGACGCCAGGAACAGGCACTTCTGCGCACCCGCGGACTCTCGCCCCGCCGAGTGATCGCCCTGGCCGCGGCCGAGGCCGCCGTAGTCGGAATCACCGGAGGTCTGCTGGGCATCGGGATCGCCGCACTCGCCGGCCTGGCCGCCTTCGGCACCGCCTCCTTCGGGGTGAGCGCCGCCTCCGCACTGGCCTGGTCCTCCGCCGCCTTCCTGCTGGGCGTTGCCGTGGCCGGCGCGGCCGTCCTGGTTCCCGCGCTCCGTGACCTGCGGGCCACCACGATCGCCCAGGCCCGGCGTGAGGTGCGGCGCGCCCGTTCCCCCCGCTGGATGCGCTACGGCCTGGACTTCGTCCTCCTCGCCGTCTCCCTGCTGGTCTTCACGGCAGCCGGGGCCAACCAGTACGCCCTCGTCCTGGCCCCGGAAGGCGTGCCGAGCATCTCTGTGTCCTACTGGGCCTTCCTCGGGCCCGCCCTGCTGTGGCTCGGCGGCGCCCTGCTCCTGTGGCGGCTGATCTACCTGGCCCTCGCCCACGGCAGGCCGGTCCTCGCCCGCCTCGCGCGGCCCCTGACGGGCACGCTCGCCGCCACCACGGCGGCCGGCATGTCGCGCAGGCGCCGGCCGCTGGCACACGCGGCCGTCCTGTTGGGCCTGGCCCTGGCCTTCGCCGTGTCCACCTCCGTCTTCAACGCCACCTACCGGCAGCAGGCAGAGGTCGACGCGCGCCTCACCAACGGCGCCGACGTCACCGTCACCGAGCCTCCCGGTACGAGCACCGGGCCCGGCGCGGCCGCGGCTCTGCACGTGGCGGGCGTCCGGCACGTCGAACCCCTCGTCCACCGCTTCGCCTACGTCGGGGCGGACCTCCAGGACCTGTACGGCGTCCGGGCCGCCACCATCGCGAGCGCCACCTCGCTCCAGGACGCCTACTTCGCGGGCGGCACGGCTCGCGCCCTGATGCACCGGCTCGCCGCCCGCCCCGACGCCCTCCTCGTCAGCGAGGAGACCGTAAAGGACTTCCGTCTCGCCCCCGGAGACACGGTCAACCTGCGGCTTCGGGACAGCCGCACCCGGGCCCTGCGCACCGTTGCCTTCCACTACGCGGGCGTCGTCAAGGAGTTCCCCACCGCACCCAAGGACAGCTTCCTGGTCGCGAACGCCGACTACCTGGCACGTGCCACGGGCAGTGACGCCGTCGGCTCGTTCCTCATCGACACGGGCGGCACGGACCAGCACACCGTCGCCGACACCCTGCGCCACCGGCTGGGCCCCTCCGCCACGGTCACCGACATCACCCAGACCCGCTCGAACGTCGGCTCCAGCCTGACCTCCGTGGATCTGGCCGGCCTGTCCCGGATCGAACTCGGCTTCGCCGTGCTCCTGGCCGCCGCATCCGGAGGCATCGTGCTGGCCCTGGGCCTGGCCGAACGCCGACGCACCTTCGCGATCACCACCGTGCTCGGCGCCACACGGAGCCAGCTGCGCGGCCTGGTCCTGGCCGAGGCGGCCTCCCTGACCACCGCGGGGTTCGGGGGCGGCGCCGTCGTCGGCTGGGCCCTGTCCCAGATGCTGATCAAGGTGCTGACCGGCGTCTTCGACCCGCCACCGGCCCACGCGGCCATCCCCTGGGGCTACCTGGGCCTCACCGCCGGGGCGTCCGTCGCAGCGCTCACCGCGGCGGCCCTGAACGCTGCCCGACGCTCGGCCCGCCCACCCGTCGAGGAACTGCGCGAACTGTGACACCCACGCCTACGCTGCTGACCATGCCCGCCCCCCACGACCGCAACCACTCCCCCGCCCTCCTGATCATCGAGGACGACGACACCATCGGACGCCACCTCGACACCGGACTCCGGGCGCACGGGTACGCCACCACGTGGTGCCGCACCGGGAACGGGGGGCTCCAAGCGGCTCGTGCCACACCGCCGGAGATCATCCTGCTCGATCTCGGCCTGCCGGACGCGGACGGCATCGACATCGCCCGGGAGCTCCGCAGCCGCCATCCCGATCTGCTGCTCGTCATCCTGACCGCCCGCAGCGAAGAGATCGACATCATCGCCGGGCTCGACGCCGGTGCCGACGACTACCTCGTCAAACCCTTCGCCCTGTCCGTGCTGCTGGCCCGGCTCCGCGCCCACCTGCGCCGCCTTCCCCCCGGACACGACGATCAAGAGACGGTGCACCGCATCGGGCCCCTCGTGGTGGACACGCGCGCCCGAACATGTCTCCTGGGCAGTGAAGGGGTCGCTCTGCGCCCGAAGGAATTCGACCTGCTCGCCGTGCTGGCCAAGCACGCCGGCACCGCCGTCTCGCGCGAAGACCTCATGGCCCAGGTGTGGGACGAGAACTGGTTCGGCCCCACCAAGACCCTGGACGTCACCCTGGCCTCGCTCCGCCACCGGCTCGCCCAGACCGCTGCCCGGGCCGTTCCCCCCACGCGCCCTCCGAGCATCTCCACCCTCCGCGGCTTCGGCTACCGCCTCGAAGCCGAGCGTGGGTGACAGGAGAGCGCCGCTTCGAGACCCCGTGCCTGCGCTGGCACCTTGGCTGACGAAGGAGAGCTCGTCCGCGCGGCCGCCTGCTCCGCGGCGCGCTGCTGCGCATCGTGGAGCAGGTCGACGCCTCCCCGCGTCACCCGGCGGTAGGCACCTTGGAGCGGCGGTCGCCGACAGCGGGCGGGGGGATCTCGAACACCTATCGGGCTTTGCGTGACGACGGCGGCACGGCCGCCGTACCCGCGCGAGCACGAAGGACGGCAGGTGTAGGGGAGGTGTTCTGCGTCCAGGGCTCGTTCCAGACGAAGTTCTGGCCGTTGACGTCTCCGTGCGTCTGCCACACCTGCCCGGACGTGGTCACGACCTTCACCCATGCGTCGTTGCCTTGGGAGTTGAAGGCCACAGCGCACACACCCGCCGGGTAGTTGGGGTTGGCGGGGTCGGTCGGAGTCGCGACCGCGTTCGTGAGGTCCTGCCACACGATGGTCCCGCCATTCGACGGAGCACGGCCGGCGTAGGTCCGGCCGCCGGTGAGCACTGCCTGGAAGTCCTCCGTGTTGTTGGGGCTTTCAGAGTCAATGTCGGAGCACGGGCCGGCGGCCCCGGTCGCACCGGCTGGCCCCGTCGCACCGGCCGGACCGGTCGCGCCCGCAGGACCCGTAGCACCGGCCGGACCGGTCGCACCCGCGGGACCCGTGGCACCCGCCGGACCCGTGGCACCCGCCGGACCGGTCGCACCCGCGGGACCCGTGGCACCGGCCGGACCGGTCGCGCCCGAAGCCCCCGTTGCACCCGCCGGACCCGAGGCACCCGTCGCACCCGCCGGACCGGTCGCACCCGAGGCCCCCGTCGCACCCGCCGGACCGGTCGCGCCTGCGGGACCCGTGGCACCCGCCGGACCAGTCGCGCCAGTCGCACCCCTGTCGCCCTTGGGCCCAGTCGGGCCCGTGGGCCCGGTCGGGCCTGTGGGTCCGTGGCACTTTTCGTGACCGTGGTCGTCGCCGCCACCGCGGAGGTACGCGCCCAGCAGATGTCCTCGGAGCTGCTTGCCCTCGTCGTCGTCCTCCTCGTGGTGGTGCGGCTTCTCCTTGCAATCGCCGCCACCGGTGGCGGACCGCACCACGGTCTTTGATCCGACAGGTCCGGCCGCGACGGCAATCGGGCTCACGAAACCGACCAGCACGATGGACAGCGAGGCCAGAGCGCCACCGGTCGACCAGGCCCTGCTCCCCGGCAGCGGACCGAAACGAGCTTTGGTCTGGTGCTCACGACTCATGAAGACTCCTTGTGAGAAGTGCGACGCACCAAAACCATCGAGGCCCCGGTCGCACGAAGGAACTGTCCCCAGCCATGACAGTTCGTGGTCGCAACGCCACACGAGTGCACATCGGCGATCAGCACATCAGCCTATTTCACTCCCTCAAATGGCCGCTCGATGTGCAAGGGAAAGGCTCCGGCCCGAATCCGTCTGCCATTCTGCGGCGGACGAAGCGTGAGCGACGTTCAGCGCCGAAATCAGCAGGGCCGCGTCATTGTCGCCGGCGTCTGCCGCACGGCGGAGGACCTTCAGGAGACAGGGCTGGTCGGCAGGGTCGGTGAGCGCGGTCGCGAGTGCGATCGCCGCATTGGGGTCACCTGCTTCAGCGGCCGCCTTCCACTGCGCGGTGGCTTCTTCCCGGCGGTCGGTCTGGCGTAGCACGTCGCCGAGTTGGAAGAGGGCTTCCTTGTGTCCTTCCGCTGCCGCCCGGCGGAAGAAGTCCTCGGCCTCGGTGAGGCGCTTCTGCCCTTTGAGGAGGAGGGCCAGGTTGTAAAGGGCGCTGGTGATTCCGGCGTCGGCAGCTTCCCGATAGAGCGGCTCGGCAAGGTCCGGACGATCGTCGTCCCGATGGAGGTTCGCCAGGTTGAAACAGGCACGGGCATCACCCATGTCGATCGCGCGCCGGTACCAGTGGGTGGCCTGCAGCAGATCTCCTTTCGCCTTGGTCGCGTTGGCCAGGCAGAAAATCGCGTCTCCCTCGCCCGTTTCTGCGGCCTGCCGCAACAAGGGTTCCGCCTCGGCCCATCGGTCCTCCGCAAGGAGCAGCATCCCCCAGTTGGTCAGGCCGCTTGCGTCCCCCGCGTCGTACGCACGCGCATACGCAGCCTTGGCCTCGTCAGCCCGCCCGAGCTCGCCCAAGAGCACCCCGAGGTTGTTCCAAGCCTTCGCCTGCCCCCCTGCACCCGATTTCCGGTAGGCCTCTTCGGCTTCTTCGTGGCGGCCTGTCTTGCACAGCAGGTTGCCGAGGTTCAGCAGGACCGCTGCATCCTCAGGGTTCGCTTGGGTCCGGAACACGTGCTCGGCTTCTTCGTGCCGGCCGAGGTCGGCCAGTGCGACACCGAGGTTGTTCGCGGCCTCGGCGAGGCCGGCATCGGCGAGTGAGCGCCACAGGAACACGCCGATGAAAGGGGCATGAGTACTGGCATTGAGCGCCACCTTGAACATGTCGTCCAGATCGCCGGCCGCGCCGAGCGCCTGGAACCAGGTGAACGGGTGGACCGGGACGCCCTCCTCGTCGGCCGCGGCGGCCAGTTGGGGATGCGCCGTCCAGGCGTCCTCGCCCGCAGGCAGCAGCATGCTGCTGACGCCGAAACGCACCTTGCCGGCCCAGGACAATGCGTCATCGGCCGGTTCGGGGCGCAGTACGGGACCGCCGCTGTCCGCGAGATAGGGCAGGTGCGCTTCGAGGAGCAGTGAGGTGGGCAACGGGCCTGCGAGGCCGACCCGGACGAGGTCGATACCGGCCCGGATGAGTGCCGCCCCCCGCGGTTGCCCGCCCGCCCGGTCGGCCAGCTTCAGTTCCTGCCACAGCCAGGGTCCGGCGGCCAGGCATTCGGCAACTCCGATGGCCGGGTCGGCCCTCGTTGCCTGGACGACCCGGGAGTCCGGCGCCGTGGCCGCCCGCTGTCGCTCGGCCGGGCTCCAGCGCCGATCGAGCACATGGGTCTCCATCTGACGCAACACGGGCGAGCCGTGCCAGTGTTCGTGGGCCGATGCGTCGAGCGTGGCCAGGACGACGGCTCTCGCGCGGCGCAATTCCCCGAGCCCGTGCGGCGTGAGGCAGCGGCCGTCCTCCAGGTAGCGGTGCAACTCGTCGAGCCATAAGACGCAGGGCCCCGCTGCCGCGACGATGCCGGGGATCAGCAACGGGACGTCGCCGGGCTGCGTCGGACGCACCAAGCGGTGGCCGGGCAGCTCCGCGCGTAAGGCTTCGTAGAGCGTGCGGGTCTTGCCCGCAGCGGAATCCCCCACGAGCACGAGCGCTCCGCCTGACTCAGCCGCCGCTCGCATCCGATCTCGCACGACAGGATCGATGTCACGCGCTACATAGGCAGGAATGTCGCCGCTCTCGGGCACGGCGAGGCCGGCATCGATCGGGCTGGTGTCCGCCACCCGAGGCCAGTTCAGCAGGGCGGCCAACGGGGCTTCTGGCTGGAACAGCGCTTCGATTTGCGGGTGTTGGCGGGAACTGGTGTTGAGCCAGTTCAGATCGTGGCAGTCCAAGGGGAAGGGGAAGGCGGCGCGGAGTCCATCGAACCAGTCCCACTCATTCCGGGTAAGACCGAGTGGTACGACGAGAGTCCAACGCGTGGGCTCGCCTTCAGCCGCTCGTTTCAGTGATCGCTCCACCTGACGGCGCCGGCCTGACGTCAGACGCCCCGTGAAGCTCTTCACCTGGAAGACATGGCGTCCGCCTCCCTGGAGGAGAAGGACGGCGTCCTCCCCTCGGTCACCGCCGGAACCGTCAACGCGCCTGAGGCCGGGGTAGACCATGGTGAGGAGTATCGTCACGCCCTCTTCGAACGCCTGCCGTCCCCCGGCGAGCTCTTCCCAACGCGGCCGCACACCCATGGACCCAGTGTGCTGCGATCACGATGAGGTGCACCGCTGGATCGCAGGATTCACCCGATGCGGTCCTTGCCCCTTGCGGGAGGGTCCGGTGCCGGCGCCGCCCCACGCCCCGGCCCGTCGTCGGAGGCCCGCAACGGCCTGACGCCGCCCGCGAGCGAGCCGTCGGCGCCATCCAAGCCCTGAGGCCCTCCACTCACGGCCATCGCTTCGAGACCTCCGACCGGCATCAACCAGCGCCTCTGCTCCGACTCAGGTCATCCGCTCATCACCATGGCCGTCCAGCAGCAGGTTTCGTCGTTCCTGTTCGCGCTTGGAATAGGCGGCTGCCCGGATGGCCTCGTCGCTCTCCAGCCCTGAGCCCAGCGCGCCGCCCACTGTCGCGGTCGAAGCGACGAACCATGACAACGTCCAGTAGTCCGTTGCGTCCAGCGGTTCTCGTGTCATGGAAGCGAACACCTGATCATTGAGGATGAACAGCGCCCACACCACGTTGATGAGCAGGAGACCCACATAGCAGACCAGCACCCCGACACCTACGGTCAGGACCGTCGACGCGTTGTAGAGCCTCGCCTTCTGCCTCGCCTCCGGCGAACCCTCGGCTGAGCGGTGCCACAGCTCCGCGTCCACGATCAGCCAGCCGATCATGAGCGCGACAGACCCGACCATGGCGATCACGAGGCGGGGTGCGCTCAGGCCCTCAGCGAGACTCCAGACGGTGGAGTTCACGGTGGCGACCGCTCCCGTGGCGAGTGCGGCCGCCAGAGCTTTCGACAGGCCCGGTACCAAGCGCCAAGGCCGGTTGGCACGGACCATGCCGAGGAGCACCCGTAGGTAACCGCGTGGCCCGCTGACGACGTAGCGCAGATCGGCGGTCTCCTCCTCACCGATCCGGCCCGGACGGATGGGCGTCAGACGACCGGCAAACGGTCCCGGATGCCGCTGCCTTCGCGGAGGCTCCTCACCACCGGTGTCCTGCGGACCCGCCAAGCCAAGCACGGCTTCTTCCACGGCCCGCCGGGCCCTCGTCTGCAGGCGCAGACCCCCCAGAGAAGGAAGCGAAAGCAGCGCCAGCCCATGCTCGTGACTCAGATCCACGACGACCTTGCGTCCGTGTGCGTACAGGGGAAGGTCGGTGAGGGCCACGATGACGTCCCAGTCCTCCACACTTCCGCGGTCCTTGACCCGGCGCATCAAGGTGTGCGGGTCCTCGGTCCCCGCGGTGAAGGGCTCGCTGACGACCCTGATGTCGAAGCGCCGCCCCTGGCCCGACTCGTCAGCGAGTCGCGCGGAAAGTGCGCGGGCCACGCGCTGCGCGATGTCCGTCGGCGTGTCCGGATCCGCCAGAAGGGCTACGACCGTGACGTCCTGGGGAGACGTATGCATGACCCATGCCCTTCTCGTCGATCTGTCGGGGGCCGGCTGGGGCGGTCGCCGTCAGGGTGTCGGCCGTCCCGCTGCCGGGGGAGGCCCTTCAGGGCCCGCGGAGCGGACCAGGTTGCCCGTCACCTCCCGGTGCTCGTGCACGAAGCGAATCGCCATGGCCCCCTCACCGGCGGCCGAGGCCACTCGCTTGACCGAACCGCTCCTGACATCGCCGGCGGCGAAGACCCCCGGGAGGGTCGTCTCCAGCAGCAGCGGACCGCGGCCGAGGGAGTCCCACCGGGATGCGTCGGCCACCGCTCGGGCGTCGGCACCGGTGAGGACGAAACCCTTCTCGTCCAGGGCCAGCACACCCTTGAGCCAGTCCGTGCGCGGGCGGGCGCCGATGAACACGAACAGCGCCGCGGCCCGCAGCTCGCGGCGTTCACCGTTCGCGTTGTCCTCCACGATCAACGACTCCAGCTTGTCCTTCCCGCAGACGCCCCGGACTTCGGTGTGGAGCAGCACCTCGATCTTCGGGTGCCGTTCCACCTGATCCACGAGGTAGCGCGACATGTCCGCGTTGAGGTCGCCTCCCCGGACGAGGAGGTGGACTCGGGGCGCGTGGTTCGCGAGGAACAGCGATGCCTGCCCTGCGGAGTTCCCGCCGCCCACCACGGCGACCGGATCCGCCCGGCAGAGACTGGCCTCGTGGACGGTCGCCGCGTAGTAGACGCTGATGCCCTCCAGGCGGCCGATGTCGGGGACTTCGAGCCTGCGGTACCAGACGCCCGAGGCGAGCACGACGGCGCCCGCCCGCGCCCTGGACCCGTCCGTGAAGGTGAGGACGTATTCGCCGTCCTGCGGGGCGAGCCCCGTGACCTGGGCCGGCACCATGAGGCGGGCGCCGAACTTGTGGGCCTGGAGCACCGCGCGTTCGATGAGCTCTCCCCCGGAGACGCCCGACGGGAAGCCGAGGTAGTTCTCGATGCGGGACGAGGTGGCGGCCTGGCCTCCGGTGGCCACGGCATCGACGGTGACCGTGGTGAGCCCGTCGGAGGCCCCGTACACGGCGGCGGCGAGCCCCGCGGGGCCCGCACCGACCACCATCACGTCGCACCGCGCGGCCTCCGGCGAGGGGGCGGGCAGCCCGATGAGCCGGGCGAGTTCGGCGTTGCTCGGATTGCGCAGCACCCGTTCGCCCTTCCAGAGGACCACCGGGGTCTCCTCGGGACGGATCGAGAACCGGCGCAGCAGCGCATCGGCCTCCTCGTCCTTCTCCAGGTCCACCCATCGGTGGGGCAGCCGGTTGCGGGCGGCGAACTCGCGCAGCCGCAGCGTGTCCGGTGAATAGCACGACCCCAGGATCCGGAAGCCGGCGCCGAGCCCGATGAGCAGATACCTGCGGCCCAGGTAGGCACGGAGGATCAGGTCGCCGAGGACGGGGTCCCGGTCGACCAGGGCGCGTTGCCGCTCCACCGGCACGGCCAGGACCTCGCCGGTCCGGCGCGTCACGGCGGTGTCGAACGCGGCTTGGCCCTCCAGCAGACCGAGTTCACCGAGGAACCTGCCGGGCCCGTGCACGGCCACCGTGCGCTCCTCGGGCCCACCGTGGTCGTGGAGGATCTCGACGGTGCCGCTGAGGATCGCGAGGAACTCCCGGAACGGTTCGCCCTCGCGGTACAGCACCTCGCCCTGGGCGACGCTGCGGCGTTCACCGTGCGCGGTCAGGTCCTGGAGCTGCTCCGGTGTCAGACGCGGAAACGCCCCGTACCGGTCGGGTGTCTCACGGACCGCACCATGGTCGTGCTCGGCCGTGCCCATCAGACCAGGGCCTCGTGAACGAAGCACCAGCGCCAGTCCTCTCCCGGCTGGAAGGACCGCACGACGGGGTGACCGACGCTCCCCGCGTGCCGTCTGGCGTGCTTGAGGGGCGAGGAGTCGCAGCAGCCGACGTGGCCGCAGGTGAGGCAGAGGCGCAGGTGCACCCACGGGGAATGCTCCCTGAGGCAATCCTCGCAGCCCTCCGGGGTGCGCGGCGTCACCGGGCGCACCATCGTCAGGTGCGGGTCGGGAATCGTGGCCATGAGGGTTCTCCTTGCGTCAACGCGGTGGTCTACCGGCCTGCCATCGCCTGCTCGACCCACGCGCGCAGCACGTGCGCGGGTGCCGCGCCGGCCTGCCGGGCGATCTGCTCGCCCTGATCCAGGACGAGGAGGGTCGGAACGGCCTGCACTTCGAACCGGCGGCTGAGCCCTGGGTTCTTGTCGATGTCGACCTTGACGAGCTTGATCCGTCCGGCGAGGTCGCGGGCGACCTGTTCGAGGGCGGGGCTGACCATGCGGCAGGGGCCGCACCAGGGGGCCCAGAGGTCGACGACGACGGTTACGGAGGCGCGCTCGGCGACCTCGGCGAAGTCGTCGTCGCCGGCGTCCACGAGCCAGGGCAGCGGCTGCTTGCAGTGGCCGCACCTGGGCCGTCCCTCGGCGGCCACGGGAATCCGGTTGCCGCGCCCGCAGTTCGGGCAGGACACCGTCGTCGTCCGGGTGGTGTTCACGCTGCCCATGCTTCCCGGACCTCCTCCTGCTGGTCGTAGGTGACCACCAGCTCTCCGTGCTCGGCGTCGACGCGCACCGTCGCACCGTCCTGGACGTCGCCGCGCAACAGGGCGCGCCCGACCAGCGTCTCGACCTCGTGGGAGATGTAACGCCGCAGCGGGCGTGCCCCGTATACCGGGTCGTAGCCTTGGTGGGCGATCAACTCACGGGCCGTGTCGGTCAGTTCGACGGTGATGCGGCGTTCGGCGAGCCGCCGGCGCAGTTCGTCGAACTGCAGCTCCACGATCCGCTCGATCTGCCGCTCGCCGAGCGGCTTGAACAGCACGATGTCGTCGACGCGGTTGAGGAACTCCGGGCGGAAGTGTCCGCGCAGCTCGCCCATCACCAGGGCGCGGGCTTCGGGCTTGATCTCACCTTCGGCGGTGGCGCCGTCGAGGAGGTGCTCGGAGCCGATGTTGGACGTCATGATGATCACGGTGTTGCGGAAGTCGACGGTGCGGCCCTGGGCATCGGTGATACGGCCGTCGTCGAGGATCTGCAACAGGGTGTTGAAGACATCGGTGTGCGCCTTCTCGACCTCGTCGAACAGCACGACCGAGTACGGCTTGCGGCGTACGGCCTCGGTGAGCTGGCCGCCCTCCTCGTAGCCGACGTATCCGGGTGGTGCGCCCATGAGCCGGCTGACGGTGTGCCGCTCCTGGTACTCGCTCATGTCGAGCCGGACCATGCTCTCCTCGGAGTCGAACAGGGCCCGGGCGAGGGTCTTGGCCAGCTCGGTCTTCCCGACGCCGGTGGGGCCGAGGAAGATGAAAGAGCCGATGGGGCGGCGCGGGTCGCGGATGCCGGAGCGGGCGCGGATGATGGCGTCGGCGACGAGCTTGACGGCCTCGTCCTGGCCGATGACGCGCTCGCGCAGGATCTCGTCGAGGCGCAGCAGTTTCTCGCGTTCGCCCTCCTGGAGGCGGGCGACGGGGACGCCGGTCCAGGCGGCGACGATCTCGGCGATCTCCTCCTCGGTGACGACCTCGCGCAGCAGCCGGCTCTGCCCTTGTTTGGCGGCCAGTTGCTGCTCCTCCGCGGCGAGTCGGCGCTCCAGGTCCTGGAGGCGGCCGTAGCGGAGTTCGGCGGCGCGGTTGAGGTCGTAGGCGCGTTCGGCCTCCTCCGCCTCCAGGCGGACCTGCTCCAGTTCCTGGCGCAGTTCCTGCACACGGCGGATCGCCTGCCTCTCGGCCTCCCACTGGGCGTGCTTGGAGTCTGCCTCCGCGCGCAGGTCGGCCAGTTCCCTCCGCAGTTCTTCCAGGCGGGCCCCACTGGCGGGATCGGCCTCCTTGGAGAGGGCGGCGTCCTCGATCTCCAGGCGGGTGACGCGGCGGGTGATCTCGTCGAGTTCGGCGGGCATGGAGTCGATCTCGGTACGCAGCCGGGCGCACGCCTCGTCCACGAGGTCGATGGCCTTGTCCGGCAGGAACCGGTCGGTGATGTAGCGGTGGCTGAGGGTGGCCGCGGAGACCAGCGCGGTGTCCTGGATCTTCACTCCGTGGAAGACCTCCAGGCGTTCGCGCAGTCCTCGCAGGATGGAGACGGTGTCCTCCACGCTCGGCTCGTCGACCACCACCTGCTGGAAGCGGCGTTCGAGGGCGGCGTCCTTCTCGATGTGCTTGCGGAACTCGTCGAGGGTGGTGGCGCCGATCATGTGGAGTTCTCCGCGCGCGAGCATCGGCTTGAGCATGTTGCCCGCGTCCATGGCTCCTTCGGCGGCACCCGCGCCCACGACGGTGTGCAGTTCGTCGACGAAGAGCAGGATGCGGCCCTGGGCGGCCTTGACCTCGCCGAGCACGGCCTTGAGCCGTTCCTCGAACTCGCCGCGGTATTTGGCCCCGGCGACCAGGGAACCCATGTCAAGGGCGAACACGATCTTGTCGCGGAGTCCTTCGGGCACGTCGCCGCGGACGATGCGCTGGGCGAGACCCTCGACGATGGCTGTCTTGCCGACGCCCGGGTCGCCGATGAGGACCGGGTTGTTCTTGGACTTGCGGCTGAGGATCTGGGTGACGCGGCGGATCTCGGCGTCCCGGCCGATGACCGGGTCGAGCCTGCCGGCCCTGGCCTCCACGACCAGGTCGCGGCCGTACTTCTCCAGTGCTTCGTAGGCGACTTCGGGATTGGCGGAGGTGACGCGCTGGTTGCCGCGGACCTGGGTGAGCGCGCTCAGGAACGAGTCCCTGGTGATGCCGGCCTCTTTGAGCAGACGCCCGGCCTTGGTCGAAGGGCCCTCCTCAGCGAGGGCGAGCAGGAGGTGCTCCACGGACACGTACTCGTCCTTGAGGCGTTTGGCCTCCCGTTCGGCGGCATCGAGCAGGCGGGCGAGGCGCTGGGTGACGAAGACCTGGCCGGGCGCGGCTCCGGGGCCGGTGACCCTCGGACGACGGGAGAGTTCCTCTCGCACGGCCGCGCGCAGCTGGTCCGGATCGTTGGTGCCGGCCTGCCGCAGCAGCCTCGGGATCAGACCGTCCTCCTGGTCGAGGAGTGCGAGCAGCAGGTGTTCCCCGTCGACCTCGGTCTGCCCCATGCCGACGGCCGCGGTCTGGGCTTCCTGGAGGGCTTCCTGGGACTTCTGGGTGAGACGGTTCATGTCCATGGGGGGTTTTCCCTCCTCGTGCCGCGCCCTCGCAGGGCGGCTTCGAGCAGGCTGATGCGATCGAGCAGGTCGAGCACCAGGCCGATCGAGGCGTAGTTGAGGCAGAGACCGGAGCGCAGCCGCTGGATGCGGGCCAGCACCGCCGGGGCCGTGGGGTCGAACACCGGGTGCCCCGCGGCGTCGCGGTCGGCGTCGACCAGTCCGAGGGCGACGAAGCGGAGGATCAGGTCGGGGTGGAGGCCCGAGAGACGGGCCACGGAGTCCAGGGAGAGCCTGTGGACGGGCACGAGCGCGTACCGGACGGCCGTCGAGGCGGTGATGTCAGCGCCCGTTCGCAGCGGACGGTCGCCCGTGCCGGCCCGGCCGGCGCCTGCCGCTCCCGAGGTTCGGTCGTTCATCGTGTCCTCCTGGGGTCGAAGGAGGAGGTGGCGGCGAGCTCCTCGAACAGTTCTCGCTCCCGGTCGCCCAGGGTGGGCGGCACCATGACGCGGAGTTCGGCGTACAGGTCGCCGTCGGAGCCGCGCGGGTGGGGCATGCCCTCGCCGCGCAGCCGCAGTCGCCGACCGCTGGACGAGCCCCCCGGCACGGTGACCTTGGCCGTGCCGCCGCCCGGGGTGGGCACCGGCACGGTCGCGCCGAGGGCCGCCTCCCAGGGGGTGACCGGAACCTGGACGTGGACATCGCGGCCGTCCAGCCGGAACTGTGGATGGGGCTGGATGCGCACCCGCAGGTACAGGTCGCCTCCGGGGGCGTCACCGCTCCCCCGACCGCCCTCCCCGGCCAGCCGGATGCGCTGTCCGTCGGTGACGCCCGGCGGCACGTCGACCTCGTACCGCCGCGGCTGCCCGGTGGGTCCGGCGAGGGTGACGGCGCGACGGCCGCCCCTGAACGCCTCCTCCACCGTGAGCGGCAGCTCGGCCTCCTGGTCGGCTCCCGGTACACCGCCACGGGCGGCGCCCGCCCCGAAGAACGAACCGAACAGGTCCTCGATGTCGACGTCCTCCGCTGCGAAGGCGTCGCCGAAGCCGGTGCCGTACCGGACTCGGGGGCCGCCCGCGCCCGCGGTCCTCCGGGCGCGGAAGCCGCCGCCCGCGCCGGCCGCGACCCGTTCGTCGAAGTCCTCGGGGATCTTGCGGAAGTCCGCACCGAAGCGGTCGTAACGGGCCCGGGTCTTCTGGTCCGACAGGACGCTGTACGCCTCGTTGAGGTCCTTGAAGCGTTCCTCCGCCCCCGGGTCCTTGTTGACGTCGGGGTGGTACTTGCGGGCGAGCCTGCGATACGCCTGCTGAATCTCGTCCTGGCTCGCGGTTCGCGACACGCCCAGCACCTCGTAGAAGTCCTGCGCCATCGCCGGTCACTCCCGCTTCGCGACGGTCACGGCGGCCGGCCTGAGCTGCCGTTCGCCGTCCCCGTAGCCCGGGCGCAGCACGTCGACGACCGTACCCGGCGGGGCGTCGGGGTCCTGGACGACGCCGATCACCTCGTGCCGGGCCGGGTCGAACGCGACGCCGGTCTCCGCGTGCCGCGGGTAGCCGAGCAGTTCGAGGACGTTCACCGCCTGGTCGCGGACCGCCTGGACGCCCTCCACGATGGCTCCGGGGTCGGCGCCGGCATGGGCCAGGGCGAGTTCGAGGTTGTCCAGGACGGGCAGGAAGGCGGCGGCCGTCCGGGAACGCTCGGCCGTCCGCTCCCGCTCCAGTTCCCTGGCGTGGCGCTTGCGCAGGTTGTCGAGGTCGGCGAGCGCGCGCCGCCAGCGGTCCTCCAGTTCTTCGAGCGCGGCCGTGTACTCGTCTTCGGACGGTGCGGGGCCGCCGTCGGCCGCGCCGAGGCGCGGTCGCTCGTCCACGGCCGGGTCGGGTTCCTTGGGGTGGAGGGGCATGGCGGTTCCTCAGGCCTTGTCGAACTCGGCGTCGATGACGTCGTCGTCGCCGGCACCGCCACTCGTGGGACCGCCACTCGTGGGGCCGCCGGTGGTGGGGTCCTGCCCGGGGCCACCGCCCGTGTCGGCGGCGCCGCCCTGGTGGGCCGCCAGCCCGGCGAGCAACTGCCGGAGTTCGGAGGTGAGGGGCCGCACGCGCTCGACGCCCGCCTCTTCCTTGACCGCCGCCCGGGCATCGGACACGAGCATTTCGGCGCGGGCCCTTTCGTGCGCGGGGGCCGTGTCGCCCAGTTCCGTGAGGCGCTTCTCGACCTGGTAGGCGACCGCGTCGAGCTCGTTGCGGGCGTCCACGGCCGTGCGGAGCGCCTGGTCCTGGCCCTGGTTGCGCTCGGCCTCCTGGACCATGCGCTCGACTTCACCACGGTCGAGGTTGGAGCTCTCGCTGATGGTGATGCCCTGTTCCTTGCCGGTGTCCTTGTCGCGGGCCGTGACGTTGAGGATCCCGTTGGCGTCGATGTCGAAGGTGACCTCGATCTGTGCTTCGCCCCGCGGCGCCGGCCGGATGTCGGTGAGCTGGAACCGCCCCAGCACCCGGTTGTCGGCGGCCAGCTCGCGCTCGCCTTGGAGGACGACGATGTCGACGGCGGGCTGGTTGTCCTCTGCGGTGGAGAAGGTCTCCGAGCGGCGCACCGGGATGGTGGTGTTCCGCTCGATGATCTTCGTCATCACGCCGCCACGTGTCTCGACACCCAGCGACAGGGGGGTGACGTCGAGCAGCAGGACGTCCTTGACCTCGCCCTTGAGCACCCCGGCCTGGATCGCGGCGCCCAAGGCCACGACCTCGTCGGGGTTGACGCTCATGTTGGGCTCCTTGCCGCCGGTCAGCCGGCGTACGAGGGCCTGAACGGCGGGGATGCGGGTGGAGCCGCCGACGAGGATGACCTCGTCGATGTCGCTCTCGCCGACCTTGGCGTCGGTCATGGCCTGCTGGACCGGTCCGAGGCACCGCTCCACCAGGTCGCCGGTGATCTGTTCGAAGGTGGACCGCATGATCGAGTCGGTGAGGTGCTTGGGGCCCGCGGCGTCGGCGGTGATGAACGGCAGGCTGACCTGCGTCTGCGTCACCGAACTCAGCTCGGTCTTGGCCTTCTCCGCCGCCTCGAACAATCGTTGCAGCGCCTGCGGGTCCTTGCGGAGGTCGATGCCGTTCTCCTTCTGGAAGCCGTCGGCGAGGTGATCCACCAGGCGCCGGTCGAAGTCGTCGCCGCCCAGGTGGCTGTCACCGGCGGTGGAGCGCACCTCCACCACGCCGTCGCCGACGTCGAGGATGCTCACGTCGAAGGTCCCGCCGCCGAGGTCGAAGACGAGAACGGTCTCGTGCTGCTGCTTGTCCATGCCGTAGGCGAGGGCCGCGGCCGTCGGCTCGTTGATGATCCGCAGCACCTCCAGTCCGGCTATCCGGCCGGCGTCCTTGGTGGCGGTGCGCTGGGCGTCGTTGAAGTAGGCGGGCACCGTGATGACCGCCTCCGTGACCCGTTCCCCCAGCTGTTTGGAGGCGTCCTCGGTTAGTTTGCGCAGCACCTGGGCGCTGATCTCCTCAGGCGCGTACAACTTGTCGCGCACCTTGAAGCGGGCGGCCCCGCCGTCGCCCTCGGCGACGTCGTACGCGACCGCCCTGGCCTCGTCGGAGATCTCGTCGAAGTGCCGGCCGATGAACCGCTTGGCCGAGTAGATGGTTCCCTTGGGGTTGAGAATCGCCTGGCGCCGGGCCATCTGGCCCACCAGACGCTCGCCGGTGTCGGTGAAGGCCACTACGGACGGCGTCGTGCGGTTGCCCTCGCCGTTGGGCACGACGGAGGGCTCCCCGCCCTCCCACACGGCAATCACCGAGTTCGTGGTGCCCAGGTCGATACCCACTGCCTTGGCCATGAGAAAACTCCTCCCAGTGGAGCGGTCTCTCCAGGGTCACCAGCCGGATGGCTACGCGCCTGCTCCTGCCGAGTCAGAAGTACACGGGCCTGGTAGCCCCGCGAGGAGGAAGGGGAGCAATCGAACATCTCGGATGAGCCGCTCCCGAGTGGGTAGACGCGGGGACGATCGCCTCCCCGGGGCTCCAGGCAGAACGGAGTCGACCCATGACCGGCAGCCGGGCACACGGCGCGAACGCACGGGGGGAACCGCGCCCCACAGCCACGAGCCCGTTCGCCCATGCCCTCCACCAGCTGGAATCGCTCTCCCGCGCCCTGTTCGAAGCCTCGGACGAAGGCGAGATCCTGGGCTTGGCCATGCACCACATCGCCGCCGCCGGGCCGTACTGCGCCGAAGCCGGATACCTCGCGGTGGACGGCCGTCTGGCCCCCAGCCCGAGGAACGGTCAGACCCATGCCGCATCCGTGGACCGGAGGGTTCGGGAGCTGGAGGGGCAGGACGGCCCCGTCACCCTGCCCGGCAGGCCCTGGGGCCGGGCTCTGGGGCTGCGCGGGCTGGAGAGACTCCACGGCTACCTGGTGGTGACGTCCCCGGCCCGCCCCACGGAGGCCCAGCGGTCCCTGCTCTCCACACTCGTCCGGTACACCGCGGCCGCCCTGTCGGTCGCTTTCGCGCAGCGCCGCCAGCGCGAGGACGCGGGGGAGCTCTGCCGGATCAGGGAGGAACGCGCCGCTCTTCAGCAGCAGCTGATCTCCGTGGTGGCCGAGCTGGGGTACCAGCGGGCCCTTCATTCGCTCATGGCCGACATCGCCGCCTCGGGCGGCGGTGAGGAGGCCGTCACCCGTGCCCTGCACGAGCTCACCGGACTTCCGGCGCTGGTCGAAGATCGCTTCGGCCGGCTGAAGTCCTGGTCGGGTCCCGGCCGACCCGACCCTTACCCGGAACCGGACCCCGTGCGCCGGAACGATCTGCTACAAGCCGCCGCCCGGGAGTTCGGGCCCGTGCGGATCAGGGACCGGCTGATCGCTCTGGTCCGCCCCCACGGTGAGATCCTGGGCGTGCTGGCACTGGTCGACGCCTTGGACGAAGCCGACGAGCACACCCTGTTCGCGCTCGAACACGCCGCCACGTTGCTCGCCCTGGCGCTGGCGAACCTGCGCAACCTGGCCGAAGTGGAGCTGAGGCTGCACCGCGAGCTGGTCGACGACCTCCTGGCGGGCACGGACGCCGCGAGCGCCTACGCCCGGTCCGAGGCGGTCGGACACGACCTGCACCGGAGCCACTACGTCCTCGTCGTGGAGTGGTCGAACCGGACCGCGGACGATTCGTTCGCCCGGACCGTGAGCCGGGCGGCCTCTGCCGTCGGCATGCGCTCGTTGCTGACCCGACGCTCCGACCACGTCGTCCTCGTCGCCGACGACAGGCCGCACGCTCGCGCGCTGCACGAGGCGCTCACCCGGGAGACCGGAACACGGTCCGGGACGATCGGGGTGAGCGCCCCTTCCGACTCCGTACCCGACATCCCCCACCGCTACCAGGAGGCGCGGCGCGCCCTCGAAGTGCGCCTCAATTCCCGCGAGCGGTACGGCACGACCTTCTTCGACGAGCTCGGCCTGTACCGCATCCTGGGGCCTGGCGCCGATCGCCGGCAACTGGAGACGTTCGTCCACGAGTGCCTCGGGCGGCTCATCGACTACGACTCCCGACATCACACGGCCATGGTGGAGACCCTCACCCGGTACTTCGACTGCGGCGGCAACTACGACGACGCCGCCGCGTCCCTCGCGATCCACCGCAGCACGCTGCGCTACAGGCTGCAGCGCATCCGCGAGATCAGCGGCAACGACCTCGCGAACGTCGAAGACCGGCTCAACCTCCAGGTGGCGACCCGGGTGTGGAAGATCGTGCTGGGCGGATCAGGCTGAAGCGCATGCGTACGCCGGCAAGAGGCCGGCACCCGTCAACGCACCCTTCCCCGGGGCTTCAGGTGCGTGGGCGGGAGTGCGGGCGCCGGAATGGGAGGGCCGTCGTAGCCCTTGACCTCGCCGAAGCGGGTGCCGGTCATCCAGTCCTCGCGGGCCTGGGCGATCTCCTCGTGGGAGCGGCCGATCCAGTTCCAGAACCATTGAATCCCCGGACGTTTCCGCAGGCCAGAGCGCTGCAAGTCTGCTGAAGTCGGCATCGGGGGCTTCCGCCAGGCGCGCGAGCAGCGGGACCCGCTCTCCCGCAACTTGATCCGAGCGCCCCATGGCTCCCCTTCCACCTCAGTCGTCGATGGCCTGGTAGAGGGTCGTCCAGAAGTCCTGCAGGGCCCGCGCCGAGTCCGGGGTGGACATCCCGGTCTGTGTGAGCAGGATGCCGACGAGCTGGTTGTGCGGGTCGGCGTAGGTGGTGGTACCGGCTCCGCCGTCCCAGCCGAACTGGCCGATGGGCGCGTAGTCGCCACGGTAGGTGCGCACCGTCATCCCGAAGCCCCAGCCGCCGGTCTGTCCCTGGCCGTGTGACAGGTGGACGACGCCGCGGGCCCAGGTCTGTAGGGCGGCTGTCTGGTCGGGGGTGAGGCGATTGGTGGTCATCAGCTCGACGGCGGGTCGGGATAGGATGCGCTTGGTGCCGTGCATGCCGTGGTCGAGCAGCATCCGGAAGTAGGCGTGGTAGTCGTCGACGGTCGAGTCGAGTCCGCCGCCGCCGCCCGACTGGAACGCCGGGGGCTTGCTGTGGTGTCCCTCCGCGGCCGGGTCCTCCACGATGAACTCCCCCGTCTGCGGGTCGGGGGCGTACAGGGGAGGCAGCCGGTCGATCTTGTCGGCGGGCACGTGGAATCCGGTGTCCTTCATGCCCAGCGGATCGAATATGCGCTCGCGCAGGAACGCCTCGAACGACTGGCCGGTGACCCTGGCCACCAGCACCCCCAGCACGTCGTCGCTGACGTTGTACAGCCACCGCTCCCCGGGCTGGTACATCAACGGGAGCGTGCCGAGGCGGCGCATCCACTCGTCCGGCTCCACCGCCGGCAGCATCCATCCGATCGGTGGCCGAGGCGGCGCACCAATGTGCGGGATCCCGTGCCGACCACGAGGAGGTCCTCCGTGTCACGTGCCGCGTCAACGAGGGCCGCTCCCGGAGTCCCCCGTACCGTGAGACCCCCGAGGGTGACGCCGGGATTCACGGCGCCGAAGGCCGTATCGAGGGCCTCGCGGAGTCTCTCGACAGCCGCGGCGCGGCATTGTGCAAGGACGGAGGTTCCGAGGCTGTGGCGGCTTCCGAGTTCCCCGCCGGGCGGCTGCCAGGCCAGGACGGCCAACAGCTCCGCACCGCGCACGCGGGCTTCCGCAGCGGCCCGGTGCAGCGCGGCCAGATTCCCTGGGGTTCCGGTCACGCCGACTACGACTCTTCGCACGGCCTCTTCCCTCTCGTCTCGTCGATCGTCCCCATGGAAGGGCCTCGGCGGAGGGTGAGGTGCCGCTGTTGATGGCCTTCTAGCGCAGAGATCCGTAACCATGACGGGTTTCTGATGCCGTCCCGCTCCCGCGTCAGTGATCCGTCAGGACTTGGCCCGCCTCCGTAAGGGTCTCGTTACGGGGCTGCCGTAGGCACGGGGATGCGGGGATAGCTTCGGTGTCACGCCCCGGACTGCCTCCCCGCACCCTGGGCGTCACCTGCCGACTCGTGGTTCCCCAGGGAGGGCCCCATGTGTTTGTTCCAGTACGACGACGATCCCGAGCCTGAAGAACGGATCCCGGCCGGGCCCCTGTACGTGCCGGTCCGGCCGGCAGGAGCGGAGATCGTGGTTCGCCTGTTCCGGACCCCGCTGGGAGCGCGCACCAGCGTCGGCTTCACCAGCCCGGACCGTCTTGCCGCCACGTTCGGCGCCTCGCAGCCGTGGATCCGGCTCTCCGAGTCCGCGCTGCGCTCGATGGCCGAGCCGCTCGGTGTATCTCTGCTGACCGTGGACCCGACGTTCACCGCTCCGGCGGTCGCCGCGGTGCCCCCTGTTGCGGCGTCGCTGCCCCAGGCATCCCCGATCGCAGCCCGGATCGCCTGATGGGGGATCACACGGTGGCGACGGCGGTCCTGTCCGAGGTACAGCCCCGTGCGGGTGATCTCTCGATCTGGCCGGCATCCACGACTCGGCTGGCTCGCGGTGGGCTGGCCGTCGGCGGAGTACCGCTGGCAGAGATCGCAGAACGGTTCGACACCCCCGCCTACGTCCTGGACGAAGGCGAGGTCCGCGAGCGCTGTCGGACCTATCGGGACGCGTTCCCCGAAGCCGACATCCTCTACGCCGCCAAGGCGTTCCTGTCCCGCGCCATGGTCCGCTGGGTGCGGGAAGAGGGGCTGGGCCTGGACGTATGCTCCGCCGGCGAGCTGGAACTCGCCGTCACGGCCGGATTTCCGCCCGAACGCATCGTGCTGCACGGCAACGCCAAGTCGCCCGTGACCTGGAAGCCGCGCTGCGCCTCGGCGTGGGGCGGATCGTCATCGACAGCCCGTCGGAGATAGCCCGGATCGCAGCCGCCGTCGGAGGGGCGCCAGAAGGTCATGGTGCGGGTGGTGCCGGGGGTCTCGGCCGGCGGACACGACAAGATCCGTACCGGTACCGACGACCAGAAGTTCGGTCTCTCCCTCACCGACGGGGGCGCACAGCACGCCATCACCCGGGTACTCGGCCAGCCGCGGCTCGAACTCACCAGACTGCACTGCCACATCGGCTCCCAGATCACCGACGTGAAGCCCTATCTGGTCGCCCTGCGCCGCATGGTCGGACTGATGGCCCGTGTCCGTGACGCTCACGGGGTCGCCTTGGCCGAGCTGGGCATGGGCGGTGGCCACGGCATCGCCTACGGTCCCGGGGAACCCGCCCTCGACCTCACGACACTCGCACGCAGGATGCGCGCCGGGCTCATCGAAGGCTGTGCGGCCGCCGGGCTGACCGTACCCCGTCTCGCCGTCGAACCCGGGCGGGCCATCGTGGGGCCGGCCGGAGTCGCCCTGTACCGGGTACTCACCGTCAAGCACAGCGGCAAGAAGGTCTTCGTCGCCGTCGACGGAGGAATGAGCGACAACCCGCGTCCGGCCCTGTACGGGGTGCGCTATGCGCCCCGCCTGGTCGGCCGCGCATCGACGACTGGACACTGTACGGCCACGGTGGTCGGCCGACACTGCGAGGCCGGCGACATCCTCGCAGCCGATGTGGAACTGTAGGCCGACATCCGCCCCGGAGACCTGCTCGCCGTACCGGTGGCCGGCGCCTACCAGCTGTCCATGGCCTCCGGCTACAACCTCGTGGGCCGGCCGGCGGTCGTCGCGGTCCACGAGGGCTCGGCCCGGCTGCTGGTCCGGCGTGAGACTCTCGAAGGACTTCCGCAGCCGGGACATCGGCGGGTAGGGCCACCTCGTCGATCCCGCGAGGCCTGCAGCAGGGTACTGGGCTAAGGCCGGTAGACGAGCTCGATCGCCATCGCTGCAATGACGCCCCAGACCCCGATGCCGAGCAGCCACATGGCGTCGAGGACGGCCCCGGTGGCGATGACGGTCAGTCCGCCCGCCCCGAGGGCGAGTACGGTCCTGGGGATTCCGCGGTCGGCGCGCGAGCGAGTGGTCACGGTACTGAGAATCCCGCTGGACCGTCGCCATGGCGAGGGTCCAGCGGGATTCCTGTCGGCGCCTTGATGCAGAGGGGTCAGCCGGCGTGGACGTGGGGGCGACGGGAGCGGTCCGGTTCTGCTTCGCGGATGACCTCGCGGGTGACGGGGGCGACCTCACCTTGGCCGAAGAGGAAGAACCGCAGGAAGTTGGCCATCGGGTTGCCCTCGGTCCACTCGAAGTAGATGTGGGGCCGCTGGCCGGTCTCGTCGCGGACGTGGAGCACGAGGGCAGCGAGGGCGTTGGGGATGCTGGAGCTCTCCAGGGTCAGGACCCGATAGCGGTCGTGCAGGACTTCGCCGCGTACCCGCATGCCGGATTCGAATTCGGAGGCGTCCAGGACGGTGACCTCGACGAAGATGACGTCGTCCTCGGCGGGGATGTCGTTGTCCGCGCGGATCTGCGCCTTCTTCTGCCGGTACTCCTCGAAGTCCCGGC
Source organism: Streptomyces sp. NPDC032091 (assembly GCF_055580265.1). Classification (NCBI taxonomy): domain Bacteria; kingdom Bacillati; phylum Actinomycetota; class Actinomycetes; order Kitasatosporales; family Streptomycetaceae; genus Streptomyces; species Streptomyces sp. NPDC032091. The sequence goes on along the minus strand of NZ_JBVILR010000006.1, from coordinate 272,444 downwards.
TGTCGGGCTCGTTGGCGACGAACCGGATCGTGCGGTTGGCGGTGTCGCGGATGAACCGCTGCGCCATGTCGTCGAACTCGATGTCCGTGACGCGCAGCTCGAAGACCCGGGCGAGGCGCGAGAGGAGCGAGAGCGCCATGATGCCGCCGATGAAGCAGGCGCCGATCTTCACGCCGTCGGGGCGCTCGGCGACGTTGATCGCGGTGGTATAGATGAAGACGGCGGAGATGATCCCGAAGCCGATGGTCCAGCCCCGCTCCCCCGCCCGGCGCGCGGCGATGGTCACGGCGACGGCGGCCGAGGTGATCAGGACCAGGACGCCGGTGGCGTAGGCGCCGCCCTGGGCGTCGACGTCCGCGTTGAACAGCCAGGTCACCAGGAAGGCGACCAGCGTGAAGACGATCACCATCGGGCGCAGGGCACGCGCCCAGTGCGGGGCCATGCCGTAACGGGGCAGGTAGCGCGGCATCAGGTTGAGCAGGCCGGCCATGGCGGAGGCGCCCGCGAACCACAGGATGCAGATGGTCGAGACGTCGTAGACCGTACCGAAGGCGGAACCGAGGTGCTCGTGGGCCAGATACGCGAGGGCGCGGCCGTTGGCCTCGCCGCCGGGCTGGAACGCGTCGGCGGGGATCAGCAGGGTGGTGATGAGGCTGGAGCAGATCAGGAAAATGCTCATGATCACGGCGGCCGTGGTCAGCAGCTTCTTGGCACCGCGGATCCGGCCGGCGGGCTTCTCCTCGGTGTCGTCGGGGTCGCCCTGGACGTGCGGCATCACCGCGACACCGGTCTCGAAGCCGGACAGGCCCAGCGCGAGTTTCGGGAACACGACGAGCGCGATGGCGATCATCATGAAGGGATTGCCGTGCTCGGCGGTCAGCGCGCTCGTCCAGTCGATGATGACGTGCGTCTCGGTGAACACGTTCCACAGCCCGACCGCCACGACGACGACGTTCAGGGCGAGGTAGGTGGAGACCAGGACGACGGCGACGCCGATGGCCTCGCTGAAGCCCTTGAGGAAGACGCCGCCGAGCAGCGCGATCAGGATCAGGGTGATCAGGACCTCGTGCCCGTGCAGGGTGCTGGTGAGGTGCGGGTTCTCCACCATGTGGGCGGTCGCGTCGGCGGCCGACAGGGTGATGGTGATCAGGAAGTCGGTGGCCGCGAACCCGAGCAGGGTCAGGACGAACAGCTTGCCCTTCCAGAAGGAGAGCAGCTTCTCCAGCATGGCGATGGAGCCCTCGCCGTGCGGGCTCTCCTCGGCCACCCGCCGGTAGACGGGCAGCGCGCCGAAGAGGGTCAGCAGGACCAGCACGATGGTCGCCAGCGGCGAGAGCAGACCGGCCGCGAGGAAGGCGATGCCGGGCTGGTAGCCGAGGGTGGAGAAGTAGTCGAGGCCCGTCAGGCACATGACCCGCCACCACGGCCGGCCGTGCGGCTGGGCCGCTGCTTCCTTGGCTGCGGGCGAGCTGGTCTGGGCGGTCAAGCCTTCCAGCATCCACGCGCGCAGGCGCGAGGTGCGGGCAGGGGTGGCCATGATCGGGCGCTCCCGTCGTACGGTATGGATTCAGCCATCGGAGTCGACGGCTGGGCCAGCGTACGCAGCGAGAACGCAGCCAATACGTCTATAGCCTCGTCTGACGGAATCCTGACGCCCTCTTAACGCCCTTCCGTCTGGTGGCCTAGGGGGCGCCCTCCATCCGAGGACAGAGGGCGGCGGACCTCATCCCATGCCGGGGAGGAGGGAGACCAGCAGGTCGATCAGCTTGATCCCGACGAACGGCAGGACGAGCCCGCCCAGGCCGTAGACGCCGAGGTTGCGGCGGAGCAGGTCGTGGGCGGAGGCGGGCTTGTAGCGGACGCCGCGCAGGGCGAGCGGGATGAGGGCGATGATGATCAGCGCGTTGAAGATGATCGCCGAGGTGATCGCGGACCGGGGGCTGCTCAGGCCCATGATGTTGAGGGCTTCGAGGCCCGGGTAGGCCGTCGCGAACATCGCGGGGATGATCGCGAAGTACTTCGCGACGTCGTTGGTGATGGAGAAGGTGGTCAGGGCTCCGCGGGTGATGAGGAGCTGCTTGCCGATCTCGACGATGTCGATGAGTTTGGTGGGGTTGGAGTCGAGGTCGACCATGTTCCCGGCCTCTTTGGCGGCCGAGGTGCCGGTGTTCATCGCGACGCCGACGTCGGCCTGGGCGAGTGCCGGGGCGTCGTTCGTCCCGTCGCCGGTCATGGCGACGAGCTTGCCGCCGGCCTGCTCCCGCTTGATCAGGGCCATCTTGTCCTCGGGCGTGGCCTCCGCCAGGTACTCGTCGACGCCCGCCTCGGCGGCGATGGCGCGGGCCGTCAGCTCGTTGTCGCCGGTCACCATGACCGTGCGGATCCCCATCCGGCGCAGTTCTTCGAACCGCTCCCGGATGCCCTCCTTGACCACGTCCTTGAGGTGGATGATGCCGAGCACCCGCGGGCCGTCCCAGTCGTGGACCGCCACCAGCAGGGGCGTGCCCCCGGACTCGGACACGGTGGCCGACCAGGCCACGGCCTCCGCCGGTACGGTGCCGCCGCGCATCGCCACCCAGTCGCAGACCTGGACGGTCGCACCCTTGCGGATGGCGCAGCCGGCACCGCCCGCCCAGCTCAGGTTGACGCCGCTCATGCGGGTCCGGGCGCTGAACTCGGTGAACCGCGGATTGTCGAGGTCCGCCGCGGTGGCCGGCCGCAGTCCGTGCCGCTGGGCGAGTGCCACGACGGAGCGGCCCTCGGGCGTCTCGTCGGCGAGCGAGGACAGCTGCGCGGCGTCCGCCAGCTTGAGCTGGTCCACGCCCGGCAGGGGGATGAAGGCCACGGCCTCGCGGTTGCCGAGGGTGATGGTGCCGGTCTTGTCGAGCAGCAGGGTGTTCACGTCTCCGGCCGCCTCGACGGCGCGGCCGCTCATGGCGATGACGTTGCGCTGGACGAGGCGGTCCATGCCCGCGATGCCGATGGCCGACAGGAGGGCGCCGATCGTGGTGGGGATGAGGGTGACGAGGAGGGCGACCAAGACCGTCGTGGACTGTGCGGCGTGCGCGTAGTCGGCCATCGGCTGGATGGAGACGACCACGAGGACGAAGATGATGGTCAGGGCGGCCAGCAGGATGTTCAGTGCGATCTCGTTCGGTGTCTTCTGCCGGGTGGCGCCTTCGACCAGGGCGATCATCCGGTCGATGAAGCTGTGCCCGGGGCGCGAGGTGACCCGTATGACGACGCTGTCGGACAGCACGGTCGTACCGCCGGTGACGCCGGAACGGTCACCGCCCGATTCCCGCAGGACGGGCGCCGATTCGCCGGTGACGGCCGACTCGTCGACCATCGCGGCCCCGTCGACGACGTCGCCGTCGGCCGGGACCAGCTCGCCGGCCTCGACGAGCACGAAGTCGAAGGGCTGGAGCTCGGCCGGCGTGACCACCTCCGACTCGGCCCGTTTCAGGTTCGCCCCGTACGTCCAGTGCGTCAGCCGCACCGCGACCGTGTCCGTACGCGCCTTGCGCAGCGACTCGGCCTGGGCGCGGCCCCGGCCTTCGGCGACGGCTTCGGCCAGGTTGGCGAACAGGACCGTCAGCCAGAGCCAGACGCTGATCACCCAGGTGAAGACGGAGGGGTGGATGAGCGCGGAGAGCGTGGTCAGCACGGATCCGACGGCGACGACGAACAGCACCGGCTTCTTGACCAGTTCGCGCGGGTGGAGTTTGCCGACGGCCTCTCGCATGGAGGCGGCCAGGAGCTCGGGGTCCACCACGTTCACCTGGCCGGAGCGTTTCCGGGAGGGCCGGTGGGACGGGGTTCGCGGAGGAGTCCCGAGACCCGGAGGAACGTGCTGCGCGGCGGCAGGAGGCATGAATACCTTCTGGATGGGTTTGAGGCGAGGTAGCCCTGGCGGCTGGTGGGCCAGGTACGGGAGAGGGATGTCGCTGCCGGGGACCGCCTCCCTGGACCCCCTCGGCCGTCATGTGAGTGGTGTGAAGGTCCCCGGCAGCGCAACAGGCAGGAAACTACTGCCTGTTTCCCCGGATACGCGCATGTGGGCGCGGGAATTGGCGCCTCTTTTACGGCGGCGTACGGGACGCGTGAAACCGCCGTCAGAGGTGCGTCAACGCGCGTCGGCCGCGATGCGGAAACGGAGCCGGCAGATCACTGCTTCGGTGTCGCGGCGGACCGCGTGGGCGACGACGGAGCCGCGCTGGTTCTGGAGCAGCCGCTGCCACAGGTGGGCGGGTTCGGTCTCCGGGATGAGCACGGTCACCTGGGAGTCCGGGTGGGTCTGCGCCAGCTTCCGCACGTAGGCCGACAGGGGGCGGCCGAGCGAGCGGGTCTCCGAGGAAAGCTCGAGCAGTTCGACGCCAGGCTTCCACAACTCCCAGTCGCGCCGCAGGGCTTCGGCCGCCTCACGGTCCTCGGGGGACGGGTGGGTGACGGTCACGGCCAGGACCTCGTCACCGAGCGAGCGGGCGGCGGTGAGGGCCTGGCTGGTCAGGCGGGACAGACCGGAGACGGGGACCACGACCAGGGAGCGGGACCGGCGCGGCGCCTGCGGGATCCGGCCGAGCTCCAGGCGTTCGCCGATGTCGGTGTACGCGCGGTGGATCTTCTCGAAGCCCAGGACGAGCAGCGGCAGCGCGACGACGATCAGCCAGGCGCCCTCGGTGAACTTGGTGGCGGTGACCACGACGGCCGACACCCCGGTCAGGAGGGCGCCGAAACCGTTGAGCGCCGCCTTGGCCTGCCAGCCGCGCGGCCGCTGCCCGTACCAGTGCCGGACCATGCCGACCTGGCAGATGGTGAAGCCGACGAAGACACCGATGGCGAACAGCGGGACGAGGGTGTTGGTGTCGCCGCCCGAGAAGACGAGCAGGAGGGCGGAGACGAGCGCCAGCCAGACCACGCCGTGACGGTGGACCTGGCGGTCGGCCTTGAGGGCGAAGACGTGGGGCAGGTGGTTGTCGCGGGCCAGCAGGCTCATCAGCACGGGCAGCCCGCCGAAGGAGGTGTTCGCGGCCAGCGCGAGCAGCACCATGGTGGCGAACTGGACCACGTAGAAGGCGGCGTTGTGGCCGAAGGAGGCGTCCGCGAGTTGGGCGAGGACGGTGACGCCCTCGACGGGTTGGAGGTGGAAGCGCCCGATCAGGATCGACAGGCCGATCAGCATCACGCCCAGGAGGACGCCGAGGGCGACCTCGGTGCGCTGAGCGCGGCGGGCGGCGGGGGCGCGGAAGGACGGCACGGCGTTGGCGACGGCCTCGACGCCGGTCAGGGCGGAGCAGCCGGCGGCGAAGGCCTTCAGCAGCAGCATCGCGCCCACCGTGGTCGCGCCCTCGCCCAGGGCGGAGGCGTGCCCGGTGGCGGAGGCCGTGCTGACGGGGGCATCGCGGAAGAGCCCGACGACGACCATCGCGAGGATCGAGCCGACGAAGACGGCGGTGGGCACGAGGAAGGCCTTCGCGGACTCCACGACCCCGCGCAGGTTCACCGCCGTGACCAGGACCAGGATTCCCAGGCAGATCCACACCCGCTGCCCGTACAGCTCGGGAAAGGCGGAGGTCAGGGCGGCCACGCCGGCGGTGACGGACACGGCGACGTTCAGGACGTAGTCCAGGATCAGCGAGGCGGCCGCGACCAGGCTCGTACGTCGGCCCAGGTGCCGTTTGGCGACCGCGTAGGAGCCGCCGCCGTCCGGGAAGGCGGCGATCACCTGCCGATAGGAGGCCACCAGTACGGCCAGCAGCGCGGCGATCGCCACCGTCACCGGCAGGGTGAAGCCGAGGCCGTACGCCCCGGCCGCGGCCAGGACCAGCACGATCGACTCCGGCCCGTAGGCCACGGACGCCATCGCGTCCAGGGACAGCGCGGCCAGCCCCTGGAGGGTCGTCAGCCGGTGGCGGTCCTCTACCACCGCTGTGGAGATGCAGGTATCAGGCGGCTCCTCCGTGCCCGGAGCCTGCCCTGCAGTGCCAGTCTTTCCCATGTCTGTCGACATCTCTCGCTGTTCCTCCGTTGGACAAAGCGAGGACAGCGTCGGAAATTCCATGGCCGGATCACCAGGGTCCTTGACGTGGTCCATACGGCTGCCGCGCCAGTCCTCACGCGCTCTTGATGCCGAGGCGGGGGCGCCGTATGGGGTGCGTCAAGACTTCGCGAGGGCGGCTGCCCGCGCCTGCGGCGAGGAGCAGGGTTGAAGCGAACGGACAGGAGGCCCACATGTCCGGATACCGACTCCACGACGCCGCCGCCCTGCTCGCGGCGCTCGTGGCCCCCCTCCTCGTGGCGCTCGCGCTCGTGCCCTTCCGTACGGACCTTTCGGCGACGAACGCGGCCCTGATCCTCGTCGTCGCGGTGGTCGCGGTGGCCGCCATCGGTACGCGGACCGCCGGAGCGGTAGCCGCACTGTCGGCGGCCGCCTGGTTCGACTTCTTCCTGACCGCGCCCTATCAACGGTTCGCGATCACCAACCGCGAGGACGTCGAGACGGCGGTCCTGCTGCTCGTCGTCGGTCTGATCGTCTCCCAGCTGTCGGTACGCGCCCGCCGACTGCAAACCGCCGTGATCACCGACGCCGCTCATATGACGAGCCTCCAAGGAACCGCCCGGCTGGCTGAGGACGGCCGCTCGCCGGAGGCGGTCGTCGAGTACGTGCGCCGGGAACTCGTCGGCCTGCTCGGGCTGCGTGGCTGCCGCTTCGAATACGGAACCCTGATGGGCAGCCTGCCGCGTCTGGAACACGACGGTGGCCTGTGGCTGCGCCGCCCGGACCGGATCACGGAGTACGCCGACTGGCCGGACGGCGAAACCGAGCTGCGGGTCGTCGGCGGCGGCCACTACTACGGCCGCTTCCTGCTGGACCCCCGCCCCGGCCCGCTGCCCCCGGAACAGGACCGTCTGGTGGCCGTCGCCCTGGCCGCGCAGGCCGGATCCGCCCTGGACACGCCCGGCCTGGCCCACCTGGGCTGACCGGGCCTCTCCCGTACTTACCCGTATGGGTGGCGTTAAGAGTTCCCCTGCGCCCGTATGGACACCGTCAAGGCGTCTTAACGCCGGCATGAAGACACGGTTATCTCGTCATCGGCCATCTGGCCGATTCATTACTTCCCACTTCACTCAGGAGCTCGCGATGGCCGATCTGGCCTTCGTCGTCACCACGGTCGCGGTGTTCGCGCTGGTGGCTCTCATCGCCAAGGGGGTGACCAAGCTGTGAACGCCGAGAACATCGTCGGCCTCGTCGTGGCCGTCGCCCTGCTGGGGTACCTCGTCCTCGCCCTCGTCAAGCCGGAGAGGTTCTAGCCACCGATGAGTCCCGTTCTCGCTGGTGTGCTCCAGCTCCTCGCACTGATCGCCGCGCTCGCGCTGGCCTACCGCCCGCTCGGCGACTACATGGCCAAGGTCTACTCCTCCGAAGCGCACTACAAGCCGGAGAAGTGGATCTACAAGGCCATCGGCGCCAACCCGTCCGCCGAGATGCGCTGGCCCGCCTACCTGCGCGGCGTCCTCGCCTTCTCCGCGGTCAGCGTCCTGTTCCTGTACGCCCTCCAGCGGCTCCAGGGCGTCCTGCCCGGATCGCTCGGCTTCCAGGCCATCGACCCGGACCAGGCCTTCAACACCGCCGCGTCCTTCGTGGCCAACACCAACTGGCAGTCGTACTACGGCGAGCAGGCCATGGGCCACGTCGTGCAGACCGGCGGGCTGGCGGTGCAGAACTTCGTGTCCACCGCGGTCGGCATGGCCGTCGCGGTCGCGCTCGTACGGGGCTTCGCGCGCTCCCGTACCGGTGAACTCGGCAACTTCTGGGCGGACCTGGTCCGCGGCACCGTGCGGATCCTCCTGCCGATCTCCGTGATCGGCGCGATCGTTCTGGTCGCCTGCGGGGCGATCCAGAACTTCGCCGGGATCCACGAGGTCGGCCAGTTCCTGGGCGGCACCCAGCAGTGGAACGGCGGGGCGGTCGCCTCGCAGGAGGTCATCAAGGAGCTCGGTACGAACGGCGGTGGCTACTTCAACGCCAACTCCGCGCACCCCTTCGAGAACCCGAACCCCTTCTCCAACCTCTTCGAGATCTTCCTGATCCTCGTCATCCCCTTCGCGCTGACCCGCACGTTCGGCCGCATGGTCGGTAGCCTGCGCCAGGGGTACGCGATCCTCGCGACGATGGCGACCATCTGGCTCGGGTTCACCGCCCTGATGATGTGGACCGAGTTCGCGCACCACGGTCCGGCCTTCGACGTTGCCGGCGGGGCAATGGAGGGCAAGGAGACCCGGTTCGGCGTCGGCGCCTCCGCGATCTTCTCGGTCGCTACGACTCTGACCTCGACCGGTGCGGTCAACTCCTTCCACTCCTCCTACACCGGGCTGGGTGGCGGGATCCAGCTGCTGGGCATGCAGCTCGGCGAGATCGCGCCGGGCGGTGTCGGCTCCGGCCTCTACGGCATGCTTGTCATGGCGATCATCGCCGTGTTCATCGCCGGCCTGATGGTCGGCCGCACCCCCGAGTACCTGGGCAAGAAGATCGGCACCCGCGAGATCAAGCTCGCGGCCTGCTACATCCTGATCACCCCGGCGCTCGTGCTCTGCTTCACCGCCGCCGCCATGGCGCTGCCCACCCCGCCGCACTCGATGCTGAACTCGGGCGCCCATGGATTCTCCGAGGTCCTGTACGCCTACACCTCGGGCGCCAACAACAACGGCTCCGCCTTCGCCGGCCTCAACGCCGACACCCAGTGGTACAACACCACGATCGGCCTGGCCATGCTCCTGGGCCGCTTCCTCCCCATGGTTTTCGTCCTCGCACTGGCCGGCTCGCTCGCCGAGCAGAAGCCCGTCCCCGAGACCGCGGGCACCCTCCGCACCGACAAGCCGCTCTACACGGGCCTGCTCGTCGGCACGATCCTCATCGTCACCGGACTGACCTACTTCCCCGCGCTCGCGCTGGGGCCGCTCGCCGAAGGGCTCGCGTCATGAGCACCGCCACCCCGACCCGTGCCCCGCACGAGGACCTGCCCACCGGCCACAAGCCGCCCGCCGGCCGCGTCGGCGGCGGCCTCTTCGACCCCAAGCAGCTGGTCAAGTCCTTCCCCGACGCGATCCGCAAGCTCGACCCCCGCGTCATGATCAAGTCGCCGGTCATGTTCGTCGTCCTCATCGGTTCGGTCGTCACGACCGTGCTGGCCGTCAAGGACCCGACAGACTGGTTCGGCTGGGCCATCACCGCCTGGCTGTGGCTGACCACGATCTTCGCCAACCTCGCCGAAGCCGTCGCCGAAGGCCGCGGTAAGGCGCAGGCGGACACCCTGCGCAAGGCCAAAACCGACTCGGTAGCCCGCCGCCTCACTGCGGACGGCAGCGAGGAGTCCGTAGCGGGCACCGAGCTGAAGATCGGCGACCGGGTGGTCTGCGAGGCCGGTGACATCATCCCCGGCGACGGTGACGTCGTCGAGGGCGTCGCCTCCGTCGACGAATCCGCCATCACCGGCGAGTCCGCCCCCGTCATCCGGGAGTCCGGCGGCGACCGCTCGGCCGTAACCGGCGGTACGAAAGTCCTCTCCGACCGGATCGTCATCAAGATCACGACGAAGCCGGGCGAGACGTTCATCGACCGCATGATCGCCCTCGTCGAGGGCGCGGCCCGGCAGAAGACGCCCAACGAGATCGCGCTGAACATCCTTCTCGCGTCCCTCACGATCGTCTTCCTGCTGGCCGTCGTCACCCTCCAGCCCTTCGCGATTTACGCGGGCGCCGAGCAGTCGATGATCGTGCTGACGGCCCTGCTGGTCTGCCTGATCCCCACCACCATCGGCGCCCTGCTCTCCGCGATCGGCATCGCCGGCATGGACCGCCTGGTCCAGCGCAACGTCCTGGCCATGTCCGGCCGGGCCGTCGAGGCCGCGGGGGACGTCTCGACGCTGCTGCTCGACAAGACCGGCACCATCACCCTCGGCAACCGCCAGGCCTCCGAGTTCGTACCCGTCAAGGGCACCACCGAGGCCGAACTCGCCGATGCCGCCCAACTGTCCTCGCTGGCCGACGAAACCCCCGAGGGCCGTTCCATCGTCGTCCTGGCGAAGGAGAAGTACGGGCTCCGCGAGCGTCACCAGGGCGAGTTGGCGCATGCCACCTGGATCGAGTTCACCGCCCAGACCAGGATGTCGGGTGTGGACGTCGACGGCAGGCAGACCCGCAAGGGGGCGGCCGGCTCGGTCATCACCTGGGTCGAGGAGCAGGGCGGCCAGGTCGCCGACGACGCCGACCTCCTCGCGAACACGATCTCGGAGGCGGGCGGTACGCCGCTGCTCGTCGCCGTCAAGGACGAGAAGGGCGCCCGCGTCCTGGGTGTCATCCACCTCAAGGACGTGGTCAAGGAGGGCATGCGCGAACGGTTCGACGAACTGCGCCGCATGGGCATCAAGACCGTCATGATCACCGGTGACAACCCGCTGACCGCGAAGGCCATCGCCGAAGAGGCCGGGGTCGACGACTTCCTCGCCGAGGCCACGCCCGAGGACAAGATGGCCCTCATCAAGCGGGAGCAGGCCGGCGGCAAGCTCGTCGCGATGACCGGCGACGGCACCAACGACGCGCCCGCGCTCGCGCAGGCCGACGTGGGCGTGGCGATGAACACGGGCACCTCGGCCGCCAAGGAGGCCGGGAACATGGTGGACCTGGACTCCAACCCGACCAAGCTCATCGAGATCGTCGAGATCGGCAAGCAGCTCCTGATCACCCGTGGAGCCCTGACCACGTTCTCCATCGCCAACGACGTCGCGAAGTACTTCGCGATCATCCCGGCCATGTTCGCCGTGGTCTACCCGGGCCTGGACAAGCTCAACATCATGGGCCTGCACTCGCCCGAGTCGGCGATCCTCTCCGCGGTGATCTTCAACGCGCTGATCATCATCGCGCTCGTCCCGCTCGCCCTCAAGGGCGTGCAGTACAAGCCGACCAGCGCCGACAAGATGCTCCGCCGCAATCTGGGGCTGTACGGCGTGGGCGGTCTGATCGCCCCGTTCATCGGCATCAAGATCATCGACCTCCTCATCACCCTCATCCCCGGAATCGGCTGAGACGACATGAACAACTCTGTAGGCAACACCGCACGGTTGATCGGCGCAGGCCTGCGGGCCCTGCTCGTCCTGACGGTGATCTGCGGGGTCATCTACCCGCTCGCCGTCACCGGCATCGCCCAGGCCCTGTTCAATGACAAGGCCAACGGCTCCGAGATCAGGGACAAGAGCGGGCAGGTCGTCGGCTCCTCCCTCATCGGGCAGACCTACAACCTCCCGAAGCAGAACCCCGACGACCCGGAAGAGGCCGCGAAGCCGGACCTGAAGTGGTTCCAGCCGCGCCCCTCCAACGGCCTCGGCGCCAACAGCGTCAATACCCAGTACTCGCTGATCCTGTCGGGCGCCACCAACCGCTCCGCCGACAACGGGGCCGTGGACGGCAAGTGCACCAAGGATGCCGAGGAAGGCACCCTCTGCGCGCAGGTCGTCGCTGCCAAGGAAGGCGTCATCGCCGACAACTCCACCGCCGGCTACAAGGTCAAGCCCGAGGACGTCCCGGCCGACGCCGTCACCTCCTCCGGCTCCGGCCTGGACCCGAACATCTCTCCGGAGTACGCCAAGCTCCAGGTCCACCGGGTCGCCGAGCGTAACAAGCTCGACGTCAAGCAGGTCGAGAAGCTCGTCGCGGACCACACCACCGGCCGCACCCTCGGCTTCATGGGCGAACCCCGCGTCAACGTCCTCGAACTCAACACCGCCCTCAAGGCACTGCCCAAGAGCTGATGTTCCCCATCGCACGGACCGGGAGCCGGCGGGGCGCGGAATGCTCGCGTCTTGCCGGCTCCCGACCATGCCCGCATCGAAGGAAAGGCTGCACACCCATGACCCGGGTGCTGGTGGTGGAGGACGATCCCCAGCTCGTCCGCGCGCTGAAGATCAATCTCCAGGCGCGCAAATTCGAGGTCGAAGAGGCTCCGGACGGCGGCTCGGCCCTGCGCCTGGCGGCCGCGCGCAAGCCGGACGTCATCGTGCTCGACCTCGGACTGCCCGACATGGACGGCGTCGACGTGATCAAGAGTGTTCGCGGCTGGAGCCGCGTGCCCATCCTGGTGCTGTCCGCCCGCCACACCTCGGAAGACAAGATCCGGGCCCTGGACGCGGGCGCCGATGACTACGTGACGAAACCGTTCAGCATGGACGAGCTCCTGGCACGGCTGCGGGCGGCCGCCCGCAGACAGGAGCCGGCCGGCGCCTCGCGGGCCGACGAGGTGTCCATCGTCACGACCGAAGAGTTCACCGTCGACCTGGTCGCGAAGAAGGTGTACCGCGGCGATCGCACGGTACGGCTGACCCCGACCGAGTGGCACCTGCTGGAAATCCTCATCACCCACCCCGGCCGACTGATCACCCAGAGCAGACTGCTGCTGGAGGTCTGGGGCCCGACCTACGGCGAGAACACCAACTACCTGCGCGTATACATGGCCCAGCTACGGCGCAAACTGGAAGCGGACCCCTCTCACCCCCGGTACCTGATCACCGAACCGGGCATGGGATACCGCTTCGAACCCTGATCATCCGCCCGATCGTCGACACAGAAGAAGAGTCTGAACATGGGACGCGGCAAGCTCCGCATCTACCTCGGAGCGGCACCCGGCGTCGGCAAGACGTACGCGATGCTCTCCGAAGCCCACCGCCGGATCGAGCGGGGCACCGACTGCGTCGTCGGCTTCGTCGAGCACCACAGCCGGCCGCGCACCGAGGTGATGCTGCACGGCCTCGAACTCATCGAGCGGCGCGAGCTGGAGTACCGCGGCTCCACGTTCACCGAGATGGACGTCGACGCGATCCTCGCCCGCCGCCCGGCCGTCGCCCTGGTGGACGAGCTCGCCCACACCAACGTGCCCGGCTCACGCAACGCCAAGCGCTGGCAGGACGTCGAGGAGCTGCTCCAGGCCGGCATCGACGTCGTCTCGACCGTGAACATCCAGCACCTGGAATCGCTGGGCGACGTGGTCGAGACGATCACCGGGGTGCGCCAGCGCGAGACCGTCCCCGACGAGGTGGCCCGGCGGGCGGACCAGATCGAGCTGGTCGACATGTCCCCGCAGGCACTGCGGCGCCGTATGGCCCACGGAAACGTCTACAAGCCCGACAAGGTCGACGCGGCCCTGTCGAACTACTTCCGTCCCGGCAATCTGACCGCGCTGCGTGAGCTGGCGCTGCTGTGGGTGGCCGACCGCGTCGACGAGTACCTCCAGGAGTACCGGGGCGAGCACAACATCCGCTCCACCTGGCAGGCACGCGAACGCATCGTCGTCGGCCTCACCGGCGGCCCCGAGGGCCGTACGCTGATCCGGCGCGCCGCCCGCCTCGCGGAGAAGGGCGCGGGCGGCGAGGTACTCGCCGTCTACATCGCCGCGAGCGACGGCCTCACCTCCGCCTCGCCCAAGGAGCTGGCCGTCCAGCGAACCCTGGTCGAGGACCTGGGCGGCACCTTCCACCACGTCATAGGCGACGACGTCTCGGACGCGCTCCTGGAGTTCGCCCGCGGCTGCAACGCCACCCAGATCGTCCTCGGGGTCAGTCGCCGCAAGTCCTGGCAGTCCGTTTTCAGCCCCGGCGTCAGCGCCACCGTCGCCCGCGAATCGGGCCCGGACCTCGACGTCCACATCGTCACCCACGACGAGGCCGCCAAGGGCCGCGGCCTGCCCGTCGCGCGCGGCGCACGCCTTGGACGGTCCCGCCGCATCTGGGGCTGGCTGGCCGGTATCGGCGGCCCCGTGCTGCTCACCGTTCTGCTGAACCAACTGGTCCCCGACCTCGGCCTCGCCAACGACATGCTGCTCTTCCTCACGTGCACGGTGGCGGCGGCACTCCTCGGCGGGCTGCTCCCCGCACTCGCCTCGGCGGCGTTCGGGTCCCTGCTCCTGAACTACTACTTCACGCCGCCGCTGCACCAGTTCACGATCTCCGACCCGAAGAACATCGTCGCCATCGCGATCTTCGTCGGTGTGGCGGTGTCGGTGGCCTCCGTGGTCGACCTCGCCGCCCGGCGCACCCACCAGGCCGCCCGGCTGCGCGCCGAGTCCGAGATCCTCTCCTTCCTCGCCGGCAGTGTCCTGCGGGGCGAGGACTCCCTCGACGCCCTCCTCGAACGGCTCCGTGAGACCTTCGCCATGCAGTCGGTCGTCCTGCTGGAACGCACCAGTGAAGTCGACCCCTGGACGACGGCGGCATCCGTCGGCACCGGTCCCGTCAGCCGTCCCGAGGAGGCGGACGTCGACCTACCCATCGGCGACAACCTGGCGCTCGCCCTGACCGGCCGGGTCCTGCCCGCTGAGGACCGCCGCGTCCTCGGCGCCTTCGGCGCGCAGGCGGCCGTGGTACTCGACCGCCAGCGCCTCGTCGACGAGGCGGAGAAGTCGCGCGAGCTCGCCGAGGCCAACCGCATCCGCACCGCACTGCTCGCCGCTGTCAGCCACGACCTGCGCACCCCGCTGGCCGGAATCAAGGCTTCCGTCAGCTCCCTGCGCTCCGACGACGTCGAATGGTCCGATGACGACAAAGCCGAACTCCTCGAAGGGATCGAAGACGGCGCCGACCGCCTCGCGGCCCTGATCGGGAACCTCCTCGACATGTCCCGCCTCAACACCGGCACCGTCGTACCGCTCATCCGCGAGACCGACCTCGACGAGGTCGTCCCCATGGCCCTGGGCGGCGTACCGGAGGACAGCGTCGACCTCGACATCCCCGAGACCCTTCCGATGGTCGCCGTCGACCGCGGTCTGCTGGAGCGGGCCGTCGCCAACATCGTCGAGAACGCCGTCAAGTACAGCCCCGCCGACCAGCCCGTCCAGGTCTCCGCCAGCGCCCTGGGGACCCGGGTGGAGCTCCGGGTGGTCGACCGCGGCCCCGGCGTCCCGGACGAAGCCAAGGACCGCATATTCGAACCCTTCCAACGCCACGGCGACGCCCCCCGAGGCGCTGGCGTGGGCCTCGGCCTCGCCGTCGCCCGCGGCTTCACGGAGGCCATCGGCGGCACCCTCACCGCTGAGGACACCCCCGGCGGCGGCCTCACCATGGTCCTCACGCTTCCCATGGCAGGCGGCACCCCGCCGGTCACCGCGGACCTGCCGACCTCTGCGGTCACCTGACAACGCGACAACCGGCCGAACCGTCGGGGCCCGCGGACCGGGCCCGGACGAGGCTGGTCACAGGATGTGGCAGCCATCGCCCCACATATCAGTACAGCGGACCCGCGATCGCCGTGAGCGCGGCGACGTGGCGCCGGTAGGCGGCCAGTCCCTCCTCGGTCAGACACAGCCAGGTCCGTGGCCGGCGTCCGACCTGCCCCTTCTCAACCGTCACCCAACCCGCTTCCTCCAGGCGCGAGACCTGTTTCGACAAGGCGGAGTCGGTGATCTCCACGAGATCCCGTACGTAGGCGAACTCGGCCTTCTCCACGGCAGCGAGGGCCGCGACGATCGACAGACGCACGGCCGACGCCAGAAGGGCTGCGAGTCCGTGCCGCGGATGAGGGCCCTGCCCGGCACCCGCCGAGGCCACCGGCGTCATACGGCGCGCCCCTCCCACCAGACTGCCGCAGCAGCCGGAAGCGCGCACGCGAGGGCGGCCACGGCCGCGAACGCGACGCTGTCCAGGAAGACGGTGAAGCCGAACACGAGGGTCAGGACGTAGGCAACCGCCCACGCTCCGATCACCCTGAGGTGCCTGCCGCCGTAGCCCCGCGGGACTACGGGCTGCCGCGTGGCGAACAGGGACAGCCCCATGACCACGAGAGCGTTCGACAGCGTGCTGACGAGTGTGCCCGTTCGCCCGTGCCACAGCAGCACCGCGGGAACGAGGGCTAGCTGCCACACGGCGAACAGCCAGAGGTAGCCGACGTACCAGCCGCCTCGCCCCCGCACGGTCCCCTCGATCCACGCAATTCCCTTCAACGATGCCGCTGCATCGGCCTGTTCACGCATGGCAAACCCCTCCCGCCGTCGCCGAGCAACCTTGTACCTGCCAGCCCGACATCTACTTGCCACATTAGCAACTACTTGCCAGCCGGGAGGACTCGGCTTCGCTTACGCGGGGAAACACGCGAGCCGTCCGGCCCCGGTATCCCCACACCGGAGAGCCGGACGGCTCATGCGTTGTGCGACGGGTGACGGCACGCGGTCGCATCGGTCCGTACCCCCACGGTGGGACCCTGCGCCGCTTCGGACGATGTTCAGGTCACCGCCACCAGCCGCGTGCCGCCGGACCGTCTTCCGGCTCCGTCGCCACACCAGTCTGCGTCCAGCCAGCGGCCATGAGAGCACTCCTTGACGGGTTCCTTCCGCTGGGAAGTCGATCTTTGATGCGGCCCTGACGAAGGGCCATCCGAAGGTCGTCAAGAAGCCTCCGAGCGCTTGCCTCCGCGTCCCCGGTGCGCTGGGATTGCGCCATGAACAGCGGTCCGCGCTACGACGATCGGCCACCGAATCAGGTGCAGCCGACGGCGCCCGCTGTCCGCCCGGCCCTCTGACATCGGCCGCGCGTCCTCCGCGTACCTGCCACCAGCCCCCTGAAGGGCGCTGACCGAGGCGCCGTACGCATCCTCACCTTCACCGCATGACCTGAGCCCCACCCCCCGGCCTCCCGCCGGGGCGCCGGGCACGTCAGGCATGCCCTCTTCCAGGAATCCGCCATGTCTTCACCCCTGTCCGGCCGTACCGTCCTCGTCACCGGAGCCACCTCCGGCATCGGCTACGAGACCACCCGCCAGCTCGCCGAGCTCGGTGCCACCGTCCTCCTCCACGGCCGCACCCCCGAGGAGTCCCAGGCGGCCACCGACCGGCTGATCGCCGCCGCCGGCATCAACGGCGCCCAGCTCAGGCCGCTCGCCGCCGACTTCACCCATCTGGAGGAGGTCGAGAGCCTCGCCCACGCCGTCGTACGCGAACACGCACGCCTGGACGTCCTCGTCAACAACGCAGCCATCGCCGCACCGGAGCGCCACACCCTCACCGCCGACGGCAACGAGATCGCCTTCCAGGTCAACTTCCTGGCCCACTACCTCCTCACCAACCTCCTGGAGCCCGCCCTCACCAGCGAGCCGGGCGGGCGCGTCGTCAACGTCTCCTCCGCGCTCCACCGTTCCGGCGCCATCCAGTGGAACGACCCGCAGCGCGTACGGCGATACTCCCGCCTCGCCGCGTACGCCCAGTCCCAGCTCGCCCTGACCGTCTTCGCCGCCGACCCGCGCGTCACCGCCGTCTCCGTCAACCCCGGCGTGTGCGAGACCGGCCTCCTCCCGCTGTACGGGCACGAGGGCGCGCCGGCCGTGGAAGGCGCCCGGCACGTCGTACGGCTCTGCGACCCGGCCACCGAGATCGTCAACGGCGCCTACTACGACCGGTCCGAACGCGTCGCCCCGGCCCCTGCCGCCACCGAGGACCGCACCGTCAAGCGCCTGGGCAAGCTCGCCGACCTCCTCGTCGGCCACACCGCCTGAAGGGATCCACGGACATGTCCAAGCGCGCACGCAAGAAGAGGGCCCGCCGCAAGAAGGGCTCCAACCACGGCAGCAAACCCTCCTCCTAGTCATCAGCCCCACGCGTGGGGCGGCCCTCCGACAGGGCCGCCGCCCCCCTTCCATGGCCCCGAAGGAAGTCCCGTGATCAACCTGTCGGCGCACCGACTCCCGGCCCTCGTACGCTGGTTCCCGACCGGGTCCGTACTTGCGAGGATGACCCCCAGGACCGGCGCCATCTGCCAGGTCAGCGGGGTGATCAGCGACGCGATCACCCCGGCTGCGGCCGCCGAGGCCAGGACCAGGCCGAGGCGAGCACGCTGACCGGCTCCCTCACGAGGCGCAGTTCGCGCCAGGACAGTCCTCCGCACTGGCGTAGAGCAGGGGCGAGCAGTGAGTACGCGGGGATTCGCCATCGGCGGGCACCCGTGGCCACGACCGTGGCCCGCACCAGGAGGAACAAGACCGTACCGACGCTGCGCATTCCGCCCCCACCCGAGTCGACGCGGACCATGCGGTCACACGACGCCGACCAGGCTTCCCGGCACACCACCTTCACCCTATCGATGGAGCGGCCGTCAATACGCCGTCAAAGTCCCGGCCGACCCGCGTCAGGAAGCCGTATGGGCCGTTTCGTTCGGTGTTTCGTTGTTGTTCGCTGGTGAGGTCGAGGACGCACGGAGGAGTCGGTGTACGGGTGAGCACGGAGAATGTCGTAGGCATCGTCGTCGCGGTCAGCCTGGTCGGGTATCTGGTCCTGGCGTTGTTCTTCCCCGAGAAGTTCTGAGCGTGACGACCGTCCACGAGGCCGCCCCGGCCGCCGGGGCGCGGCCGGACCTCCGGCCCGGAAGGCTCAAGGTCATTCTGGGCGCGGCTCCCGGTGTCGGCAAGACGTACCGGATGCTCGACGAGGCGCACCGCAGGGTGGCCCGCGGCGCGGACGTCGTGGCCGGTTTCGTGGAGTGTCACCGGCGCAGGCACACCGAGGCGAAGCTCGATGGCCTGGAGACGCTCCCCTGGCCGGCCACGACTACGGTGGGGGCCGGTACGCGGAGCTGGACCGCGAAGCGCTTCTGGCCAGACGGCCGCAGGTGGTGCTGATCGATGAACTCGCCCACACCAACGTCCCGGGCGAAGGCCGGCACCCGAAGCGCTGGCAGGACGTCGAGGACATCCTCGCCGCCGGGATCGACGTCGTCACCACCCTCAACATCCAGCACCTGGAATCGCTGAGCGACGTCGTCGAGAAGATCACCGGGGTGCCGCAGCGCGAAACGGTCCCCGATGAGTTCGTACGCCGTGCCGACGAGATCGAGCTGGTCGACATACCCCCCGAGGGACTTCGACGCCGGATGGCCCACGGCAACATCTATCCCCCGGAACGGATCGACGCCTCCCTCGCCAATTACTTCCGCCCCGGTAACCTCATCGCGCTGCGCGAACTGGCGCTCCTGTGGCTGGCCGGGCGGGTGGACGAGGCCCTCCACAAATACCGCGTCGAGCACGGCATCGGGGACGTCTGGGAGACCCGGGAGCGGGTGGTGGTGGCGCTCACGGGCGGCCCCGAGGGCGAGACCCTGATCCGCCGCGCCGCCCGCATCGCCGGCAGGTCCGCCGGCGGCGAGCTGCTCGCCCTGCACATCGCACGCAGTGACGGACTCGCCGCCGGGGTCTCGCACGCGGCACTCGCCGCGCAGCGGGCCCTCGTCGAGGACCTGGGAGGCAGCTACCACTCCGTTGTCGGCGACGAAGTACCCACGGCCCTGGTGGACTTTGCGATGGCGGAGAACGCCACGCAGCTCGTTCTGGGTACGAGCCGCCGCCGGAGACTGGAACGTTTCCTCACCGGCAGAGGCATCGGCGAGACCGTGTGGCGCTCTCCGATGACATCGACGTCCACATGGTCACACACGAGTGGGCGGGACACGGCCGACTGCTGCCGTCCCGCCGCCGCACGCTCCCCACCTCCCGGCTCATCGCCGGCCCCGTGGCCGGGGTGGTGCTCCCGGTACTGCTCACCCTCGCCCTCGACCGGATGCGCGGCACGCTGAACCTCACCAGCGAAGCACTTCTCTTCCTGGTGGCAGTCGTCGGAGTGGCCTGCATCGGCGGAGTGGCCTCCGCCCTGGTCGCGGCGCTGACCGCCGCGTTACTCCTCAACTACTGGTTCATGCCGCCCATAGGCGAGTTCACCATGAGCGACCCGGACAGCGTGCTGGCTCTGGTGGTCTTCGCCGTCGTCGCCGCCACCGTGGCCGCCGCAGCGGACGGTCCCTACGGCTCTCCCGCCGCGCCGCCCGAGCCACAGCCGAGGCGGAGACGATGTCCTCCCTCGCGGGAAGCATCGTCCGCGGCGACCAGACGATACCGGCGCTGCTGGAACGCACCCGGGAGACCTTCGGCATGGACACCGTCGACCTGGCGCCGGAGGCCCCGGACGCGAGTTCCGGCACCGAGAGCGGGCGCCGCGTCCGCGCGGGTTCGGACCCCGCCCTCGTTGTCGCGGCCGGGTCCGGGGCCTTCCTCGTCCTGCGAGGCCGCACGCTGCCCTCCTCCGAGCGCCGCGTGCTGGCCGCCTTCGCCGCGCACGTCGGCGCCGCTGTCGAACGGGCCCGGCTGGCCGAGGCCGCCGCCGAAGTCGAACCCATCAAGGCCGCCGACCACCTGCGCACCGCCCTGCTGCGCGCCGTCAGCCACGACCTGCGCACCCCGTTGGCAGGGGCCCTGGCCGCGATCACCTCATTGCGCACCCCTGACGTCGACTTCTCCGAGGAGGACCGGGCAGAGCTGCTCGAATCCGCCGAGCTGTCCCTGAACCGGCTGAACCGACTGGTGGAGAACCTTCTCGATCTCAGCCGCCTGCAAGCCGGCGCCCTCACCCTCGAACTGCGGGCCACCACCCTTGAGGAAGTCCTGCCGGCCGCCCTGGACTCCCTGGAACCGCTGTCCGCGGACGGGCCCGGCATCGACGCACAGAACCTGGAGACGGTCCCGGCTCTCCAAGCCGACCCGCCTCTGCTCGAACGGGTTCTGGCGAACCTGGTCGGCAACGCGGTCCGCCACGCCCCCGGGGACCTTCCCGTGCTGGTGACGGCGAGCGCCCTGGCCGGCCGGGTCGAAATCAGGATCGCCGACCGGGGCCCCGGGATCGCCGCCGACGACCGCGAGCGGGCCTTCGAACCGTTCCAGCGCCTCGGCGACCGCAACAACAGCGCCGGTCTCGGTCTCGGCCTCGCCCTGGCCCGTGGGCTCACCGAGGCCATGGACGGCACGCTCACGGCGGAGGACACCCCTGGCGGCGGTCTGACCATGGTCCTGTCGCTGCCTGCGGCCGCTGATGCGGCCCCAGGACGGCCCTGACCGGACTATCCTCCTCCCCCTGTGACTTGAAGGAGACTGCCTGTGCGGTACGACGACGAACCGGTCTTCAGACGGAACAAGTGGGGTACGAACCGCTACTCCTACAACCCCCACAACCCCGTCGGACGCGCCCTCATCGTCATCACCCTGCTCTTCGTCGGGACGATGCTGATCCTCATGGCGAACCGGGCAGGACCCTTCAATCCCTCGCCCACCCCCGCACCATGGAGCCCGCCGCCGTACGACGACTCCCGGCCGTCGCCGTCACTCACCCGACCGGGCCCTTGAGGCCGACGGGCTTCCGCTTGGAAGAGGGGACTCTCACCAAGATGGCGTAGCCATCACATCAGCGGTGCGTCAGAGTCCGGCTCCAGAGCCTCTGCCAGCCCTAACGTCGCTCTCATGGAACGACGTTTCACACCTGCCGCGACCGGCGCACACGCCGCCGCGGCGGCACATCCCGGCCCCCTCGCACACGACGTCCACTGGGCTGGTGAGCTGCGCTCTGCGATCGGCGTCGCGTTCCTCCTCTTCGCCGCCCTGCTCGTCGTGGACGCCGGTTTCGGAACTCTCGATCCGACGCGTGGCGCCCTGTGGACCGCCCTCGCCAGCCTGCTCTTCGTAATCTTGCACCCGTCTCGGGTCTCCGTACGTCCTGGCCTGCTGAGCTCCCGCGGACTGCTCACGGCGGACACGGTCCGCACCGACTGCCTCGTCTCGGTCCGCGGGTCCGACGGAGTGGCCCAGCGGATCGTCCTTCGCGACACGGAGGGAAGCCGCATCGAGATCGACCCGACCGTCCTGGTCCGCAATCCGGCGATGTGGCACCTCCTCGATACGGACGCGCGCGCATCGATCCGGCAGGGCACCCTGCTCTCCGGCGTGACCGCCCTGCAACAGCTTGCGCAGCGCATCGACCGCGAGACGGCCCGAACGGTATTCAGGGTCTCCGGCCTGGAGTGACCCCCTACGCCCGCCTCCAGTTGAAGGCCAATGACGGGCCACTACGACTTGGCACACCCGAATTTGGACTCGGCCGCCTTGACGAACGCGGTGAACAAATCTCGTGGGGCGGGTGCGCCGGCTCCGAGGGATTCGGTGTAGCGGAGGCCGGTTTCCATGGCGAAGTACGTGGGCTTTCCGGAGCAGTCGTCGACGGTGTGGGTGGCGTCGAACCCCTGCGCCGTAAACCCCTTCGACTTGCGGATTCCCGAGATGACGGCGGGGTCCTGAGTCACGGAGAAGGTGGCGTAGGCCTGCTTCGCGCCCTCGGCGGTCGCCGTTCCGCAGCTCCAGGTGGCGCCGCTGTCCTGGACGGTTTCCCTCAGGACGGCCGGGATCTCGAAGCCGAGCAGGCCGCACACGCTGCCCGCCGTGGCCAGGCGCTGCGGGGCGGGTGGGTCGATTCGGTCCGGGGCGGCCAGTGGCGCGGGCGGGGCGCAGCCGGCTCGGCCGCTGATGCGGTTCGCGGTGCCGGTTAGGAGCCCGACCAGCTTCGCCGGGTCCGCGGTCTCGGGGGCGTATGCCTCGACCAGGCTCGCCTGGCTGTCCGAACAGGCCGCCGGGAGCTGGACCCAGGCGCGGCCGGGTGCGGCGCCGCCGCCGGGGAAGAACGCCACGGTCGAGGCGTCGGGCCACCGGCCGCCGGTGAAGGCGAAGTCGCCGCGCTCGGTGGTTCCTTGGATGTGCAAGCGCTGGACCTCGGAACCCGGCAGCGCGACGGCGTTTCGCTCGATGACGCAGTCGAACCGGGTCTTCCCGTCGTCCGAGTCACTGCTCGCGCCCGGACGGTCGGAGATCCTGCCCACGCCGGTGAGTACGGCCTCGGCGTCCTGGGCCGTCACCGCGCCCCCGCAGAGGGAGGATTCGCCGAACGAATTCGTGTTCAGCCACAGGTGCAGTCCGCCCAGTACGGCCACGATCGTGACGGCGGCTGCGAGCGTCTTGCGCGGGAACCCGGCTGCCCGCTGCGGGGGCGTGGTCACGGTGCTCTACTTCCTCGTGCGGAGGGCGGAGTAGGCGTCCTCCCGGCCGGTGATGTAACTCTGCTTGGCCTCACCCCTGGCGTGTTCGTGAGCCACGGATCCGTTGGCTCCCTGCCCGCTCGCGAAGGAATCGATCAGCGAGTTCGTCGCGCCGACACCGGCCGCGGCGTCGGCGCTCTCCTTCTTGAGTGCCATTGCCTCGTGCTCGGCCGCGACGTCCTTGGACCATTCATAGGTGGCGGCGTCGATGAGGCGTTGCGCCGGGTCGCCGATGATCGGGAACTGGGTGATGAGTCCGCCGAAGCCGTGGTAGCCATACCGGGCGGCGTCGTTCATGGTGCCGATCTTCGTGTCGCGGTCGTCGAGGGTGATGTCGGAGCCGATGGCGTTCATCGACCCGAAGACCTCGCCGACATGGCGCGCCCGGTTGTCCCAGTCGCCGACGACGTTGCCGGCCTCGCCCGGTTCGGCGGGCTTGGCGTGGCTGAGGTATTCGGCGGAGTAGCGGCGCTCCGATTCGTACATCACGTCGTAGGCGGTGATCGGCTGTCCGGCGGAGCCTGTTCCGACCCCGCCGTCGGCGACACCGCGCATGACGCGCAGCAGGCTGTGCTTGCCGCTGGTGATGCTGGAGTCGTCCCCGCGGGCGGTGATACCGTCCTGGCCGATGGGGCTGCCGGGCGAGGTGCCGCTGAGGATGGAGTGGGTGTCGGCGGTGTAGTCGACCAGGGCTCGACCCAGGGGGGCCTTGAGGTTGTCGGCGATCGTGTCGCCCTTGCCGTCGGCGTCCAGGATGGAGATGGTCCGCTGCATGACCCGCGCCTCCGCCTCGGAGTGGTGGCCGTAGTCCGCCGCGGCCACGCCCGGTTCCTTGCCCGTGGTGGAGGCTTCCAGTGCCAGGCCGAGACCGGTGCGGGCGTCCTTGCCCTCGGACTCGAGGTCACGGTTGGTCTCGAAGTTGCCCTGCCAGACGGGGGTGTCATCGAACTTCCAGTCCCGGTCCTTCAGCAGGTACTGGAGGTTGTCGTTCTTGCCGTCGGGGCCGGGGTCGAAGTAGGAGGTGGAGGCGTCCGGGTTCTTCGACATGATGCCGAGTACGCCGTCGAGGGGGTCGTTGGCGAACCAGCCCTTGTTGCTGCCGCTGAAGTCTCCGTTGAGGTCCCGGATGTCGGGTTCGCCGCCCTGCTTCTTGTCCTCGGCCTTGCGGATGTCCGCGGCCAGGTCGTGCAGGAATGGGGCGGAGTAGCCATCGCCGTTCTGCATGAGGGTGACCAGGCTCTGGTAGCCGCGGACCTTCTGGCCGTGGTCGCGGCTGATGGCGTTGGGCGAGTCGCCGATCTGCTTGAGGTCGTACCTCTCCAGCCCGGCCTTGTTCAGCTGCGTGCGGAAGTTCTTGTAGAAGTCGGACTTCGGGTCCTGCATCGCGTTCGACAGCGAGTTGGCCAGGCCCTTCTGCAGGTCCAGGTAGTGCTGCTTGTTGCCCTTGTCGTCGCCGTACGCGTGGTCGTTCAGCTTGTTGGTGAACCTGAGCGTGTTCTCCACGCCCATCCCGTTCAGGAAGGTCTGGGTGAACTCCGGCCGTGAGGAGTTGTCACGGAAGGAACGGCTCAGCTCCGCGTAGTCGGCTTCCGAGACCTTCCCGCCGCTGTTGATACGGGTGGCGATGTCCTCGGCGTTGCGGGCCTCGTAGACCTCGATGTCGCCTTGCGCTCCGGCGTTGAAGCCGTCGAGGGTCTCGTCGGCACCCTTGCCGAAGGCGTCCTTGTTGCTGTCGACGACCACGGCTTCAAGCGCGATCTTCACGCCTTGGTCGGCCTCCGAGACGGCCTTCACGCAGTCGTCGATGTGCTGCTGCCACTTGACGACGGCCGCACGGATGGTGGTCGCACCATCCGGGTCGTGGTGGATCGCGCTGCGTTCCTGCGGGGTGAGCTTCGCGTAGTCGTAGGCAACGACCCCTTGCTCCGAGACGGTCATGTCGGCCTTGATCGCATCGTCCCGCGCGCTCTCGACCCGCTTCTTGAGCTCGGTGAACTGGCTGTGCGCGTCGCGTAGCAGGCCTGCGACGGCCTTGGCCTGGATCTGCGCGGCGGAGTACTCGTAGCGGGTGGCTGCGAAGCTCGTATGGGCCACTCCGACACTGATACCCGTCCAGCTCTGCCCCATGGTGATCTTCTGGACGCTCTCGCCGTATCGCTCCTCGACCTTCTTCAACTCTCCTGCCATGGAGTCCCACTTGCCGGCCGCCGTCGTCAGCAGGCTCAGATCCGTCGTCATCACTTCGTAGTACGTCAGCACCCGCCGCCCCCTACAGCCCGTTGAGCTTCGACGGGGAAGTGATCGGCCGGAACTGGTCGCCCAGGCCGAGGTCGTTGCGCACGAAGAGGCCGGAGGCGCCCCGTAGCGCTCTTCTCGGAGCTGAGGCGACCCATCAGAACCTTGACCTGCTTGTCCCAGGTGTCGGCCACCTTCTTCAGCCCCGGGGCTGTGTCCCAGCCCTCGAAACCCTTCACCGCGGTGTTCGTCGCCTCGTCCGAGTGCTCCGTGGCCGCCTTGATGTTCGGCTGCAGCTCGGTCTCGATCGCGTTCGCCGCGGCCGTCTTCTCCCCCGGCGTGGAGCCGAAGGTTCCCGACCCACCAGGGGATAACGGCCCGGACGGTGCCCCGTTCAAGCGCATCTCCACCTGCCGGGCTCCCGCGGCTGCACGCGCCTGTCCCCACTGCTGGTCGAATTCCCCCGACATACCCGACCTCCCCATTGGATTCCCCTCATCGAGCATAGGCATGACAATCGAATGTGATCCGTAAGCAAGGCATCAAGATCCCGTAAATCCGGCCACCGTCGTCTCACTGGGTGGGGCGGGCACGCTCCGTATTGCCAACAGGCCGGGCCGTTCAGGCACCCGGAGAGCATCCCCCCGTGGAGTCCGCCGCCGATCGGCCTTGGAGCCGTAACCCCGGCAGCCGCACGGTCTCTCGCCAGTGGCTGGCAGGCGGGACGGAAGCAGCGAGGCTGTTGTCACTTGCCCACAAGGTCCACCACATGCGCACGCGCCCACTCCGGCGACGGATCGAACGCCTCGTCGTCTACACCGACAAGGCCGTCGGAGCTGACGAGACAAGCGCAGCAGCCGCCCTTTCCGGGCAGGGCAACCCGGCGCGAGCCCGAGGCCAGCTCTAACTACTCGTCAGTCAAGTCAGCAAAAGGTCAGCATTCGTCTGACCAAAGTCGATTACAGCCTGCAACACGTGAGACTCGACCGACGGCTCCGACGGGCCGTCGCGCCACAGCCGGCCGACCCTCCTGCGGAAGCGAAGCGGAGGGCCGGGTGCGAACACTGCACCCGGCCCGGGTCCGCATGAAATAGCAGGTCAACGCACCCTGCTCCGCGCTTTCAGGTGGGTTGGAG
Organism: Streptomyces sp. NPDC032091; assembly: GCF_055580265.1. Lineage (NCBI taxonomy): Bacteria > Bacillati > Actinomycetota > Actinomycetes > Kitasatosporales > Streptomycetaceae > Streptomyces > Streptomyces sp. NPDC032091. The sequence goes on along the minus strand of NZ_JBVILR010000006.1, from coordinate 246,148 downwards.
GCAGCTCCGGGGCGGGGATCGGAGGGCCGTCGTAGCCCTTGACCTCGCCGAAGCGGGTGCCGGCCATCCAGTCCTCGCGGGCCTGGGCGATCTCCTCGTGGGAGCGGCCGATCCAGTTCCAGAACATGACGATCTCCTCCTCGAACGGCTCGCCGCCCAGGAGCATCAGTGCCGCGTCCGAGGACGCGCGCAGGGGGAGCTCCGTGCGGCCGCAGCCCAGGTAGAGCATCGAGCCCGGGAGGAGGGGGACGTCGTCGGCGTGGGCCTCGCCGGACATGGAGAGGACCGCGTACTCGAAGTCCGGGTCAAGGGGGAGGCGGGTCTCGGTGCCGGCCGCGAGGGCGAGGTCGGCGCCGACGATGGGGGTGTACGCGGTGCCCGGGGAGGTCGCGGTGTCCAGGGTGCCGAGGATGACCGTGGCGTTCAGGCCGGGGGCCGTGACCTGCGGGAGGTCCGCGTGGTGCTGGAAGTGCGGCTCGACGTCGCGGTGGGCGTCGGGCAGGGCCACCCACAGCTGGGCGCCGTGCAGGAAGCGGGCGTGGGGGCGCGGGCTCTCCTCGGAGTGGCTGATGCCCCGGCCGGAGGTCATCAGGCCCAGCTCGCGCGGGCGGATCGTGGCGAGGCTCCCGACGCTGTCGCGGTGCAGGACCTCGCCCTGGTGCAGCCAGCTCACGGTCTGGAGGCCGGCGTGCGGGTGGGGGGCGACCTGCATGCCGGGCTCGTCGGCGATGTCGTCGGGGCCGTAGTGGTCGACGAAGCACCAGGCGCCCACCATGCGGCGGCCCAGGTTCGGCAGGAGGCGGCGGACCTCGGTGGATTCCCCGAGCCTGACCGTGCGCGGGCTGAGGAGCTCCCGTACCGGTTCGGCCACGACGAAACCGCGGCCGCCGCAGGAGGAGAGGGCGGGCTGGCGATCGAGATTGCTCATACGGGACAAGGTAGCCCCGCCGGGTGCGGTTGCCCCCGTTCCTTTCGGCGGAAGGACGCGGCGTGCGGGGCCCGGCGGCCGCCTCGGCTAGCCTGGGTCCGATATGAACCGCCTGACCACGCCTTTCGGCTCCTACGAACTCACCCGCTTCCCCCTCGACCCGCGCGACCGGCTCCGCGCCTGGGACGCCGCCGACGAGTACCTGCTGCGCCACCTCGACGCCGGTACCGGCGAGCGCGGCCCGGTGGACCTGGCCGGCGCCGGGCAGATCACGGTCGTCGGCGACCGCTGGGGCGCGCTGACGACGGCCCTGGCCGCGTACCACCCGGCCCAGATCACCGACTCCGCGCTGACCCGGGCGGCCACCGAGGCCAACCTGGACCGGGCCGGCATCGGCACCGCCAAGTCCACGGTGACCCTGCTGACCACGCGGGACGCGCCGCCCGCGCGGATCGACGTGCTGCTCGTCCGGGTACCCAAGAGCCTGGCACTGCTGGAGGACCAGCTGCGGCGGCTGGCCCCGCACCTGCACGAGGGCACGGTCGTCGTCGGCTCCGGCATGGTCAAGGAGATCCACACCTCCACGCTGGACCTCTTCGAGAAGATCATCGGGCCGACGCGCACCTCCCTCGCGGAGAAGAAGGCCCGGCTGATCTTCACCACCCCGGACCCGGCGCTGCTGGCCTCGGCCGGGGAATCGTCCTGGCCGCTGACGTACACGGTGGACCAGGACGGGGGCTCGGGCGCCGGGCTGACCGTGGTCAACCACGCCGGGATCTTCTGCGCCGACCGGCTGGACGTCGGCACGCGCTTCTTCCTCCAGTCCATCCCCACCAACACCGACGGCGCCCGGGTCGTGGACCTGGGCTGCGGCAACGGTGTCGTCGGCACGGCGGTCCAGGTCGCCGACCCGGACGCCGAGGTCGTGTTCACGGACGAGTCGTACCAGGCCGTCGCCTCCGCGCGGGCCACCTACGAGGCGAACGTCCGGCCCGGCCGGCGGACGGCGGAGTTCCTCGTCGGCGACGGGGTGGCGATGCTGCCGCCGTCCTCGGTGGACCTGATCCTCAACAACCCGCCCTTCCATTCGCACCAGGCGACCACGGACGCGACGGCGCTGCGCATGTTCGCGCAGTCGCGCAAGGCGCTGCGACCGGGCGGGGAGCTGTGGGTGGTCGCCAACCGTCACATGGGCTACCACACCCATCTGCGCCGGCTCTTCGGCAACTGCGAAGTGGCCGCGAGCGAGCCGCGGTTCGTGGTGCTGCGGGCCGTCAAGCGCGAGGAGCGGCCGCGCACCCGGTGACGGGGCACGGGCGCCCCATGTGACCTGCCGGTACACCCGCCGGTAGGTCCTACACTCGGCCGCGTGAGCACTGGGGCGGGGACGAACGGCGGGGACGGGCGGCGGCGCTGGCGCCGGGAGGAGGTGGCCCGGGCGGCCGGGGTCAGGGTGCGCAACCTGCGCTACTACCAGGAGCGCGGGCTGCTGCCGCCGCCGCTCCGGGAGGGCCGGATCGCCTGGTACTCCGACGACCACCTGACCCGGCTGCGGCTGATCAGCGACCTGCTGGGGCGGGGCTACACGGTCAACGGGATCGGCGAGCTGCTGGAAGCCTGGGAGCAGGGCGGCGGGATCTCCCAACTCCTGGGCCTGGAGCGGGAGATGACCCGGGACTGGGTGCGCGAGGAGCCGGTGACGATGACCCGGGCCGAGCTGCGCGAGCTGTTCGGCCCGGGGGCGACGGCCGCGCACACCCGGCGGGCGGCCGAGCTGGGTTACGTACGGGTCGACGGGGACCGGGTCACGTATCCGAGCCGGCAGTTGCTGGAGGCGACGGTGGCCCTGGTGCGGCAGGGGATGCCGCTCGGGGAGATCCTGGACGCCGGGGAGTTCGTACAGGAGCAGGCGGCGGCGCTGGCGGACCGGTTCGTCGGACTGTTCCGGAGGCATGTGATCGGCCCGGAGGGGCTGGGGACGCTTTCGGCCACCCAGCTGGATCACGTCCGGGAGGCGGTGGCGGCGCTGCGGCCGGTGGCGGGCGAGGTGGTGGCCTCGGAGTTCGCCCGGGCGATGGGGCGGCGGGTGGAGGCGGAGGTCGCCGAACTGCTGCGTACGGAGCAGTAGGAGTCGGCCTAAAGGGTGCGCTCGCACAACCTTGCCAACCACCATTGGCACTCTTACATTCAACTCGTCGGTAACAAAGGTGCACAGCCGAGATAAGGGACGATCTCATGGCAGATTCACCGTACTTACCAGAATTCGATTCCGGGGACGACCCCGACTCCGACTCCGCGAGCAGAGGGGAGGGCAGGGTCCGCTGGCGCCGGTTCGCGCTGCTGACCGTGCCCGCCGTGGCGGTGACCGCCGGGCTCGGCATCGCCCTCGCGCAGGGCGCGCTCGCCGCCTCCTTCGCGGTGTCGGGGCAGCAGTTCAAGGTGTCGGCGACCAGCCTGGAGGGCGAGGGCTTCGCCCAGTACGGCAGCGTCGACGTCAACGCCCGCCAGGAGCTGATCCCGGTGGCCGTCACCGCCATCAAGGAGGCCAAGCTGCACAGCCTCTGCCAGTCGGTGGTCACCACCCTCCCGGTGATCGGGGACATCTCCCTGAACCTCACCGCCGGCAAGAAGACCCCGGTCGAGGCCTCCAACCTGTTCGTGGACGCCACTCAGCTCGCGGGCGACGCCGAGTTCACGAACATCGAGATCGGGCGCGACGCCTCCACGCTGGACAAGGGGCCGGCCGAGGCGCAGGGCATGCAGGACCTGTTCGCCCAGCAGGCGGACAAGGTCAGCATCAGCAACCTCCGGCAGACGGCGTGGGCCACCAACGCCGGCACCTTCAAGCTCTCCGGGCTGAGCATGGACATCAGCAAGGGCAAGAAGGAATGCTTCTGAGCCGCTGGCGGCGGTGGCGGCGCGGCAGGCCCTTCTGGGGCGGGCTCTTCGCCGTCCTGGCCGGGGCGTGGATCTGCGTCCTTCCGCTGGCCCCGTTGAAGATCATGCTCCAGCAGGGCATCGCGGGGATCCCGTCCGTCCTGATGGGCATCATCATGATCGTCCTCGGTCTCACCGCCTGGCTCTCGCCCCGCCAGCGCGCCCTGGCCGGGGTGCTCACCACCCTGATCGCGACCGCCGCGCTGGTCCTGTCGAACCTCGGCGGGTTCCTGATCGGCACCCTGCTCGGCATCCTCGGCGGCGGGCTGATGTTCGCCTGGCAGCCGTACGCCGCCCCGCGCGCCGGGGGCTCCGCCGCCCCCGCCCGGCCCTCCCCCGCCGGGACCTCCCCCTCCCCCACTCCGCACCCCGATCCCCAAGGAGCACAGCCATGAGCCGTACGCGTACCGCGTTCGCCGTCGGCCTGGCGGCCGCGGCCGCCCTGACGGTGGCCTCCGCCACCGCCGACGCCGCCCCGTTACCGCTGGCCGGGTCGACGACCGTCACCCCCGCCGGGCACGCCTTCAAGGCGGCCCTCAGCGGGAAGGCCACCCTCAAGGCCGGTTCGGTCACGGTGACCTGCTCGGTCTCCGTCTCCACCGGTTCGGTGCCGGCCGCCCCCGGCAACCACAACGCGGCCGGGCCGGTGTCCTCGCCGATCACCCCGCCGACCTACAGCTCCTGCACGTCGAGCATGCCGGGCGTGACCCCGACCGTGACCACGAGCGGTGCCTGGTCGGTGTCCATGCAGAACGGCTCCCCCATCACGGCCACCATGACCGTGCCCACCGGCGGTCTGGTCGTGCACACCTCGGGCCTGGCCACCTGTACGGTCACCGCCGCCCCCGGCGGTCCGGCGAGCGTGCCGGGCACGTGGGCCAACGGCGCCCCGTCCAGCCTGACCTTCTCGGGCGCGTCCGTCCCGGTGACGGTGACCGGCGGCTTCGGCTGCCCGACCAGCGCGACCTCGTCCGCCTTCAACGCGGTCTACCTGGTCTCCGACACCACCGACCCCGCCCAGCAGATCACCGTCGCGCCCTGACGGCGGCCGCACCGTCCGCCGCCGCCCCCGGTACGCGGGGACGGCGGCGGATATTGCGTTGCCCGGGCCGGCCGGCCGGGGCGAAGCTCGGGGCATGTCACAGATCAACGAGCAGCACGGCACCGATCAGCACGGCACCGACCGGCACGGCACCGACGAGCACGGCGCCGCGGCCGAGGAACCGGCGCTCCGCGCCCCGCGCGGGGTGTCCGACCTGTTCTCCGGCGGCCGCCTCGTCGCCATCCCGCGCAAGGCGGCCCGGCGCGAGCAGCTGCTGGCGCACCTCACCGAGACCCTCTTCGCCCCGGACCGGGAGTACGCGGAGCCGGAGGTGAACGCCGCGCTGCGGACCGTGCACGAGGACTGCTCGGCGCTGCGGCGCTACCTGATCACCTCGGGGCACCTGACGCGCACCCGGGACGGCAGCAGCTACCGGCGGTCCGTGACCACCCGGTAGTGGGTCGTCAGCCGCCCGTCCTCCCCCAGCACGTGGAAGGCGAGGGCCGGCGGCTCGTCGAGGTACACGTGCTCGTCGGGGCCCGACGGCGCCTCCCAGGGAAGCCGGAGGGTGGACACCACCCCGGGCGCCACGAGCAGCGGCCGGCCGGCGAAGGTGGTCACCGCCGCCGTGTGGGCGTGGCCGCACAGGAAGGCCCGCAGGTGGGGGTGGCGTGCGGCGAGCGCCGCCAGCCGCTCCTCGCCGAACAGCCGGATGTCGTCCACGTACGGGGTGTGCAGCGGGACCGGCGGGTGGTGGAAGGCCACCAGGACCGGGACCTCGTGCGGGGTGCCGGTGAGGATCCCGTCGAGCCACTCCAGGGTGGAGTCCTCCAGGTGGCCGTGGTGCTCGCCGGGCACGGAGGAGTCACAGACGGCCAGGACGAAGCCGTCCCCGCGCAGCACCTGGTCGACGGGGCGCGCCGAGGGCTCCTCCTCGCCCAGCAGGACTCGCCGGAAGGCGGTGCGCTCGTCGTGGTTGCCGGGGCAGACGACCATCGGGTGCCGCGAGACGAGGTGCTTGCGGGCCTGCTCGTACTCCGCCGGGGTCCCGTCGTCGGCGATGTCCCCGCTGACCAGGACCGCGTCCAGGTCGTACGGGAGGGCGTCCAGGTACTCCAGCACCGCGCGGGTGCGCTCGGCGGCGCGGGGGCCGCCGTCGAAGTGGACGTCACTGAGCTGCGCTATCACGATCACGGACGGTGGCTCCTCCATCGCGGGTACGGGACCGCCCGGCGGCGGGGTGACGGCCGGTCACCGGCCGGGCGGGGACGGCCCGTTCAACCTATCCGACCGCGCGGGAGGGGCGGGCGGGCCCCCTGCGGGGAGCGCCCGCGGCCGGGAGCGGGCGCCCCGGGTTGCGGGAGCGGCCCGGATGGGGTTCGTTCGAAGGGGGTTCCCGGGACGGGGGTGAGCGGTGATGTCCTCCACGGGCCGGTTCTTCACCGACCGCGCGGACGCGGGGCGCGCGCTGGCGGACGCCCTGCGGCACCTGGCGGACGCGGACCCGGTGGTGCTGGGACTGCCCCGGGGCGGGGTGCCCGTGGCGTACGAGGTGGCGCGGGCGCTGGGGGCCCCGCTCGACGTGATCGTGGTCCGCAAACTCGGCGTCCCCGGCCACCGGGAGCTGGGTTTCGGGGCCATCGGCGAGGGCGGGGTGCGGATCGTCAACGAGGAGATCGTGCGCCGGAGCCGCGCCTCCCGGGCCGACCTCGACGCCGTCGAGCGGGCCGAGGAGGCGGAGCTGGCACGGCGGGCCCTGCGCTACCGGGAGGGCCGGGCGCGGGTGCCGATCGGCGGCCGGACGGTGATCGTCGTGGACGACGGCATCGCGACCGGCTCCACGGCCGCGGCCGCCTGCGCGATCGCCCGGGCGTCGGGCGCGGTACGGGTCGTCCTGGCCGCGCCGGTGGCCCCGCCGGAGGCGCTCGCCGCGCTGCGCGGGGCGGCGGACGAGGTGGTCTGCCTCTCGGTCCCGCCCGCGTTCCGCGCCGTCGGCGAGTGGTACCGGGACTTCTCCCAGACGCCGGACGAGGAGGTCGTCACCACCCTGGCCCGCCCGACGCACGACTCACCGCCCGCATCCTGACCCGCCCGCTGGACGGGCCGCGGAATTCGGGTGAGCGGGGCGGGGGTTCATGATCGGATGGGGGTGTCAGCGGGTCGTCGAGCGGCCCGGAGCCGGACATCCGAGGAGTCCCGATGCCCCCGTACGCGATCCCCACGGCCCGGCAGGGCGCGGTATGAGCCGGGGAGTGCTGGTCACCGGCGCCTCCCGGGGCATCGGGCGGGCCGTCGCCGCCGCGTTCGCCCGCCAGGGCGACCGGGTCGCCGTCCACGCCTCCGCGCCGCACGACGAGGCCCGCGAGACCCTGGCCGCCCTGGAGGGCGAGGGCCACGCCCTCGTCACCGGTGACCTCGGCGACCCGGCCCGCGTCGAGGGGCTGGTCGCCGAGGCCGCCGCGGCGCTGGGCGGGGTGGACGTCCTGGTGAACAACGCCGCCGCGATGATCGCGCACCCGCTGCCGGACACCTCGTACGCGGACTGGCAGGACGCCTGGCGGCGCACGGCGGCGGTGAACCTGTTCGGCGCGGCCGACGTCAGCTACTGCGTGGCCCGCCGCATGATCGACGAGGGCCGGCCGGGGCACATCGTCAACGTCGGCTCGCGCGGCGCGTTCCGCGGCGAGCCCGACCATCCCGCGTACGGGGCCACCAAGGCGGCCCTGCACGCCCTCGGCCAGTCCCTGGCCGTCTCCCTGGCGCCCCACGGCATCACGGTGGCTTCGGTGGCCCCGGGCTTCGTCGCCACCGAGCGGGTCTCCGGCCGGCTCCGGGGCGCGGAGGGCGAGGGGATCCGCGCCCAGAGCCCCTTCGGCCGGGTCGCCGAGCCGGAGGAGATCGCCTCGGCCGTGCTGTACCTGGCCTCGCCCGCGGCCAGGTGGAGCTCGGGCGCGGTCCTGGACGTCAACGGGGCGTCCTACCTGCGTACCTGACGCCCCGGCGCGGCTCAGCCCCGGTAGGCCTCCAGCAGCCGCAGCCAGACCTCGCTGATGGTCGGGAAGGCCGGCACCGCGTGCCACAGCCGGTCGATCGGCACCTCCCCGACGACGGCGATCGTCGCCGCGTGCAGCAGCTCGGCGGCGCCCGGTCCGACGAAGGTGGCGCCGAGGAGGACCTCCCGGTCGAGGTCGACGACCATCCGGGCCCGGCCCCGGTAGCCGTCGGCGTACAGGCCCGCGCCGGAGACCTTGCCCAGGTCGTGGTCGACGGCGCGCACGCGGCGCCCGGAACGCTCGGCCTCCGCCAGGGTCAGGCCGACCGCCGCGGCCTCCGGGTCGGTGAAGACGGCCTGCGGCACGGCCTCGGTGTCGGCGGTGGCGGCGTACGCGCCCCAGCGGCCGCCCTCCGGGGCCGGGGCGCCGGTACCCCGGCCCGCGCGGGCGGCGATGGCGGCTCCGGCGATCCGGGCCTGGTACTTGCCCTGGTGGGTCAGGAGCGCCCGGTGGTTGACGTCCCCGACGGCGTAGAGCCAGTCGTGGCCCTCGACCCGGCAGCTCTCGTCCACGCCGATCCAGTCGCCGGGGGTCAGCCCGACGGTGTCGAGCCCGATGTCCTCGGTGCGCGGGGCGCGGCCGGTGGCCATCAGCAGTTCGTCGCCCTCCAGCAGCTCGCCGCCCTCCAGGACCACGGTGACGGGGCCCGTCGGACCGTCCCGTACGACGGCCTCGACGGCCACCCCGGTACGGACGACCGCGCCGGCGGCGGTGAGGGCTTCGGCGACGAGTTCCCCGGCGAAGGGCTCCATCCTGGGCAGCAGCCCGGAGCCGCGGACCAGGACGGTGACCTGCGAGCCGAGGGCCTGCCAGGCGGTGGCCATCTCGCAGGCCACGACGGAGCCGCCGACGATCAGCAGCCGGCCGGGGACGTGCCGGGCGGAGGTGGCCTCGCGGCTGGTCCACGCGCCGGCGCCGTGCAGCCCGGGCAGGTCCGGGACGACGGCCCGCGTGCCGGTGGCGACGACGACGGCGTGCCGGGCGGAGAGGACGTGGTGCACGCCCTCGGGGCTGGTCACGGCCACCTTGCGGATGCCGTAGAGCCGGCCGTGGCCCCGGTAGAGGTGGGCGCCGGTGGATTCGAGCCAGTCGGCCTGGCCCGCGTCCTTCCAGTCGCCCGTCCAGTAGTCGCGGTGCGCGAACACCGCCTCGGCGTCGAGCGGCCCGGAGACGGCATGGGCCAGGCCCGGCACCCGGCGGGCGTCGGCGCGGGCCAGTGCCGGGCGCAGCAGGGCCTTGCTGGGGACGCAGGCCCAGTACGAGCACTCCCCGCCGACGAGTTCGCTCTCCACCAGGGCCGTGCTCAGCCCCGCGGCACGGGTCCGGTCGACGATGTTCTCGCCTGCCGGGCCCCCGCCGAGCACCACGACGTCGTACTCCACCGGTTCGGTCATGCCGTCCAGTGTCCCCGGGGGACGGGGGCCGCGTCCGGCAATCTCAGCCCTCCGGCGTGCCGGGCGCCCCCTCCTGCGCTTCCCCGGGGCCCGCCTGCCGCTGCGCGGCCTGCGCGGCGATCTTCTCGCGGACCTCGTCCATGTCGAGCGCGCGGGCCTGGCCGATCAGGTCGGTCAGCGCGGCCTCGGGCAGGGCGCCGGGCTGCGCGAAGATGGCCACCTGGTCCCGGACGATCATCAGCGTGGGGATCGAGGTGATCTGGAAGGCCGCCGCCAGCTCCTGCTGGGCCTCGGTGTCCACCTTGGCGAACACCAGGTCGGGGTGGGCCTCGGAGGCCTTCTCGTAGACGGGGGCGAACTGGAGGCAGGGGCGGCACCAGCCCGCCCAGAAGTCGATCAGCACGAACGGGTTCTCGCTGACCGTCCGGTCGAAGTTCTCCTTGGTGAGCTCGACTGTAGCCACGGTTCCTGACCTCCTGGTCGCTGCGTCCTGATCGCCGCTTCGCTGTGTGTCCTCGTGGAACGAACGGCCGGCCCGCGGCATTCCGCCGCGGGCTCCCGGGCCCTAGAACGGGTGACCCGGCGGGGTTCTGCGGACGGTGGTCCAGCGCAGTTCGGTGAAGGCGTCGAGGTTGGCCTCGCCGCCGAACCGGGCGCCCGTACCGGAGACGCCCACTCCGCCGAAGGGGGCCACCGCCTCGTCGTTCACGGTCTGGTCGTTGACGTGGGCGATCCCGGTCGGTATCCGCTCGGCCAGCTCCAGGCCGTGGGCCGCGTCACGGGTGACGATGCCCAGGGACAGCCCGTACGGGCCGGCCGCGGCCAGCTCGACGGCCTCGGCCTCGGTGGTGAAGGAGCGTACGGGCGCCACCGGCCCGAAGACCTCCTCCGTGTAGGCGGGGGTGTCGTCGGAGACGCCCGCCAGCACGGTCGGCCGGTGGAACAGGCCCTCGTGGGTGCCCCCGGCGACGAGTTTGGCGCCCCGTTCGACGCTTTCCCCGACCAGGCCGCGGACCCGCTCCAGCTGGGTCCCGTCGAGCAGCGGGCCCAGGTGGACCGGCTCGCGGTACGGGTCGCCGACGGTGAGCGCCTCGGCGCGGGCGGCGAGCCGTTCCACGTACTCGTCGTAGAGCGAGGCGTGGACGAGGTGGCGTCCGGCGGTCATGCAGATCTGGCCCTGGTGGAAGAAGGAGCCCCAGGAGGCCTGCGCGACGGCCGCCTCGACGTCGGCGTCGGCGAGCACGACGAGCGCCGAGTTCCCGCCCAACTCCAGGTGCGCCCGCTTGAGGTGACGACCCGCCAGCTCCCCGACGACCCGGCCGGCGGCGGTGGACCCGGTGAAGGAGACGACCCGTACGCGCGGGTCGGCCACCACCGCGGCGCCGGTCCCGGCGTCTCCCGGCAGGACGTGCAGCAGCCCGGCCGGGAGGCCGGCGGCGGCGAACACGGCGGCGAGGGCGAGGCCCCCGCAGACGGCGGTGCGGCGGTCCGGCTTGAGCAGGACCGCGTTGCCGAGGGCGAGGGCGGGGGCGACGGAGCGGATGGAGAGGATCAGCGGGGCGTTGAACGGGGCCACCACCCCGACCACCCCGGCCGGGACGCGGCGGGTGTAGGAGAGCCGGGGCGCCTCGCTGGGCAGCACCTGTCCGGCCGGGCGCGAGGCCAGCGCGGCGGCCTCGTAGCACTCCTGGGCGGCGACGTGCAGTTCGAAGTCCGCCTTGCCCGGGATGGATCCCGACTCCCGGACCAGCCAGTCCCGCAGCTCGTCGGCGTGCGCCGCGAACAGGTCACCGGCCCGGCGCAGCACGGCCGCCCGCTCGGTGTGGGTGGCCCGCGCCCAGTCGTGCTGCGCGGCCCGGGCGCGTACGGCGGCCTCCGCGACGTCGGCGGGGGCGGCGAGGTCGAGGGTGGCGAGGGTACGCCCGGTCGCGGGTTCGACGACGGGGGCCGTACCGCCGGTGAGGGTGGGTCCGTCCTGCCAGAGTGTCGGGTCGAGCAGCGGCATGGCGCGGGGCCTCCGGAGGGTGGGCGGGGTGGCGTGGGGCCTGCCGGTGCGGTGGCGGTGGCGGCGGCACCGGCTGGTGGCAGGCGCCATCGTGCCAGACCCCGGTCTCCGGATTCTGTTCAGTTATTGGGCAGTTGGGACCGGAGGCTGTCCGGAAACGATCGCCGCCGGGGGTGCCGGGGCGGGTGGCTGCCGCGGCGGCCGGCAGGCTGCCGCCCCGGGCCGGTGGTCAGCGTTCCAGGACCAGGGCGATGCCCTGTCCGACGCCGATGCACAGCGCCGCCATCCCGGTGCCCGAGCCCGCCGCCGCCAGCTGGTGGGCGACCGAGCCCGCCAGACGCGCTCCGGAGGCGCCCAGCGGGTGCCCGATGGCGATGGCGCCGCCGCGCGGGTTGACCACGGCCGGGTCCAGCTCGGGCCAGGCCGCCAGGCAGCCCAGCGCCTGCGCGGCGAAGGCCTCGTTGAGCTCGAAGGCGGCCAGGTCGGAGAGGTCGCGGCCCGCCTTGGCGAGCGCCCGCCGGACGGCGTCCACCGGGCCCAGGCCGAAGAACTGGGGCTCGATGCCGGTGACGGCGGAGGCGCTGATGCGCGCGAGCGGCTCGCGGCCGGTGGCGGCCAGGCCCGCCTCGTCGGTGAGCAGGAGGGCCGCGGCGCCGTCGTTGAGGGGGGAGGCGTTGCCGGCCGTGACGGTGCCCGAACCGTCCGTCCGGAAGGCCGGCTTGAGGCGGGCGAGGGCCTCGGGGGTGGAGCCCTCGCGGATGCACTCGTCGCGGAGCAGCTCCACGCCGGGGTACGGGACGACCTCGTCGGCGTAGAGGCCGGCGGTCCAGGCCGCGGCGGCCTTGCGGTGGCTGTCGAGGGCGAAGGCGTCCTGGGCCTCGCGGGTGATGCCGTGCTTCTCGGCGATGAGCTCGGCGCCCTCGCCGAGGGAGCCGGTCCACTCCGCGGGCATCCGGGGGTTGGTCATCCGCCAGCCGAGGGTGGTCGACCACATCTGCTGGTGCCCGGCGGGGTGCGCGCGCTCGGGCTTCTGCACCACCCAGGGGGCGCGGGTCATCGACTCGACGCCGCCGGCGATGGCGACGGAGGCGTCGCCGACGGCGATGGCGCGGGCGGCCTGGATCACGGCTTCGAGGCCGGAGCCGCAGAGGCGGTTGACGGTGGCGCCGGGGACGGTGACGGGCAGCCCGGCGAGGAGCACCGCCATGCGGGCCACGTCGCGGTTGTCCTCGCCCGCGCCGTTGGCGTCGCCGAAGACGACGTCGTCGATGCGGGCGGGGTCGAGGTCGGGGGTCCGGTCGACGAGGGCGCGGACGACGTGGGCCGCGAGGTCGTCGGGGCGGACTCCGGCGAGGGCGCCGCCGAACTTGCCGATGGGGGTGCGGACGGCGTCGACGACGTAGACGTCGCGGACGGTGCGGATGCTCATGGGGGCTCTCCTGGGCGGCTCCGTACGGTCGGCGGCGCGGCGGCGCCGATGTGGGCACCGGACCACACCCCCGGGCACGCCCGGTGGGGCGCGCCCGCAGTCTCCGCCGGGGTGACACTGCGTGTCAACGGGGTCCCCGGCCGGGCGGTGGGCGGGGCCGGGGCCGGCCGGGCCCACCCTCCGCCGCGACATGGCCGGCCGGGCGGTCAAGAGCCGGCGCTCCCCGGGGCCGGGCGGCCGTCGTGGCCGGGAGGAACGGCGTTGAGGCGGGCCGCCTGGCGGGTGAGGTGGGTGCGCTCGGCCAGGTTCGGGGCGCGGTGGGCGGCCTCCGCGTAGAGCCGGGCGGCTTCGGCCCGGTCGCCGGCCCGGTCGTGCAGCCAGGCGGCGACGGCCGCGTACCGGGGCAGGTCCGGGTCGAGCCCGGCCAGCGCGGCGAGTCCCGCGCGCGGCCCGTCGGCCTCCCCGACGGCCACCGCCCGGTTGAGCCGGGCGACGGGGCTGCCGGTGAGGGCGACGAGTTCGTCGTACCACTCGACGATCTGCGGCCAGTCGGTCTCCCGGGCGGTGCGGGCGTCGGCGTGCAGGGCGGCGATGGCCGCCTGGGCCTGGTACTCGCCGAGCCGGTCGCGGGCCAGTGCGCCGTGCAGGATCCCGATGCCCTCGGCGATGGCCGCCGTGTCCCAGCGGGCGCGGTCCTGCTCGGCGAGCGGGACCAGGCTGCCGTCGGGGGCGGTCCGGGCGGCCCGCCTGGCATGGTGCAGGAGCATCAGCGCGAGCAGTCCGGCCGGTTCGGGGTGGTCGACGGCGGCGGCGAGCCGGCGGGTGAGGCGGATCGCCTCGGCGGCGAGGTCGACGTCGCCCGAGTAGCCCTCGTTGAAGACGAGGTAGAGGACGCGCAGCACGGTGGCGACGTCGCCCGGCCGGTCGAGCCGCACCCCGGAGACGGTCCGCTTGGCGCGGCTGATCCGCTGCGCCATGGTCGCCTCGGGCACGAGGTAGGCGCGGGCGATCTGGCGGGTGGTGAGGCCGCCGACGGCCCGCAGGGTGAGGGCGACGGCCGAGGACGGGGACAGCGCGGGGTGCGCGCACAGGAAGTAGAGGCCGAGGGTGTCGTCGGCGCCGGGCGCGGGGCCCGGCGCCGGCTCGCGGTCGGCGAGGTCCTCGCGGCGCCGCCGGGCCGCGTCGGCGCGGGTCGCGTCGAGGAAGCGCCGCCAGGCGGCGGTCACCAGCCACCCCCGCGGGTCGCGGGGCGGGTCGGCGGGCCAGACGCGGAGGGCGTCGAGGAGGGCGTCCTGTACGGCGTCCTCGGCGGCCGCGAAGTCGGCGCCGCGACGGACGAGGACACCGAGGACGCCCGGGGTGAGCTCCCTGAGCAGGGCCTCGTCGAAGGCGGCGGGCGGGGCCCCGCCCGGGACCGGAGGGTCCGGGGCGGGGCGGGAGCCCGGGGCGGGGGCGGTCATCGGGGGCCGGTCACTCCGTGATCGTGGGCGGCTCGGACATGACGGGGCGCAGCTCCAGCCATTCGTGGATCGGCCGGCCGCCGGCGCCGGGGGCCGCCGACAGCTCGGCGGCGAGCTCCAGGGCCCGCTCGTGGGTGTCGACGTCGATCACCATCCAGCCGGCGATCAGGTCCTTGGTCTCGGCGAACGGTCCGTCGGTGACGGGCGGGCGCCCCTCGCCGTCGTAGCGGACCCAGGTGCCCTCGGGGGCCAGGCCCTGGGCGTCGACGAATTCGCCGGTCTGCTCCAGCTTCGCGGCGAAGTCGCGCATGTACCGGATGTGGTCGGAGACCTCCTGCGGGGTCCAGCGGTCCATGGGGACGTCGTTGCTCGGGGCCGGGGCGCCGCGGTAGTGCTTCAGCAGCAGGTACTTGGCCATGACGGTTCTCCTCGATCCGGTCCGACGCGTCCATTCTGGCCGCGCTCACCCCGGGGACGGAGCCGGCGCCGCGTTCTCGACATCCGCGGGGAAGATTTTTTTCCGGGCCGTGCCGGAGTGGCCCGCGGGCTGCCGCGCGGGAGGGTGCGGGCATCGCCGTTTGCGCCTACCGTCGGCCTTACCGATCGGTAGGGGGAGGCAGTCCATGGCGGACGCCGTTGCGGGGCTCGGGGAGATGGCCGCGGCACTGGCCGAAGGACGGGTGGGTTCGAGGGAGTTGACGGAGCGGGCGCTGGCGCGGATCGCGGCGGCGCAGTCCTCCCTCAACGCCTTCCGGATCGTGCGCGCACGGGCCGCGCTCGCCGAGGCGGAGGCCGCCGACCGGCGGCTGGCCCGGGGGGAGCGGCTGCCGCTGCTGGGCGTGCCCGTCGCCGTCAAGGACGACATGGACGTGGCCGGCGAGCCGACGGCGTTCGGCTGCGCCGGGGAGTTCCCGCCGAGGCCGGCCGACAGCGAGGCGGTGCGCAGGCTGCGCGCGGCGGGGGCGGTCGTCGTGGGCAAGACGCAGACGCCCGAGCTGGGGCAGTGGCCCTTCACCGAGGGGCCCGCCTTCGGCGAGACCCGCAATCCGTGGGACCCGGCGTACACCCCGGGCGGTTCCTCCGGCGGCTCCGCGGCGGCGGTGGCGGCCGGGCTGGTCCCGGCGGCGCTCGGCTCCGACGGGGCGGGCTCGGTGCGCATCCCCGCGGCGTGGACGCACCTGGTGGGGGTCAAGCCCCAGCGGGGGCGGATCTCCACCTGGCCGGAGCCGGAGGCCTTCCACGGGCTCACGGTGAACGGGGTGCTGGCCCGTACGGTCGCGGACGCGGCGCTGCTGCTGGACGCGGCGAGCGGTCCGGCCGCCGGGGACCTGCACCGGCCCGCGCCGGTGTCGGCGGTCGAGGCGGCGGGGCGGGCGCCGGGCCGGCTGCGGATCGCACTGTCCTTCGCGACGGCCTTCACCGCGACCGGCGGCAAGTCCTGCGACCCGGTGGTGCGTTCGGCGGTGGAGCGGCTGGCCGGGCGGCTGGAGGGGCTGGGGCACGAGGTGGTCCCGGAGGACCCCCGCTACGGTCCGATCGGCCTCACCTTCGCGCCCCGCGCGACCGCCGGCGTACGGGAGCTGGTGGTGCGGGCGCCGGACGCCGGTCTGCTGGACCCGCGCACCCGTGGCGCGGCGCGTACGGGCCGTCTGCTGGGCGGCGCCGCGCTGCGGCTCTCCCGGCGGGCGGAGGGGGCGCTGCGCCGCCGGGTCGGGGAGCTGTTCGGCCGGTTCGACGTGGTCCTCACCCCGACGACGGCCTCCGGGCCGCTGCGGATCGGTGCCCTGGCGGGGAGGGGGGCGCTGGCCACGGACCGGGCGATGATCGCGGCGTGCCCGTACGCCTGGACGTGGAACGTGCTGGGGTGGCCGGGCATCAGCGTCCCGGCGGGTTTCACCCCGCAGGGGCTGCCGCTCGGCGCGCAGTTGCTGGGCCCGGCGCACTCCGAGCCCCGGCTGCTGTCGCTGGCCGCGCAGCTGGAGGCGGAGGAGGGCTGGGCGGCGCACTGGCCGCCGGGGGCCCACCGGGCGGAAGTGGCCGGTCAGGCCGGAATTTGACGGCGGTTGACATGCACTTGACCGGGCACTTACCCGACACGCCTAGGCTCACCCGCGACCTGATCCACACCATGATCGACAAGGGGGTGCACGTCATGGGCGTGCAGGACGACAACAGGCGGGCCGTACTCGGGTTCTTCACTGCCGTGAACGAACGGCGTACCGCGGACCTGCCGCAGTACATGGCCGCGGACGTGGTCGACCACAACCAGATCATCCACGGTGAACCCGACGAGCCGGGCGCGGCCTTCGAGGGACTGCGCCAGCAGCTGGCGGCGTTCGATCCGCTGACCGTGCGGGTGGAGGAACTGGTCTCGGAGGGCGACCGCGTGGTCGCGCGCACGATCCAGTCCGGTACGCACGGCGGGAGCCACCCGCGCATGCCGGAGCCGACCGGCCGGTCGTTCGAGAACGAGGCCATCTGGTGGTTCACCCTGGACGGGGGCAAGATCTCGCAGATCCGCGGGGTCAGCGACCGGTTGGGCCTGTTCCTCCAGTTGGGCTGGGAGTGGCCGCAGGCCGACTGACTACCGAGACCGCCATGCCGTCGGTGCCGCCGCTCCCGGGCCCCGGCCGTTCTCGGCCGGGGCCCGGCGCGCCCACCGCTGCCCGGAAGTCTCCTCCCGGAGCCGGCACCCCCTATGTAATGTCACATGTCATGATGCTCTTACGTCGTACGGCGTTCGCCGCCGCCCTCCTCGGGATCGCCACCCTCCTGCCGGCCGCCACCGCCCACGCGGACACCGCGCCCGCCTGCGCCGCCGGCGCGCGCTCCTCCGTCCCGCCCGATGCCGAGCAGGGCCGGCTGTCCGACCCCCGGGCGGCCGCCTTCCCCGAGCGGGCCGGACTCGACGGCTTCGTACGCCGCTTCCCGGCCGCCCTGTGCGGTGTACGCGACGCCGCCGGGGCGCAGCGGCTGCTCGACACCTGGGGCGAGGCCCTGTGGCAGGCCGCCGTGAACCGGGCCCAGGGACGCCGGCCGGGCGGTGACCTGCCGGACCGGGACGACCGGCCGCTGTACTGGGCCCGACTCGCGATGACCGTGCAACTCGACGCCTGGCAGCCCGGGTTCGCGGTGGACCGGGCGGCCCTCAGGTCCCGGTTCGAGGACGCCTCGCGCGGTCTGACCGCCAACGAGTTCCGCGGCACCCGGGGCGTCCGGCGGATCTTCGTCAGCGGTTTCGACCCCTTCGGCCTGGACACCGAACTGCGCCGGGCCAACCCCTCCGGCTCGGCCGCCCTCCAGCTCAACGGCCGCCGGATCACCCTGGCCGACGGCACCCCCGCCGAGATCCGCGCCGTCGTCCTGCCCGTCCGCTACGCCGACTTCGACGCCGGGATCGTCGAGCGGGCCTACGGACCCCGGCTGGCGGCCGGTCCGCGCTCCGCCGACATGATCACCAGCATCAGCCAGGGCTACCCCGGCCTCTTCACCCTGGAGGCCTGGGCGGGCCGCAACCGCTCCGCGGACCCGTACCCGGACAACGTCCGCGCCCTGTCGGGCGGTACGCCCGAACACCCGGCGACCGCGCCGGGCCTGGGGCCCGGCGCCGAGTTCCTGCGCACCAGCCTGCCCACGGACGCGATGACCGCCGTCCAGAGCCCCTACCCCGTACGGCTGAACACGGCCGTCACCGAGATACCGGCCGGGCAGGCCGACCCGGTGGACCGCGAGGACGGCCCCACCCCCGGTTCGCGCGCCGTCGCGGGCGGGGGCGGCGGATACCTCTCCAACGAGGTCGCCTACCGCTCCAACCGGCTCCGGCTGGAGCTGCGCCCCGGCCTGCCCGGCGGCCACCTGCACACCCCCGTGCTGACGGGGCTGCCCGCGGAGGCGGACCGGCTGACCGGGCCGGAGTTCGAGGGGAACGAGGCCGCGATCACCGCGCAGGTGCTGGAGGTGCTCCGCGCGTCCGGCGGCCCCGCCCCGCGCTAACGCAGGGCGCCGAACGCCCTGGTGAAGGCCAGCGGCTGCTGGAGGACCGAGCTGCAGGTGGCGTCCGCGTGGTCCAGCGCGCCCGCGGGGCACTGCCGGTCGCGCGCCGCGGACCACATGGCCAGCCGTCCGATGCCCTTCGCCTGGGCGAAGTCCACGAGCTGCGTCGCGTCGGAGACCGAGAAGACCTCCGACGCGACGTCGTTCACGCCGATCATCGGGGTGACGGCCACGGCCTTCCAGGCCGCCTGGTCGGACAGGCCGAGGACCCCCTTGAGCTGGGCCTGCGTGGCGGTCGCGGCCTGGATCGCGTACTGGCCCATGTCCCCGCCGTACGCGGGCCCGTAGTCCATCGCCATGATGTTGACCGAGCCGATCCGCACCCCGTTGGCGCGGGCGTCGGCGAGCAGGGCCACGCCCGGCTGGGTCAGCCCCTCGGGCATCACGGGCAGGGTGAAGGCCACGTCCAGGCCCGGGTGGGACTTCTGCAGCCGGGCTATGGCCTGCGCCCGGCGGGTGTTCGCGGCGGTGTCGGGCAGGGCCGCGCCCTCGATGTCGAAGTCGACCTTGGTCAGCCGGTACTGGTCGACCACCTTCCCGTAGGCCGCCGCGAGTTCGTCGGCGCTCGCGCAGTTCAGCGCCAGCTCACGGCCGGCGGCCCCGCCGAAGGACACCCGGACGTCGCCGCCGCGGGCGCGCAGCGCGCCGATCTGAGCGGCCACCTTGTCGGCGGCCAGGTCGGTGACGCCGCCCCACAGCGGGGTGCAGCCGGCGCCGGCGGTGACGAAGGCGAGGTGGAACTCCCTGACGCCGGTGCTCGTCGCGGTGTCGAGCAGGTCGTAGGCCGGGTAGAGGGAGGTGTCGACGTACGGGGCGAAGCGGGCGCCGCCGCCGGGTGCGGGTGCGGTCGCGGTCGCGGTGGGCTTGGCGGTGGGGGCCGCCGTCGGGGTGGCCGGGGCGGTGGCCGTGGCCGTGGGCGCCGTCGAGCCGGTCGGCGGCGGGGTCGGGCGGGTGGTGGGGCGGCCGCTGGGCTGCGGGGTCGCGCTTTGGTCGATGGAGCACTTGACGCCGTTGATCAGGCACCCCTTCGGGCCGCCGGTTCCGCCGGTCCCGCTCGCGACGAATCCGACAGTGACGGACGCCCCGGGCGCGAGCTCCCGGTTCCAGCTCGCGGGCTTCACGGTGACGTGCTGCCCGGTCACGGTGTGGGCGCCGTTCCACAGCGAGTCGATCCTCGTGCCGGCGGGCAGGTCGAACTCCAGGGTCCAGTCCGCTTGGGTGCCGCCGCTGCCGTTGGTGATGACGTACTGGCCGGTGTAACCGCCGCTCCAGGAGCTGGCGGTGGTGTAGACGGCGCCGACGGAGGTGGCCTGCGCGGTCCCGGCGAACGCGAACGCCGCGCCGCCGATCACCGCCGCCACCACGATCGCGCCCGCGGCCTTCGCCTTCGCGCCGGCCCTGCGACGGTGACGGGTGGTGCTGCCCATGGCGTGCCTGCCTCTGTTCCTCGGGGGTGGGGTGCGGCAGCACGCTAGCGGCCCCGGAACGGACATTCGTTCGTTTCGGGGCGGGGTGAACGAGCCTTAGGCTCCGCTTAAGGCAGCGGTAAGCGGGCCATCAGGATGGGTCGGCGGGCTGCCACAGTTCGACCCGGTTGCCCTCCGGGTCCGTGACCCAGGCGAAGCGGCCGACGCCCTGCATCTCCTGGGGCTCCCCCGCCACGTCGGCGCCCTTCGCGCGCAGCTGCGCCAGCATCGCGTCGAGGTCGCGGACGCGGAAGCCGAGCATCGTTCCCTGGGCCCGGGAGCCGAAGTACTCCGTGTCGGCCTCGAAGGCCGCGAAGACCGTCGGACCGGGCTCCGGTTGCCACAGGCCGTGTTCGTCGAGGTCCAGACCCAGGCAGTCGCGGTACCACGCGGCCAGTGCCGCGGGGTCGCCCGCCCGGATGAAGTAGCCGCCGATTCCCCGCACTCGTTCCATGCCGCCATCCTGCCAGGGCGGGCCGCCGGAGGGGGCCGGGCGCGGCGGCGTCACCCGCCCGGCGGTCCGGCTGGCCCGCCACGGGGCCGCGTACCGCTAACCTCGCCCGGATGACGGCACTTTCACATCACGGCAACGGATACGTCGAGCAGCCCGGACGGGACGGCTTCACCGCCACCGTCGAGGCCGATCCCCTCGCGATCGGGCCGGTGCGCACCGAGTACGCGCCCGACCCGGACGGGGACCCGGACCCGGGCGAGATCGTGTGGACCTGGGTCCCCTTCGAGGAGAACGACGGGCGGGGCAAGGACCGCCCGGTGCTGGTGGTCGCGCGCGAGGCGGGCGGGGCTACGCTGCTCGCCGTGCAGCTGTCCAGCAAGCGGCACGACGCCGACCGCGAGTGGGTCCCGATCGGCTCCGGGCCCTGGGACTCCGCCGGGCGGGAGTCGTGGGTGGACGTGGACCGGGTGCTGCGGGTCCACGAGGCGGGGATGCGGCGCGAGGCCTGCGCGCTGGACCGGGCCCGCTTCGGGCTGGTGGTGGACCGGCTCCGCGAGCGCTACGGCTGGCAGTAGCCGCGCGGGCGGGCCCGATCCGCGACCGGGCCCGCCCAGGAGCCGGCGGCGCACCGACGGGGGCGGGCCCGTTCAGGGGGCCGGTCCGAGGCCGGGCCGCGCCCCGTTCAGGCGTCCGCGAAGGCTCTGGCGAAGGCCTCGCGCGGGGTGGGGTCGCGGTCCAGGACGGCGAAGACGACGTGTGCGAAGGCGCCCGCGAAGCGGCCCGTCAGCGTCCGGCGGAAGGCCTCGGCCACCACCGCCGGGTCGTTCCGGAACACCCCGCACCCCCAGGCCCCCAGCACCAGCCCCCGGTACCCGTGCAGCGCGGCCACCTCCAGGACGCGCCCGGCGCGCCGGGCCAGGGCCGCCGGGATCTCCGGCGCCCGCTCCGGCTCCTGGCGGCGGATCGTGCCCGCGTTGGGGGCCGGGGAGGTGAGGAACCCGGCCCGGAACGGGGTCTCCAGCAGTTCGCCCCTGTCGTCGCGGAACACCGGCACCCCGGGCGAGTGGATCACCCGGTCGGAGTAGAAGGTGCTCTTCCCGGCACGGTGGGCCTCGTAGTACTCGGGGGCCTCCAGCAGGGTCTCGTAGAGCGCCGACGCCCGGCACAGCGCCTCCTCCTGCGCCTTGGCCCCGCGGACGTAGCCGCCCCCGGGATTGCAGGCCGAGGCGAAGTTCAGCACCGCGACCCCGCCCGGGCCGCCGGCCTCCTGCGCCAGGCGACGCGCCGCGACCGTGCTGCTCTCCCCCGTGACCTCGAAGACCGTCCGGCGGCTCCCCCTGACGGACCTTTCGTCTGGAATGACCGGGTTTGGCCCATATATTCTGGTTCCGGCCTTGGCTTCCGCCAGGTCGGCGGCGAGGGAGACCTGCCGCCCCGACCGCGTCCGGTACCCCCCGGCCGCCAGGATCAGCGCGTTCTCCCGCGCGATCTCGCGCAATCTGCTGCTCACGCCGCCATCCTCCGGCGCAGGCCCGGGAGCGGCAAAGGAATTACCGCCCCGAGGACGGGTAGGCACGGGTGACGTCACGGCCGACTACAGGAGACGAGGTTCCGGTCATGTCCGAGAACGCACCCGCTCCCTCCGGTCACGGTCCCGGGGACCGTGATCACGCCCCCCTCGACGAGGCGGGCGCCGAGAACCTGATCCACGGCATCTGTTTCAAGACCGGCCCGCCCCGCACCCTCGGCGCCGAGCTCGAATGGCTCGTACTGGACGCCGAGCGGCCCTGGCTGCCGCTTCCGCCCGAACGCCTCACCGCCGCCCACGCCACCGCCCGCGCCCTGGACCTGAACTCCCGGGTCACCGTCGAACCCGGCGGCCAGCTGGAGCTCAGCTCCGCCCCCGCCGCCTCCCTCACCGCCTGCGTCGACGGGCTCCGGGCCGACCTCACCGCCGTACGGGCCGCCCTGCGCGAGCGGGGCCTGGTCCTCCACGGCCTCGGCGAGGACCCCCGCAGGCCCCTGCGCCGCCTCCTGGCCAGCCCGCGCTACGACGCGATGGAGGCCTACTTCGACCGCACCGGCCCCGCCGGCCGGGCCATGATGCGCGCCTCCGCCTCCGTACAGGTCTGCGTGGACGCCGGCCACGAGGAGCCGGGGCCGCTCGGGTACGGCAGGCGCTGGCGGCTGGCCCACCTGCTGGGCGCCGTCCTGGTGGCCGCCTTCGCCCACTCCCCCGGCCGTGACGGCCCGTACCAGGGCTGGCGGTGCGCCCGGCAGGGGATCTGGAGCGACATCGACCCGCGCCGCGCGCTGGCCCCGCCGCTGGACGCCGAGCCCCGCGCCGCCTGGGTCCGGCACGCGCTGGACACCGAGGTGATGTGCGTACGGGGCCACGGGGACGGGCCCTGGGCGGTGCCGCGCGGGCTCACCTTCCGCGGCTGGCTGCGCGCGGACGGCCGCGGGCCGGGCCCCTCGCGGCGGCCCACCGCCGAGGACCTGGACTACCACCTCACCACCCTGTTCCCGCCCGTGCGCCCGCGCGGCCACCTGGAGCTGCGGATGATCGACGCGCAGCCCGGCGAGGACGGCTGGATCGTCCCGGTGGCGGTGGTGCACGCGCTGTTCGACGACCCGGAGGCCGCCGAGACCGCCTACCGGGCGGTGAAGGCGCTGGCCGACGCGTACGGCGGCCACCGCGCGCCCCGCAACTCCCTGTGGCGGACGGCCGCCCGCAGCGCCCTGGCCGACCCCGGCCTGCGGGCGGCGGCGACGGCCTGCTTCGCGGCCGCCGAGGAGGCGCTGCCCCGGCTCGGGGCGGACGCGTCCGTCCGCCGGGCGGTCGGGGCCTTCGCCGAGCGCTACGTACGGCGCGGCCGCTGCCCGGCCGACGACATGGACGACGCCCTGATCGCGGGGCGCACCCGGGCCGCCGTCAGCGCCGCTCCGGCAGCCGTGGAAGACACCGGCCCGGCGGTGCGCCGCCGGCGGCCGCCCGCCGCGAAGGGACCGCGCCCATGACCACCGAGACCCACCCCGAGATCCGGCCCGCGGTGCTGCGCGAGCGGGCCGCGGCCGCCCTGACCGCCGCCCGGGCCCGTACCGCCGGGCTGACCGATCCCGTCAGCGACCCGGACCTGACCGCGCAGCACTCCCCCCTGATGTCCCCGCTGGTGTGGGACCTGGCGCACATCGGGAACCAGGAGGAGCTGTGGCTGCTGCGCAACGTGGCCGGCCGCGCGTTCCTGCGCCCCGAGATCAACCCCCTGTACGACGCGTTCCGGCACCCGCGCGCCGAACGGCCGAAGCTCCCGCTGCTGGGCCCGGAGGAGGCCCGCCGGTACGCGGCCGAGGTCCGCGGGCGGGTGTTCGACCTGCTCGACCGCACCCCGCTGGAGGGGGCGGCCCTGCTCGACCACGCCTTCGTCTTCGGGATGATCGCCCAGCACGAGCAGCAGCACGACGAGACCATGCTGATCACCCACCAGCTGCGCGCGGGCGACCCCGTACTGGCCGCACCGGACCCGGCGCCGCCGCAGGGGCCGCCCCCGGCCGCCTCCGAAGTCCTGGTGCCGGCGGGCCCGTTCACCATGGGGACTTCGGCCGAGCCCTGGGCGCTGGACAACGAACGGCCCGCGCACGTGCGGGAGGTCGCGGCCTTCCACATCGACACGGTGCCGGTCACCAACGCCGCCTACCAGGCCTTCATCGCGGACGGCGGCTACACGGACCCCCGCTGGTGGGCCGCCGAGGGCTGGGAGCAGATCCGCGCCCACGACATCGGGGCGCCGCTCTTCTGGCGGCGCGAGGCCGGCCAGTGGCTGCGCCGCCGCTTCGGGGTGACCGAGCCGGTGCCCGACGACGAACCGGTTCTGCACGTGAGCTGGTACGAGGCCGACGCCTATGCCCGCTGGGCGGGACGCCGGCTGCCCACCGAGGCGGAGTGGGAGAAGGCGGCCCGCCACGACCCGGCCACCGGCCGCTCCCGCCGCCACCCCTGGGGCGACGCCGACCCGACCCCCCTGCACGCCAACCTGGGCCAGCGCCACCTGCGCCCGGCCCGCGCGGGCTGCTACCCGGCCGGGGCCTCCCCGCTGGGGGTGCGCCAGCTCATCGGCGACGTGTGGGAGTGGACCGCCTCGGACTTCCTGCCGTACCCGGGGTTCCGTGCCTTCCCGTACCGGGAGTACTCGGAGGTGTTCTTCGGCCCGGAGCACAAGGTGCTGCGCGGAGGCTCCTTCGCGGTGGACCCGGTCGCCTGCCGGGGCACCTTCCGCAACTGGGACCTGCCGGTGCGCCGGCAGATCTTCTCCGGCTTCCGCACCGCCAGGGACGCCTGATGTGCCGTCACCTGGCCTACCTGGGGCCGGACATACCCCTGGGGACGGTACTGGCCGATCCGCGGCACTCGCTCGTGCGGCAGTCCTGGGCGCCGCGCCGCCAGCGGTACGGCACCGTCAACGCCGACGGCTTCGGGGTGGGCTGGTACGCGCCCGGGGACCCCGTCCCGGCCCGCTACCGGCGCGCCGGGCCCGTCTGGGGGGACGAGGGCTTCGCCGACCTGGGCCGGGTGGTGCGCAGCGGGGCCGTGCTGGCCGCCGTGCGCGACGCCACCTTCGCCGGGGCCGACGCGGAGGCCGCGGCGGCGCCGTTCGCCTCGGGGCCCTGGCTGTTCAGCCACAACGGCGCGGTACGGGGCTGGCCGGACGCGGCGGCGCCGCTCGCCGAGGCGCTGCCGGCCCCCGCGCTGCTGGAACTGGCCGCGCGCACCGATTCCGCCCTGGTGTGGGCCCTGGTCCTGCACCGGCTGCGGCAGGGCGACGACCCGGGCACGGCCCTGGCGGAGGCGGTCCGCGAACTGGCCGCCGCCGCTCCCGGGTCCCGGCTGAACCTGCTGCTCACCGACGGCGCCTCGATCGCCGCCACCGCCTGGGGCGATTCCCTCTGGTACCTGCCCGGCCACCCGGCGGGTCGGGTGGTCGTGGCGTCCGAGCCGTACGACGACGACACCGGCTGGTGCGAGGTGCCCGACCGGACCCTGCTGACCGCCACCCGCACGCGGGTCACCCTGATCCCCCTGAAGGAGAGCACCCCGTGAGCGACTTCCAGATGACCCGGACCCTCGACGAGCACGCCGCCGACAGGGCGCTGCGCGAGGACGTCCTGCGCGGGCTGACCCGCGTCCCCAAGGAGCTGCCGCCGAAGTGGTTCTACGACGCCCGGGGCAGCGAGCTCTTCGAGGAGATCACCCGGCTGCCGGAGTACTACCCGACGCGCGCCGAGCGGGAGATCCTGCTGGAGCGGGCCCGGGAGATCGCGGCGGTGAGCGGGGCGCGGACGCTGGTGGAGCTGGGCTCCGGCTCCTCGGAGAAGACCCGGCACCTGATCGAGGCGCTGCCCGCGCTGGAGACGTACGTGCCGGTGGACGTGAGCGAGAGCGCCCTGACCGGGGCGGCCGAATCCCTGCTGGCGGCGCATCCGGGGCTGGACGTGCACGCGCTGCTCGCGGACTTCACGGGCCCGCTGCACCTGCCGGACTCGCCCGGGCCGCGGCTGGTGGTGTTCCTGGGCGGCACGATCGGGAACCTGCGGCCGGCGGAGCGGGCGGTGTTCCTGGCGTCCGTACGGGCGATGCTGTCGCCCGGGGACGCGCTGCTGATGGGCACGGACCTGGTGAAGGACGAGGCCGTGCTGGTGGCGGCGTACGACGACGCGCAGGGGGTGACGGCGGAGTTCGACAAGAACGTGCTGGCCGTCATCGACCGGGAACTGGGCGCGGACTTCCACACCGCCGACTTCGACCATGTGGCGGTGTGGAACCGGGAGCACGAGTGGATCGAGATGCGGCTGCGGGCCCGGTCGGCGGTGACGGTGAAGATCCGCGCGCTGGACCTGGTGGTGCCGTTCGAGGAGGGCGAGGAGATCCTGACGGAGATCTCGGCGAAGTTCCGTCAGGAGGGCGTGCGTAAGGAACTCGCCGAGGCCGGGCTGGAGTTGTCCCACTGGTGGACGGACGCGGCGGGCCGCTTCGCGCTGTCGCTGTCGGTGGCGGACGGCTCGGTGGACTCGGACGCCGTGGACTGAGC
Organism: Streptomyces sp. NPDC032091; assembly: GCF_055580265.1. Taxonomy (NCBI): domain Bacteria; kingdom Bacillati; phylum Actinomycetota; class Actinomycetes; order Kitasatosporales; family Streptomycetaceae; genus Streptomyces; species Streptomyces sp. NPDC032091. The sequence continues at coordinate 219,841 of NZ_JBVILR010000006.1, read as the reverse complement.
CGGGGCGCGCCGGGCCGGGGCGTGCGGGGCGGGGGCGCGCCGGGCCGGCGGGCGGGGCGGGCGCTGCTGGGCGGGTATGCCGGCCAGTGGTGTCCGCTCCGGTTCCCGCGTCCCGAGGACCGCCCGCTGCGCCGCCGCCGCGAGTTCGCGCCGGCCGGCGTGGCGGCCCTGCGGGATCCCGGGCAGCAGCCGCACCTCGGCGCGCACGCCGCGGGCGCGGGCGATCCGCCAGAGGGAGGCGGTCAGGGTGTCGTCCCCGACGAAGGCGGGCGCCCCGGCGAACTCCCCGTCCGCCAGCCGGTAGGAGATCCGCACGGGCTGTACGGGCACGCGCGCGTCCAGTGCCGCCTGGAACGCGGCCCGCCGGAAGGGGCCCTGGGCGCGCCCGCACCACGTGCAGCCCTCGGGGAAGACGGTGACCCGGTCCCCGGCCGCGAGGGCCCGGGCGACGCTCTCCACGGTCCGGGGCAGGGCCCGCAGCCGGTCCCGCTCGATGAACAGGGTGCCCGCCCGCGCGGCGAGCCGGCCGAGGACCGGCCAGGCGCGGATGTCGCTCTTGGCGAGCATCCGGCTGGGCAGGGCGGCGGCGACGAGCGGGATGTCGGTCCAGGAGACGTGGTTGGCGACGATCAGGCGGCCCCCGTCCGGCCCGGGGGTGCCGTGCACGGTGATCCGTATCCCCAGGGACCGCAGGAGCGCGGTGGACCAGGCCCGGATCAGGGCGCGCCGGGGCCGGACGGGCAGCAGCCGCACCGGCGGGGCGGCCGGGACGGCCAGCAGGACCAGCGCGAGGGCGCCGGCGAGCCGGAGCACCGCGCGGGGGACGCTCGCGGCCGGGCCCGGGTGGCCGGCGCAGTCCTGCGGGGTGCAGGGCGCCGTGGGCAGCAGCCAGTTGCTCATGCCGACGGGGCGAGCGAGAGGAAGTGGTTGAGGTAGCGCGGGTTGGTCCGGCGCAGGGAGAGCAGGACGTACAGGTCGGCGCAGCCGAACCCGGCGTCGAGGGCCGGCTCCCCGCAGACCCAGGCGCCGAGGCGGATGTAGCCGCGCAGCAGCGGCGGCAGCTCCAGGCGGGTGCCGGGGAGGGTGACGCCCTCGGGGCTCCACGGGAGGTGCGGGGTGACCCGGTACTCCTCGGGGGCGAGGTTGCGGGCCAGGACGGTCTCGCGGGTGGCGGCCGCCAGCACTCCGCCGTCGGCGAGCGGTATCGAGCAGCACCCGGCGAGCCAGTTGTGGCCGGTGCGCTCCATGTAGCGGGCGAGGCCGGCCCAGATGAGGGCGATGACGGCGCCGTTGCGGTGGTCGGGGTGGACGCAGGAGCGGCCGACCTCGACCAGGTCGGGGCGGATCGGGGCGAGGGCGGCCAGGTCGAACTCGCCCTCGGAGTAGAGGCGTCCGGCGACGGCGGCGCGCTCCGGGGGCAGCAGCCGGTAGGTGCCGACGACCTGGCCGGTCTCCTCGTCGAGGACCAGGAGGTGGTCGCAGTAGGCGTCGAAGGCGTCGGAGTCCAGGCCCGGCTCGGGTCCGTCGAGGCGGGCACCGAGCTCTCCGGCGAAGACCTGGTGGCGCAGCCGCTGGGCGGCGCGGACCTCGGCCTCGTCGCGGGCGAGGCGGACGGTGTACCGGGGGGCGGCGGGGGCCGGGGCGAGGACGGCCGGGGCTGCGGGGGCCGGGGCGGGGGCGGCCGGGGTGCGGACGGCCGGGGCTGCGGGTGCGAGAGGGGACGGGGACAGGGGGGCGATGGTCATGGCTGCTCCTGATCCGGGCACGGGGAGCCGGGCCGCGGGTGGCGGACCCGGCTCCTTTACTTCTTCCGTGACCGGCTGGATTCGACATGACCGCGCCGCGGCCCCCGGATGTGCGGAGGCTGAACTCGGCGGACGGCGGCGGACCCGGCGCCCTGCTCAGCGGTCGGAGTTGAGGATCCGGCCCATCGCCTCCGAGGCCGTCTTCGCCGCCTGCCGGGGGTCCTGGCCGGTGAGCACGGCCGTCATGTACGGCTTGATCGGGTTCTTGGCCTCGACCTCGGCCCAGCGCCCGGACTTCGGCGTGGCCCGGCCCTGGGCGGCGCCGGCGGCCATTGCGGCGGTGCCCTCGTTGCCCTCGACCACCCGGGCGAGGGTGGTCTTGTTGGGGACGTAGCTCATGGTGCGGGCGAGCTCCGTCTGCCACTTCTCGCCGACCAGGGCGGTGATCACGTCGACGGCGCGCGCCCGGTTGCCTGTCCTGGCCGGGATGACCAGGTCGGAGCCGCCGGTGAGGACGGCGCCGGGCTTCTCGGAGGTCTTGCCGGGGATGGGGAAGTAGCCGAGCTTGCCCTTGAGCGCGGGGTTGGCGGCCTCGATCTGGGCCGCCTGTCCGGGCGGGGCGATGATCTGGGCGACCTGGCCGCGGGCGAAGACCTCGGCCTGCGGGGGCGTCTCCTCGTCGGCGTTCTTCGGGCCCTTGCCGAGGGCCTGGAGCTGCTTGTAGAAGTCCATCCCGGCCAGCGCCTTCTCGTCGTCGAGGGCCCCGACCCACTGGCCGCCCGTCTCGGCGGCGAGCTCGCCGCCCTCGTCCCAGACGAAGCCGGCGAGGACGTACCAGTTCTGGCCGGGGAGGTAGATGCCCTGCTGGTCGCCCTTGTCGAGCTTCTGGGTGGCCGCCGTCCACTCCTGGCGGTTCTTGGGCGGGGTCTTGATCCCGGCGTTGGCGAAGAGCTCCTTGTTGTAGATCACCACCCGGTTGGCCGCGTACCACGGGACGCCGTACTGGGCCCCGTTGACGCTGCCCGGGTCGGAGAGGCCCTTGAGCCAGTCCTTGCTGCCCCAGGTGCGCAGGCCCTCCAGGGTGAGCTCGGAGAGGCCGCCGGTCTCGACGTACTGGGCCACCTGGGTGTTGCCGACCTCGATGACGTCGGCGTGGTCCTGGCCCTTGCCGGAGAGGACGGCGTTGACCTTGTCACCGATGCCCTTCCACTCCTGGATCCTGACCTCCAGGTCGGTGCCGGGGTGCTGCTTCTCGAAGTCGGCGGTGAACTTCTCGATGAAGTCGTCCGAGGCGCTGCCCTTCATCAGCCAGAGGGTCACCTTCTCGGACCCGCCGTCCGATCCGGCCAGACTGCCGCAGCCGGCGGTCAGGGCGGTGGCGGCCACGAGGGCCGTGCACACGGCGAGGAAGCGCTTCTTCACGAGGGTCACCTTCTGGGCTGGATCTCAGATGGCTTGAAATTGGCATAGACCAATGGTCCGGTCAAGGGGCTTTCCAACGGGATTGTTCACGCAAAGTTCGCGGACCCGGGCTTACTGGGGCACCGTGGAACAAGGCAAAAGCGACAACCGGCGGGAGACCCCCATGTCCAACCACACCTACCGGGTGACCGAGATCGTCGGCACTTCCCACGAGGGCATCGATCAGGCCATCCGGAACGGGATCACGCGCGCCGGGCAGACCCTGCGCAATCTGGACTGGTTCGAGGTCACGCAGGTGCGCGGGCACATCGAGAACGGGCAGATCGCGCACTACCAGGTCGGGCTGAAGGTGGGCTTCCGCCTCGACGGCGAGGACTGACGGGTCGAAGGGCCGGCGCGCACCCGCCCCTCCCCCGGCCGCGGGGCACGACCTAGGCTGGCGGCCATGACCGAGACCACCGCACCGCGCCGCCCGCTGGCCGTCTTCGACATCGACAACACCCTCGCCGACACCGGCCACCGCCAGCACTTCCTGGAGCGCCGGCCCCGCGACTGGGACGGTTTCTTCGGCGCGGCCCCGGCCGACCCGCCGCTCGCGCGCGGCGTGGCCCTGGCGGTGGAGAGCGCGGCCGACTGCGAGGTGGTGTACCTGACCGGCCGGCCGGAGCGCTGCCGGGCGGACACCACCGACTGGCTGACCCGGCACGGGCTGCCCGAGGGCCGGGTGTGGATGCGCGGCGACCGCGACCGGCGGCCGGCCCGGCAGACCAAGCTGGAGGTGCTCCAGCGGATCGCGCGGGGCCGGGAGGTGCGGGTCCTGGTCGACGACGACCAGCTCGTCTGCCAGGCCGCGCGCGCGGCCGGGTTCGCGGTGCTGCTGGCGGACTGGGCGGCGCAGTCGGCGGAGCTCGAGAAGGCCCAGGAGAGCGAGGGCGGCAGCCGGACCTGAGGGCCGGAAGGCGAGGGCCCCGGGAATCTGCGCGGGCGCCGGGCGTTGAGACGGGTGTGATCTCCAGAATCTCGATCCTCGACCGGTCCCGCGTCCGCGAGGGACACCCCGCGGCGCAGGCCCTGCGCGACACCGTGGAGCTGGCACGCACCGCGGAGGAGCTCGGCTACCACCGCTTCTGGGTGTCGGAGCACCACGGCGTGCCCGGGGTCGCCGGCTCCGCCCCCACCGTCCTGGCCGCGGCCGTGGCGGCCGCCACCCGGCGGATCCGGGTCGGCACGGGCGGGGTGATGCTGCCCAACCACCAGCCGCTGGTGGTCGCCGAGCAGTTCGGGGTGCTGGAGGCGTTGTTCCCGGGCCGGATCGACATGGGCCTCGGCCGCTCGGTCGGCTTCACCGGCGGGATCCGGCGCGCCCTGGGCCGTGACACCGGGGACGCCGACCGGTTCGAGGAGCAGCTGGCCGAGCTGCTGGGCTGGATCGACGGCAGCCAGCGGGCCCACCCCGAGGTGCACGCCCGTCCGGCGGAGGGGATGCGGATCCCGCCCTTCGTGCTGGCCACCGGCGCGGGTGCCTCGATCGCCGCCCGGGCGGGGCTGCCGGTGGTGGTGGGCGACCTGCGCTCCCGCAGGCGGGTGGCGGAGGCGGTCGCGGCGTACCGCGCGGAGTTCCGGCCGTCCGCGTGGGGCGCCGCACCGTACGTGGTGGTCTCGGGGACGGTGGCGGTCGCCGGGACGGAGGAGGCCGCGCGGCGGATCCTGCTCCCCGAGGCGTGGTCCCTCGCGCACTCCCGGGCCCGGGGCACCTTCCCGCCCCTGCGGCCGGCCGAGGAGGTCGAGGCCCTGGAGCCCGGTCCCAAGGAGCGGGAGCTCTACGAGGCAGCCCTCGCCGGGCACATCGCGGGTACGGAGGAGCAGGTCGCGGCCGAGCTGGCCGGGCTCGCGGACTCCACCGGGGCCGACGAGCTGCTGGTCACCACCTCCACGTACGACCGGACGGCCCTGCTGGACTCCTTCCGCCGCCTGGCGCGCATCGCCGGGCTCGCATAGGCCGTCCCCGCCGACTCCCGTACGCCACTAAAGTGGGGCGAATGCACCCGACTTCCCCCGATGTCCCCGCCGTCCCCCGGGACGCCCTCGATCCCTGCGTACGGGTCCGCGGCGCCCGGGAGCACAACCTGCGCGGGGTCGACGTGGACATCCCGCGCGACACCCTGACCGTCTTCACCGGGGTGTCCGGCTCCGGGAAGAGCTCCCTGGCCTTCGGCACCCTCTACGCCGAGGCCCAGCGGCGGTACTTCGAGTCCGTCGCCCCGTACGCCCGGCGCCTGATCCACCAGATCGGCGCGCCCGCAGTGGACTCGGTGACCGGGCTGCCGCCCGCCGTCTCCCTGGAGCAGCGCCGCTCCTCCCCGGGCTCACGCTCCTCGGTCGGAACGGTCACCCTGCTCTCCAACTCCCTGCGGATGCTGTTCTCCCGGGCCGGCGCCTACCCTCCCGGCGCCGAGCGGCTGGATTCGGACTCCTTCTCCCCCAACACCGCCGCCGGGGCCTGCCCTTCCTGCCACGGGCTCGGGCGGATCCACCGCACCAGTGAGGAACTCCTCGTCCCGGACCCGGACCTGTCCATCCGTCAGGGCGCTATCGCCGCCTGGCCGGGGGCCTGGCAGGGCAAGAACCTGCGGGACATCCTGGAGGTGCTCGGTCACGACGTGGACCGGCCCTGGCGGGAGCTGCCGGCCGCGGACCGGGAGTGGATCCTGTTCACCGAGGAACAGCCGGTGGTGACCGTGCACCCGGTGCGGGAGGCGGACCGGATCCAACGCCCCTACCAGGGCACGTACATGAGCGCCCACCGCTATGTGATGCGGACCTTCTCCGACACCAAGAGCGCCACCCTGCGGGCGCGCGCCGAGAAGTTCCTCACCGACGCCCCCTGCCCGGTGTGCCGGGGGCGGCGGCTGCGGCCCGAAGCCCTGGCGGTGACCTTCGCGGGCCGCACGATCGCGGAGCTGGCGGCCCTGGCGCTGGGCGAGCTGGACGGCGTACTGGCGGCGGCCGAGCCGGCCACGGAGGCGGGACGGGTGCTGACGGCGGACCTGCGGGCGCGGATCGCACCGGTCACGGAGCTGGGGCTGGGCTACCTGAGCCTGGACCGGACCGCGCCGAGCCTGTCGGCGGGCGAACTCCAGCGGCTGCGGCTGGCGACCCAGCTGCGGTCGGGGCTCTTCGGGGTGGTGTACGTCCTGGACGAGCCGTCGGCGGGGCTGCACCCGGCCGACACGGAGGCGCTGCTGGACGTGCTGGAGCGGCTCAAGGCGGCGGGGAACACCGTGTTCGTGGTGGAGCACCACCTGGACGTGGTGCGGCGCGCGGACTGGCTGGTGGACGTCGGCCCGCTGGCCGGGGAGCACGGCGGCCGGGTGCTGTACAGCGGGCCGCCCGGGGGCCTGGCCGGGGTCGCGGAGTCGGCGACGGCCCGGCACCTGTTCGCGGGGGACGGCGCCCGCGAGCCCTCCCGCCCGGTGCGCACCGCCGCCGCCTCGGTCCGGCTGGCGGGGGTCCGGCGGCACAACCTCCGTGACGTGACGGTCGAGTTCCCGCTCGGGGTGTTCACCGCCGTCACCGGGGTGTCGGGATCGGGGAAGTCCACCCTGGTGGGGCGGGTGCTGGCGGAGGAGGTGGCGGGGCGGCTGGCCGAGCCGGACTTCCCGGTGCGGCGGCTGGTGGAGGTGGACCAGAAGCCGATCGGCCGGACGCCGCGCTCCAACCTCGCCACGTACACCGGGCTGTTCGACGTGGTGCGCAAGCTGTTCACCGCGGCCCCTCAGGCGCGGGCGCGCGGCTGGAAGGCGGGCCGGTTCTCCTTCAACGTGCCGGGCGGCCGCTGCGAGACCTGCCAGGGCGAGGGCTTCGTCTCGGTGGAGCTGCAGTTCCTTCCCAGTACGTACGCTCCGTGCCCGGAGTGCGCCGGCGCCCGGTACAACGCCGAGACCCTGGAGGTCCGTTACGAGGGGCTGGACATCGCGGAGGTGCTGGGGCTGACGGTGGAGGCGGCGGCCGGGTTCTTCGCGGAGGTCCCGGCGGCGGCGCGCAGTCTGCGCGCGCTGGAGGAGATCGGTCTGGGCTACCTGCGGCTGGGGCAGCCGGCCACCGAACTGTCGGGCGGGGAGGCGCAGCGGATCAAGCTGGCGACGGAGCTCCAGCGCTCGCGCCGGGACCACACCCTGTACCTGCTGGACGAGCCGACGACGGGGCTGCACCCGGCCGATGTGCGGGTGCTGCTGCGGCAGTTGCACGGGCTGGTGGAGGCGGGCCACTCGGTGGTGGTCGTGGAGCACGACATGGAGGTCGTGGCGGGGGCCGACTGGGTGATCGACCTGGGGCCGGGCGGTGGCACGGAGGGCGGCCGGATCACGGCCTGCGGCCCGCCGGCGGAGGTGGCCGCGTCGACGGCGGGCCGCACGGCCCCCTATCTGGCACGGGCGCTGGGCCGGTAGGCCTGCGCGTCGCCGGTCAGCGTTTGCGGAGCGCCCTCAGCCATTCCTTGTTCATCGCGGCGATCGACGGCAGCGGGATGCCCTTCGGGCAGGCGGTGGCGCACTCGCCCGTGAGGGTGCAGCCGCCGAAGCCCTCGTCGTCCATCCGCGCCACCATGTCCAGCACCCGCGTCTCGCGCTCGGGCGAACCCTGCGGGAGCACGTTCAGGTGGTTGACCTTGGCGGAGGTGAACAGCATCGCGGAGCCGTTGGGGCAGGCCGCCACGCAGGCGCCGCAGCCTATGCACTCGGCGTGCTCGAACGCCGAGTCGGCGGCCGGCTTGGGTACGGCGGTCGCGTGCGCCTCGGGCGCGGAGCCGGTGGGAGCGGTGATGTAACCGCCGGCCTGGATGATCCGGTCGAAGGCGCTGCGGTCCACCACGAGGTCCTTGACCACGGGGAAGGCCGAGGCCCGCCACGGTTCGACGTCGATGGTGTCGCCGTCGGCGAAGGACCGCATGTGGAGCTGGCAGGTGGTGGTGCGTTCGGGGCCGTGGGCGTCGCCGTCGATGACGAGGCTGCACGCGCCGCAGATGCCCTCGCGGCAGTCGTGGTCGAAGGCGACCGGGTCCTCGCCGCGCAGGATGAGGTCCTCGTTGAGGGTGTCGAGCATCTCCAGGAAGGACATGTCCTTCGAGATGCCGTCGACCTCGTAGGAGGCCATGGCGCCGGGGGCGTCGGCGTTCTGCTGGCGCCAGACGCGCAGGGTGAGCTTCATGCGTAGCTCCGCTGGGTGGGGTGGACGTACTCGAAGACCAGGTCTTCCTTGTGCAGGACGGGTGCGGCGCCGGTGCCGCGGTACTCCCAGGCGGCCGCGTAGCCGAACTCCTCGTCCCGGCGGGCGGCTTCGCCGTCCGGGGTCTGGGACTCCTCGCGGAAGTGGCCGCCGCAGGACTCGGCGCGGTGGAGGGCGTCGAGGCACATCAGCTCGGCGAGTTCGAGGTAGTCGACGATGCGGTTGGCCTTCTCCAGCGATTGGTTGAACTCCTCGCCGCTGCCCGGGACCTTGATGCGCCGCCAGAACTCCTCACGGATCTCGGGGATGCGGGCGAGCGCCTTGCGCAGGCCCTCCTCGGTGCGGGCCATGCCGCAGTACTCCCACATGAGTTCGCCGATCTCGCGGTGGAAGGAGTCGGGGGTGCGGTCGCCGTCGACGGCCAGCAGCCTGGCGAGGCAGTCGCGGGTCTCGCGGACGGCGGCCGCGGCCTCCGGGTGGCTGTCGTCGACGGGCTCGTGGTGCGGGTGGCGGGCGAGGTAGTCGTTGATGGTGGAGGGAAGGACGAAGTAGCCGTCGCCGAGGCCCTGCATCAGGGCGGAGGCGCCGAGGCGGTTGGCGCCGTGGTCGGAGAAGTTGGCCTCGCCGATCGCGAACAGGCCGGGGACGGTGGTCTGGAGGTCGTAGTCGACCCACAGTCCGCCCATCGTGTAGTGGACGGCCGGATAGATCCGCATGGGGACCTCGTACGGGTTCTCCGCCGTGATCCGCTCGTACATCTCGAAGAGGTTGCCGTACTTCTCGGCGACCTTGTCGCGGCCCATGCGGCGGATGGCGTCGGCGAAGTCGAGGTAGACGCCCTGGCCGCCGGGGCCGACGCCGCGGCCCTCGTCGCAGACGTTCTTCGCGGCGCGGGAGGCGATGTCGCGGGGGACGAGGTTGCCGAAGGAGGGGTAGATCCGCTCCAGGTAGTAGTCGCGTTCGTCCTCGGGGATGTCGGCGGCGGGGCGGGTGTCGCCCTTGGCCTTGGGGACCCAGATGCGGCCGTCGTTGCGCAGGGACTCGCTCATCAGCGTGAGCTTGGACTGGTGGTCGCCGGTGCGCGGAATGCAGGTGGGGTGGATCTGGGTGAAGCAGGGGTTGGCGAAGTACGCGCCGCGCCGGTGCGCCCGCCAGACGGCGGTCGCGTTGGAGTTCATGGCGTTGGTGGAGAGGTAGAAGACGTTGCCGTAGCCGCCGCTGGCCAGGACCACGGCGTCGGCGTAGTGGGTGTCGATGCGGCCGGTGACCAGGTCGCGGGCGACGATGCCGCGGGCGACGCCGTCGACGGTGATCAGGTCGAGCATCTCGGTGCGGGCGTGCAGTTCGACGTTGCCGGCGGCTATCTGCCGGGACAGCGCCTGGTAGGCGCCGAGGAGGAGCTGCTGGCCGGTCTGGCCTCGGGCGTAGAAGGTACGGGAGACCTGGACGCCGCCGAAGGAGCGGGTGTCGAGGAGGCCGCCGTACTCGCGGGCGAAGGGGACGCCCTGGGCCACGCACTGGTCGATGATCTCCACGGAGATCTGGGCGAGGCGGTGGACGTTGGACTCGCGGGCGCGGAAGTCGCCGCCCTTGACGGTGTCGTAGAAGAGGCGGTGGACGGAGTCCCCGTCGTTGCGGTAGTTCTTGGCGGCGTTGATGCCGCCCTGGGCGGCGATGGAGTGGGCGCGGCGCGGGGAGTCGCTGTAGCAGAACTGGACCACGTGGTAGCCCTGCTCGGCGAGGGTCGCGCCGGCGGCACCGCCCGCCAGGCCGGTGCCGACGACGATCACGGTGTGCTTGCGGCGGTTGGCCGGGTTGACCAGCTTCGCCTCGAAGCGGCGGCGGTCCCAGCGTTCGGCGATGGGGCCGGCGGGGGCCTTGGTGTCGGCGACGGGGTCGCCGGTGGTGTAGGCGGCGTAGTCGGTGCTCATGGTCAGCTCACCACTCCGGTCATGACGGCGACGGGGAGGGACACGAAGCCCGCGAAGAGGACGAGGGCCAGGGCATTGGCCAGGAACTTCAGCGCCCGGTCGCGGCGGGCGTTGCCCGCGCCGAGGGTCTGGGCGGCGCTCCAGAAGCCGTGGCGGACGTGGAGGCCGAGGGCGGCCATGGCCACGATGTAGACCGTGTTGCCGTACCAGGTGGAGAAGGTCGCGAGGACGTTCTCGTAGGGGTGGCCGGCCCAGGCGCGCTCGTTGACGGTGAGCGTGGTGAGGTCGAGCAGGTGCCAGACGATGAAGAGGGCGAGGATGACGCCGCCCCAGCGCATGGTGCGGGTGGCGTAGCTCGCGCGGCGCCGCTTGTGGGCGTACCCGACCGGGCGCGCCTTCAGGTCGCGGCGGCTGAGCTGGTAGGCGCAGACGGCGTGGGCGACGACGGCGGCGACCAGGACCACGCGGACGATCCACAGGGCCCACTCGTAGTGCAGGAACGGTTCGCCGAGGGTGCGCAGGGCGTGGGCGTAGCCGTTGAACTCACCGGCACCGAAGAAGATCTTGAGGTTGCCGAACATGTGCGCGGCGAGGTAGCCGAGCATGATCAGGCCGGAGACGGCCATCACGGACTTCTTGCCGACGGTGGAGTCCCAGAGCGTGCGCGGGGTGGACGGCCGTCGATCCGTCCGCGTTGCCAGAGCCATGGGTAGACCGTAGGGACCAAGGTCCCGAAAGGTCCAAGACATGGTGGACCTGATCGCGATAGCCATTGCCTATGGGAGGTGTCGGATCGCGCTAGCCTGGGGCCATGCAGTTCCAGCAGCTGGTGTACTTCGTGGCCGTCGCCGAGACCCGGCACTTCACGCGCGCGGCGGAGCGGGAGCACGTGGCCCAGCCGTCGCTGTCGCAGCAGATCAAGGCGCTCGAACGGGAGCTGGGCGCCGACCTGTTCAGCCGGGCGCGGGGGAACATCGCGCTCACCGACGCGGGTGAGGCGCTGCTGCCGCTGGCCCGCCGCATCCTGGCGGACGCGGACACGGCGCGGCTGGAGGTGCAGGAGCTGCTCCAACTGCGGCGCGGCCGGGTACGGCTGGGGGCGACGCCGAGCGTGTGCACGGGGATGCTGCCCGAGGTGCTGCGCGCCTTCCACACGGCGCACCCGGGCATCGAGCTGCTGATCGAGGAGGGCGGTTCGCTGGACCTGGTAAGGGAGCTCGCGCGCGGGGTCCTCGACCTGGCGCTGATCGTCCTGCCCCTGCCGCCGTCGGCGCCGCCGCTGACGACGGTGGAGCTGCTGACGGAGGACCTGGTCGTCGTCTCGTCCCGCGACCTCCCGCCGCCGGGCGGGGGCGGGGAGCTGACCGTCGCGGACCTGCGAGAGGAGCCGATGGTCATGTTCCGGCACGGCTACGACCTGCGGGACCTGACGGTGGGGGCCTGTCGGGCGGCGGGGTTCGAGCCGGTGTTCACGGTGGAGGGCGGCGAGATGGACGCCGTCCTGGGCTTCGTGCGGGCGGGTCTGGGCGTGGCGGTGGTACCGGAGATGGTCGTCGCACACGGCGGCCCCGGCCTGCGTGCCACCCCTCTCGCGGGCTCCCCGCTCCGCCGCACGATCGCCCTGGCCCACCGCACGGACGTGGCCCCGCCCCGAGCGGCCCGCGAACTGAAACGCATCCTGCTCGGCTGAGCCGGCCGGGCGGGGCCGCCGGTCGCCCCCGGTGACAGACCGACCCCGCCCACGATCCGGCGCGCCGAGCTCCACCCGGGCCACGAGCCCCCACCCCGACACCCCCACCCGACGCGCACCCCCGACCAGGACCGGCGACCAGCAGCGGGACCGCCATAGGCCGACGACCGGCAGCGCGAACGGCCCGGGGGGGGCGGCCCGGGTACGGGACCGGCCCGCGGGGCAAGCACGACCCGGGGCCGGACCGAGCCGGGCGGCGTGGGTCAGTGGCCGGTGGTGGGGGCGGCTGCCGCGCGGGAACGGAGGAGGTGTTTGTCGGGTTTGCCGCGGTCCGTGAGGGGGATCTCGCGTGTCCAGAAGACCGCCGTCGGGCGGTGCGCGGGGGCCAGTTCGCGGGCCACCAGCTCGCACGCCTCGGCGGCGGCCGCTCCGCTCGGGGTGTGGCCGGGGGCCGCCACGAGGAAGGCGCAGAGCTCCTCACCGGTGGTCGCGCTGGGCCGCCCGACCACGACCGCCCGGGCCACGCCCGGGTGCCGGGCGAGCGCCGCCTCGACCGGCAGGCTGTAGATGTTGACCCCGTCGACGATCACGACGTCCTTGAGCCGGTCGTCCAGGTACAGGTACCCGTCGGCGTCGACATGGCCGAGGTCCCCGGTCCGCAGCCATCCGTCCCGCAGCACTTCGGCGGTGAGCCCGGGCCGGTTCCAGTAGCCGGTCATCATCGCCGCCGAGCGGATCCACAGTTCCCCCGTCCGCCCGGCGGGCAGGACCGTGCCCCGCTCGTCGCGCACCCGCACTTCCACCCCCGGGGCCGGGCGGCCCACGGAGGCCAGCAGTCCGGGCCGGCCGGCCACGGCCGCGTCGTGGTCGGCGGGGGTGAGGCGGGAGATCACGGCGGCCTCGTTCATCCCGTAGCCCTGCCGCCACCGCCCGCCCCAGCGGGTCACCGCCTCGCGCAGCCGCTCGGGAAGGATCGGCGAGGCCCCGTACGAGACGGCCTCCAGACCAGGGATGCCCCCGGCGGTCACCGGGTCGTCCAGCAACCGGTACACCATCGGGGCCGTCAGGTACGTGGACACCCGCCCGAGCCGCCGGCAGGCCGCCGCGAACTCCCCCGGCGTGAAGGGGTCGAGGATCTCCACCCGCCCACCGGCCCGCAGTTGCTCAAGGCACCGGCCGCCGGCCCGCTGGGCGAGGCTGGTCACCGAGAGGTGCACCGGCACCGTCCACGCGGCCCCGCGCCGGCCGTCGCGCGCGGCCATGGCCCCGAACGTGGAGGCCACCCCCTTGGGCCGGCCCGTGGTCCCGCCGGTGTACGTCACCCGGGCCACGTCCTCCTCCCTCGCCCGCACCGGCACTTCGGCCGGAGCCCGCCCGGCCGCGCGCGCCAGCAGGTCGTCCAGGCCGAGCAGCGGCACGCCCGTCGCCGGTACCGGGACGTCGTGCACCACCAGGCCCGGCCGGCAGTCCCGCAGGATGAACTCCAGCCCGTGCACCGCCGGCCCGGCCACCACCTGCGTCAGCCGGGCCCCCAGCAGATGCGCGGCGATCCGCACCAGCAGCGCCTCCGGCCGGTTGCCGCCCGTCACGCAGGCCAGACCGACACCCCGCCCGGCGCCCGCCTCTGCCAGCTCCCCGGCCAGCCGGTGGACGGCGTCCAGCACCTCGGAGAACCTCAGGACCCGGGGCCCCGCCCCGATCGCGGGCCGCTCCCCGTACCGGTCCAACGCCTCGACCAGCTCGGTCACATACCGCGCGGCCATCCGCACACCCGCCTCTCCGGTCCGCCGCCCGGCGGTCCCTCACCGGGCATCATGCAGGGCCCGGCGGCCGGGCCGGCTCAGGACCGGGGTATCAGGGGTCCCAGGGTCCGGTCGAGTCCCTCGGTCAGCATGCCGAAGGCGCGATCGGCGTCGCGGACGGCCGCCGGGTAGGCCTCGTCCGCGGTCACGCCCGCGGCCATCCGCCGCCAGTTCTCCCGGCCCAGCTCGTGGCGGACCGCCACGAGATGCGTCGCGGCGAGGCGGGCCGGCAGCGGTTCGGCCCCCTCGGCCTCCAGGGCGCCGGCGAGCAGTTCCACCTCACCGGCGGTGTAGTGGGCGATCCGGCCCTCCAGGCTGGCGGTGGAGTACAGCAGGCCCTGGAACGCGAGGACGTCCGGATGGTCGCAGAGGCCGGTGATGGGGTCCCGCTCGGCGAGGGCCGCGAGGAAGTGGTCGTGGAGCGCGCCCACCGGACCGCGGTCCGCCGGCCGGTCGCGCACGATCCGCGCCGCCTCGTCCTGGTGGTCGGCGAACCGGTCCAGGATCAGGTCCTCCTTGCTCGGGAAGTACCGGAACAGGGTGGGCTTGGACACCTCGGCCGCCGCCGCCACATCGGCCACGGACACGGCATCGAAGCCCCGTTCCAGGAAGAGTTCCAGCGCCGTGGCCGCCAGCTGGCGACGCGTACGCAGTTTCTTGCTCTCGCGCAGACCCGTCGTGTTCTCCATGGAACCACCGTAGGGGAAAATCGCAACCAAGTCAATTTCTTAACTGGGTTGCATTTTTTCTCGCGACACGCTTTCCTGGGTTCAGCGACGAAGGACCGGCAACGAGAGAGGACCCTTCCGATGACCGACGTACTGATCGCGGGCTCCGGCCCCACCGGACTCACCCTGGCCTGTGCCCTGGCCCTGCACGGGCTCTCCGTCCGCGTGCTCGACCAGCGGTCCGGCCCCCACCGGGAGTCCCGGGGCAAGGGGCTCACCCCGGAAAGCCTGGAGGTCCTCGGCCGACTCGGGACCGGGGAGCGGATGTCGGCGACCGGCGCCCGCGGGCTGGTCCTGCGCAAGTACTTCGACGGCGCCCACGTCGCCGACACCCCGGACGACGGCGGCGGCCTCCTGATCGCCCAGTGGCAGGTCGAGGAGATCCTCCGCGAGCGGCTCGCCGGGCTCGGCGTCCGCGTCGAGTACGGCGCCCGGGTCACCGGGCTCGCGCAGGATCCGGCCGGAGTGACGGCCCGCCTGGCGGACGGCGGTTCGGTCCGCGCCGGGTACGCCGCCGGCTGCGACGGCGGCCACAGCACCATCCGCGAGCTGCTCGGGATCCCGTTCGAGGGGTACACCGAGGAGAAGCCGACGATGGTCGTCGGGGACGTGCGGGCCCCCGGGCTGAGCCGGGAGTACTGGCACCAGTGGTTCACCTCGGAGGGCGGCGGGATCATGCTCTGCCCGATGCCCGGGACGGACACCTTCCAGCTCCAGGCCTCCCCGGAGACCGACGGGCGGGGCGAGCCGCTGCCGGCCTCCCCGGAGGGCTTCCAACGGCTCTTCGACCGGCACGCCGGGGTGCCCGGCATACGGCTGACGGAGGCCGGCTGGGTCTCGGACTGGCGGGTCAACGTCCGCCGCGCGGCGCGGATGCGCGAGGGCCGGGTCTTCCTCGCCGGGGACGCCGCCCATGTCCACCCGATCGCCGGCGGACTGGGCATGAACACCGGCATCGAGGACGCGGCCGCCCTCGCCCGCACCCTGGTCGCCGTCCTCGGCGGCACGGCGGCGCCCGGCGCCCTCGACGGATACGAGGCCGAGCGCCTCCCCGCGGCCGAGCGGCTGCTGGCCGACACCGCCGAACGCCACCGGCGGGTCCTCGCCGCGGTCCGCGAGCCCGGCCGGGGAACGGAGGCCGGGATGCGCTGACACCCGCGCGGGGCCGGCCCCGGACCGCTACCCCGCCGGGTGGTTCCTCACCGGGTGGGTACGGCGTCGCAGAGGGAGAGGGTGTGGATGCGGTCCGGGGAGCCCGGGCGGGCGTAGTACCAGCCCTGGGCCGTGTCGCAGCCGAGGGCGCGGAGCTGGGCCGCCTGGGCCCCGGTCTCCACCCCCTCGACCGTCACCGCCAGCTCCAGGCTGTGGGCCAGGGCGACGATGCCTTCCACGATCTTGACGTCCACGGGGTCGGCCGGCTCCTGCTGCATCCCCTGGGTGAAGGAGCGGTCCAGCTTCAGGACACTGACCGGCAGGCGCCGCAGGTTGGCCAGGTTCGAGTAGCCGGTGCCGAAGTCGTCGAGGGCGATGTCCACCCCGAGGGCGGCGAGCCGGCGCAGCGGTTCGAGGAGTTCGTCGTCGGCTCCGATCAGCGCCGACTCGGTGACCTCCAGGCACAGCGCGCCCGGGGCCAGGCCGGAGGACTCCAGGACGCGCAGGGTGTCGGCGACCAGCCCGGGGTGGGTCAGCTGGGTGGGCGAGAGGTTGACGTTGACACGCAGGGGCGCCCCGCCGTGCTGGCGCTGCCAGGTGCGGGCCTGGCGGACGGACTCCTCCAAGACCCAGCGGCCGAGCGGCACGATCAGCCCGGTCCGCTCCGCGAGCGGGATGAAGCGGTCCGGGCCGAGCACCCCGTACTGCGGGTGCGACCAGCGCACCAGCGCCTCCGCGCCGTGGACGCTGCCGTCGTGCAGGTGCACCAGCGGCTGGTACTCGATGAAGAACTCGCCGCGCTCCAGCGCCGCGGGCAGGGCGTTGGTCAGGCCGTGCCGGGTGATGGCGCGCGCGTCGGCCTCGGCGTCGGCGAACTCGAAGCGGTTTCCGCCGGCCGCCTTGGCCCGGTACATGGTGATGTCGGCGCTGCGCAGCACCTCCGCCGGGGTGCGTTCGCCCGACGTGCCTTCGACGATGCCGATGCTGCCGCGCACCGACAGCTCCCGGCCCTCCAGCCGGATGGGCGTGGACAGCGCGGTCAGGATGCGGACGGCGAGGTCGGTGACCTTCTCCTCGGTCTGGGCGCCCGGGCCGGTGGTGAGGGCCACGAACTCGTCCCCGCCCAGCCGCGCGACGACCTCGCCCGGTCCGGTGGCGCAGCTCTGCAGGCGGTCGGCGACCTCCACGAGGAGCCGGTCGCCCGCCGAGTGGCCGAGGCTGTCGTTGACGGTCTTGAACCCGTCGAGGTCGAGGTAGCACAGGCCGAAGCGGCTGCCGGGGGCGGCGTTCAGGGCCTTCTCCAGCCGCTCGAAGAACAGCGTGCGGTTGGGCAGCCCGGTCAGCGCGTCGTGGGTGGCCTCGTAGCGCAGGCGGAGGTTGAGCAGCCGGCGTTCGGTGGTGTCCTCCATCAGGGCCAGCTGGTACTGGGGCACCCCGTCGGCGTCGCGGAGCAGGGACACCGTGAGGTTGGTCCACAGGACGGTGCCGTCGTGCCGGTAGTAGGGCTTCTCGACCCGGTAGTGCTCGCGCTCGCCGCGCACCAGTTCCCCGTACATCTTCCAGACGTGCGGGGTGTCGTCGGGGTGGCCCCACTCGCTGACGTTGCGGCTGCGGACGTGGCCTTCCAGGCCGCCGAACATCTTGAGGAGGGCGTCGTTGACCTCCAGGATGTTGCCGTCGAGGTCGGCGATGCCGATGCCGACGGCGGCGCCCTCGAACACGGCCCGGAAGCGTTCCTCGCTGGCGTGCAGGGCCTGCTGGGCGTCGATCCGGGCGGTCAGGGCGGAGCAGGCGATGGCCTCCTGCTCCCGCAGGGTCCGCTCGCGCAGCGCGCGGGCGAAGCCTGCGGCGATGCCGTGCTGGAGCCGGGCGCAGCGGGAGCGGTACTCCTCGGTGCTCTCGCTGCCGTCGGCGGCGCCCGCGTCCGGGCCGCAGTAGAGGACCAGGTAGGACTCGACGACGCCGAGGGTGCCGGCGAGGGCCTCGGGGTCGGTGCAGTGCACGGCGACGAGTTCGGCGCCCACGCCCTGGGCGACGCTCGCGTCGAAGGGGCGGGCGTGCAGGGCCTCGGTGAGGGTCCGGGCGAGCGGGACGAGGTGCTGTTCGAACTCGGGGCGGGTCAGGGAGGTGGCCGTGACCGGGAAGATGGCCCGTCCCCAGATGGTGGCGAAGCGCCCGATCCGGTCGTCGAGGTCGCTGCGCAGCTCGCGCCGGGGCTCCCGGCCCGCGTCCGGGACGGACGGTCCGGCCCCGGCCGCCGGAGGCCGTGCGGGGGCGGGACCGGCGCCCCCGGCCGGGTGGTCCTGGCCGGGGGTCGCGGGCGGGGGCGTCGGGGCGGGGAGTCTCACGCCTTGTGTCCCACGCCGCCGAAGCCCGAGAAGGCGTACGGGTCCTCCGGGGTCTCGCCCTCCGCGAGCGGCCCGGTGCGGTCGGGTCGCCAGTCGGGCATCGAGACCACGCCCGGCTCCAGCAGGTCGAACCCGTCGAAGAAGCCGGTGATCTCCTCGTGGGAGCGCATGACGAGCGGGTTGCGGATGTCGCGGTAGACGCCGACGGTCCCGGAGGCGACCTCCTCGCTGAGCGGGATGCCCTCGTAGGAGGCGTGGGTGAGGATCAGCATGCTGCCCGGGGCGAGGGCGTCGCGCAGTTCCGCGACGGCGGCGTACGGCTCGTCCGCGTCCTCCAGGAAGTGCAGGACGGCGACCAGCATCAGGGCGACGGGCCGGTCGAGGTCCAGCAGCCGGCGCACTTCGGGGGCGGCCAGGATGTCCTGGGGCTTGCGCAGGTCGGCGGCGACGACGCCGGTGCGGTCGTCGCCGGCCAGGACGGCGCGGCTGTGCGCGACGGCGACCGGGTCGTGGTCGACGTAGACGACGCGGGCCTCGGGGGTGGCGGCGCGGGCGATCTCGTGGACGTTGCCGAAGGTGGGGATGCCGGAGCCGATGTCGAGGAACTGGGTGATGCCCTCGGCCACGGCGTGGCGGACGGCGCGGCGCATGAAGGCCCGGTTGGCCTGCATGACCTTGGGCAGGCCCGGCATGAATTCCATGGCCCGGCGGGCGGCCCGGCGGTCGACCTCGAAATTGTGGGAGCCGCCCAGGTAGTAATCGTAGATTCGGGACACGCTCGGCACCGATATGTCGATGCCTGGCGGGGCCCAGGCGGGGCGTTCCATCGGGGTCTCCAAGCCGTTGTCGTGTCGTGGTCGTACCTGGTCCGCCCGGGGGTCGGGCGGCCGTCGGACTGCTGTCCGAGCCGAATGTACTGATCATTGCCCAACAGGGCGAGCAAAAGCGGAAATTGCCGGTCCGTTCTTGGTCACACACCAAAGGCGCCGGGGGGCCGCCACGGGCGCTACGGAAACCGACAAATACCTTTTGGGAATTGACCAACGTTCAATCACAAGCGATCAGAACCTGTCTCAAACCTCACCGGTCCCACATCCGCCCGTTCGGGCGAACCGCCCTCGGCTCCCGCGTGCGCGGGCGCGCGCGAGCCCATGCTCCCCGGGTGAACAGAGCCTTAGCCAGACGCCTGCTGGCCGTCCCGGTCCTGCTGTGGGCGACCCTGTCGACCACTCCGGCGGTGGCCGATAGCTGCGCCTACGCGGTGATCGACACCGGTGACGGCGGAGCCGCCGTCGAGGTGTACGCGTACGCCGGCAGCGGCGGCGGCGCGGCCTCCCGGGGTGGCGGACATCACGACGACGGCCCCGGAAAGGGGCGCGGCCACGACAAGGGCCGCGGCCACGGGCACGAGCACCACTGCCCGCCGCCCCCTCCCCCGCCGTGCCCGCCGAAACCCACCCCGACGCCTACGCCGACCCCCACGCCCCCTCCGCCCCGACCGACCCCGCCGCCCCGGCCCACCCCTCCTCCGCCACCGCCCCCACCGCCGGCCCCCGAGCCTCCCCGGCCCGCACCCCCCGCGCCCGAGCCGCCCGCACCGAAGCCGCCGGCACCCCGGGTGTACCGGGCGCCCGCGCCACCGCCGCCGCAGCCCGCGCCGCCCGCGCCGCCGGCCCCGGCGCCGAAGCCGCCCGCGCCGAAGCCGAAGGTGCCCCGGCCCGCGTACCACACCGCCGCGCGCAAACCGGTCGAACACCACATCTCACCCATCACCTTCACCCTGATGACCGCCGCCCCCGCCGTGCTCGCGATCGTCGCGCTGCGCCCGCGCTAGGCCGCTGCCGCCCCGCGCCCGTACGGCATCGCACCGCACGCACCGCATCGCACCGCATCGCATCGCATCGCATCGCACCGAATGCCCCTGCCCACCGATTGGGAGCCCGTCTTGTCGGAATGGCTCGTCCTGACCCTCGCGATGGCCGCGGCCTGTGCCGTGGTGCTGTCCATCGCCTTCTTCAACCACCGCAGGATCACCGAGGACGACGATCCGAACGAGACCCCGGACGTCATCGAGTACATGACGATGATGATCGGGGTGATCTACGCGATCGTGCTGGGCCTGGCGATCGCCGGCGTCTGGGAGGGCCGCGGGGCCGCCCAGGAGTACGTGCGCCAGGAGTCCCAGGCCCTGCACGAGGTCAGCGTCCGCTCCGAGGTCTACCCGGCCGAGGTGCGCAAGAGGATCCGCGCGGACGTGGACGCGTACGTGACCTATGTGGTCGACACGGAGTGGGACCACATGTCCCGGAAGAACGAGCTCACCGACAGGAGCGCCGAGCTGCTGGAGAAGATCCGCCGCGACGTGACGGACTACGAACCGCAGACCGACCACGAGGGCCAGGCCTACCAGCCCCTCGTCGACCAGGTCGCCCTGGTCGACGACGCCCGCAACGCACGCGGCGAGAGCGCCGGGGCCACCATGCCGGGGGTGGTGTGGTTCGGGCTGATCGCCGGGGCCCTGGTGACGGTCGGGCTGATCTTCACCCTGCAGATCCGCCGCTCCTTCCGCGAGCTCCTGCTCGCCGGGCTCTTCAGCGCCCTGATCGCCTTCCTGCTGTTCCTCATCTGGGATTTCGACGCACCCTTCGGACGCGGGGTCGCCGCCACCGCCGAGCCCTTCCTCGCGCAGTTCCCGCACCTCGGTCTGAAGAGCTGAGCGACCGGGGCGGGTCCGGGCCCGGCAAACCGGGGACGGGGGTCCCGTCCCCGGTTCGGCCTACGGCCATGCCCCATTCGCCCGTTCCTGATCGCGGGTCACCAGGCCGGGACCTAGCGTGGCGGGCAGCGAGGTGCACGACCCCCCACGTGCGGAAACGCTGCGCGACTGCGCCTCGCAGATCCGGAGGACCCGACCATGGGTGCGATACGCAGCTCCGCCACCGCCCTCCTGAGCGCCGGCGTCACGGGCCTCGCCCTCTCGCTCGGCGCCTTCGGCGCGCCCGCCGCCCTCGCGGCCGAGGAAGCGCCCGCCACCTCCTTCGCGTTCGCCGTCACCCCCTCGACGGTCGCGCCCGGCGGCACGGTCACCCTCTCCGTCAGCAACTGCGGCGCCGCCTACGCCACCGCCTCGTCCGGGGTCTTCGACACCGTGACCATCGAGCGGGGCAGGACCGTCAAGGTCGCCGTCGACCGCGACGCCCGGCCCGGCGCCCTGTACTCCGTCACCTTCACCTGCAACGGGGAGAACGGCTCCGCCGACCTCACCATCGCCGGCGGCACGTCGAGGCCCAGCACCAGCTCCACCACCGGCCCGCGGCGCACCCCCTCCCCGACCGCCACCTCCGGCACGGGCCTGCGCCCGCCGCCCCCGGCCACTCCGCCGGCGCGCACCACCCCGCCCGCCCGCAGCACACCGCCGGCCCGCACCACACCGCCGGCCCGGACGACGCCCGCCCCCCGCGCCACCGCGACGGCCACCGCCCGCGCGACCACCGCCGCGCTCGGCGTACGCGGCGGGATCGGCGGGAGCGTCGCCGGGGCGGACCCGGCCGAACTCGCCGCGGGCGCCGGCCTCTTCATCGCCGCCGCGGCCGGTACGGCGTACGCCCTGCGCCGCCGCCGCGCGGCCCGCGGCCACTGACACCGCCCGGGCCCCCGCCGACGCGGCCGGGCCCGGGGGCGGCGTACTGCACCGTGGAACGCCTCAGGAGCGGGCGGCGGCGGGCCGGCGACGGCGCACCACGTGCACGCCGGCGCCGAGCGCCGCGGCACCGACCAGACCCGCTCCGATGGCCGTCTCGGCGGTGGACGGGCCGAAGGAGCCGCCGAGGCCGCCCTGCGCCCCGTTGCCCGCCAGGATCGTGAAGCGGTGCGTGGCGACGAGGCTGTTGTCGTGGCACTTGACCGACAGGGTGTGGTGGCCGGGCGAGGCGTGGTTGAAGATCCGCACCGTCGCGAAGCCGATGGAACCGGCCGACAGGTTGGTCTGCGGAAAGTTGCCGTGCGACCAGACCGTGCCGCCGTGGCCGCAGCCGGCCGCGCTGACCTGCATCGAGGCGCCCTGGTGCACGGAGTACGGGTTGACCGTGACGTTGCTCGGCCCGTTGCCGCCGCCGTTCGGGGGGTTCGCGGCAGCGAACGGGGCACTGAGCCCGAGCGCGGCGCAGGCGGCCGCGGTCACGGTGAGAGCGCGGAAAGCACGCATGGTGGAACCTCCAGCGGGAGAGCGCCCCGGAGCGGTGGCCCGGGCAGATCGACGAGAACGCCTCCCATCACGAACCCTCCCGGCGGCGCGCAAGCAGCGCATTTCCGCCCTTGGGCCGCCCGGTTGAGCGACACGCCGAGGCGCGCCGGTCGGATCTGACGGATCCGCAGGTCACGAGCCGTCAGTCATTTATGTGACGATTACCTGGATGGCCGCACCCCAACCGGGCGCACCACCCGTTCGCCCCTCCCCGATCGCCGTTCCGCCCTTCCAGCCTTAGCGTGCGGGAAGAAGGGCGTACAGGGGAGGGACTGGAACGCGGGTCGGGACCCCCGCGTCGGGAAGGGAGAGCCATGCTCGATGACGAGACCGAGCAGCGGCCGAGGAGACGCTCCCCTTGGGGCGTGCTCGCACTGGCACTGCTCAGCGGCCTCGCCATGATGCGGAACGGGGCCAACCTGGAGGACGGGCCGCCGCAGCCCACCGCGGCGGCGGCCGTCGCGACGCGCGCCGACCAGCAGCCGGCCAACGCGCCCACGCCGCCGGCGGACATGGAGGTGCTGGACCACTCGTCGGTGCAGCGCATCCGGATTCCGACGATCAACGTGGACGCGCCGGTGATGACGGTCGGTCTGGACGCGCAGGGCTGGATCGACGCCCCGCCGCCGCAGGACCGCAACCTGGCGGGCTGGTACCTCAACGGCATCTCGCCGGGCCAGCAGGGGTCGGCGGTGATCGTGGGTCACGTGGACAACGCGCAGGGCCCGGCCGTCTTCTACGGCCTGGGCTCGCTGAAGCCGGGCCACCACATCGAGGTGGAGCGCTACGACGGCCGGACCGCCGTGTTCGAGGTGTACGGGGTGGAGGTGTTCGCGAAGGACGCCTTCCCCGGCGCCCGCGTGTACGGCGACACCGGGCACCCGGAGCTGCGGGTGATCACCTGTGGCGGCGGCTACTCGAAGGCCAAGGGCTACGACGGCAACGTGGTGGTCTTCGCGCGGATGGTGGAGGCCCGCTGAGCAAACGTTTCACCGCGCCGGGCCGCCGCCCCCGTACGACGGCCCGGCGCGGCGCGGCCTCGGCGGGGCGGCGCGGCCTCGGCGGGGCGGCGCGGCCTCAGCGGGGCGGCAGCACCGGGAGGGTCATCCGGTAGCCCCGTGCCAGCAGCTGGGGCAGGTACGCCTCCAGCGCCCGGACGCTCTGCGACCGGTTGCCGCCGGCGTCGTGGTTCAGCACGATCACGCCCGGCGCGGCCCCGTCCAGGATCCGGGAGACGATGGTGGTCGTCCCCGGCTCCGTCCAGTCGAGGCTGTCCACGGTCCAGGCGAGGGGTTCCATCCCCAGGTCCGCCCCGATCTCGAAGGCGGCCCGGTTCCACGCGCCGTACGGGGCCCGGAACCACAGCGGGGGCTGTCCGACGGCCTGCTCGACGACCTCGCTCGTGCGCCCGATCTCCGATTCCAGTGCGGACCGGCTGAGCTGGGGGATCTGCGGGTGCGTCCAGGTGTGGTTGCCGATGACGTGCCCCTCGGCGGCCATCCGGCGCAGCAGGTCGCGGTTGTCGGTGGCCATCTCCCCGCAGACGAAGAACATGGCGCGGACCCCGTACCGGCGGAGGGTGTCCAGGATGGCCGGGGTGTAGCGGGGGTCGGGGCCGTCGTCGAAGGTGAGCAGCATGGCCCGGTCGCCCGCGGCGGGCCCCTGGGGCAGTTCGAGGATGGGCCGGGTCCGGACGGCCGGTTTCACGGCGGGCGGCTTGGCGGGGGCCTCGGCGGTCATCGGCTGGAGCCGGTGGGAGGCGTCGGGGAGCCCTTCCGGGTGCGCGCCCGGGGCCCCGGCTGCCCCGGGACCGCCCACGGGGGTACGGCCGCCGCCCGCGGGTGGCGCGGGCGGTGCGGCCGGGGAGCCGCCCTCTCCCGCGTCGGGCAGTCCGGAGGAGGCGGCGGCCGCGATTCCGAGGAAGACGGCGGTACGCAGGAGCACGCGTCGCCCTACTGTCGGCTCGTCATTTGTCATTATTACTACGTATCAACGACATCGCCGAAGATGTCGAGAGGCGCGGAGGCACCCCGTCCGGCTCACCCGCCCGGAGGAGCCGCCCGCCCGGACGAGCCGCCCGGTCGGGCGGCGGCCCGGTCAGCTCTGGCGCACCAGCGGGAATGGCAGCGTCTCGCGGATCGTCAGACCGGTGAGGAACATGACCAGCCGGTCCACTCCGATGCCCAGTCCGCCGGTGGGCGGCATGGCGTACTCCAGGGCGTCGAGGAAGTCGTTGTCGAGTTCCATCGCCTCCGGGTCCCCGCCCACCGCCAGCAGGGACTGGGCGGTGAGCCGGCGGCGCTGCTCCACGGGGTCGGTGAGCTCCGAGTAGGCGGTGCCCAGTTCGGTGCCGAAGGCCACCAGGTCCCAGCGCTCGGCGAGGCGGGGGTCCCTGCGGTGCTGGCGGGTGAGCGGGGAGACGTCGGTGGGGAAGTCCTTGTAGAAGGTGGGGAGTTTCGTCCGCTCCTCCACCAGCCGCTCGTACATCTCCAGGACCACGTCGCCGCGGGTGTCCTCGGGCCCGTGCGGCACGCCGGCCCGGTCGCACAGGACGCGCAGCCGGTGCTCCTCGGTGTCGGCGTCGACCTCCTCGCCGAGGGCCTCGCTGATGGCCCCGTACATGGTCTTGACGGGCCAGGGCCCGGAGATGTCGTGGACGACCAGCTTGCCGTCGGGGCCCGCCTTGTGGGCGACGGGCGAGCCGAAGGCGGCGGTGGCGGCGCCCTGGATGAGCTCGCGGGTGAGGTCGAGCATCACGTCGTAGTCGGCGAAGGCCTGGTAGGCCTCCAGCATCGTGAACTCGGGGTTGTGCTTGTAGGAGACGCCCTCGTTGCGGAAGGTGCGGCCCATCTCGAAGACCTTCTCCATGCCGCCGACGCACAGCCGCTTGAGGTAGAGCTCGGGTGCGATGCGCAGGTACAGGTCCAGGTCGTAGGCGTTGATGTGGGTGCGGAAGGGGCGGGCGTTGGCGCCGCCGTGGATCTGCTGGAGCATCGGCGTCTCGACCTCCAGGTAGCCGCGGTCCAGGAGGCCCTGGCGCAGCGCCTGCACGGCGCTGGAGCGGGCGCGCACGACGTCCCGGGCGTCGGGGCTGGCGACGAGGTCGAGGTAGCGGCGCCGGACCCGGGCCTCGGGGTCGGCCAGGCCCTTGCGCTTGTCGGGCAGGGGGCGCAGGCACTTGCCGGTGAGCTGCCAGGAGTCGACGAGGACGGACAGCTCTCCGGCGCGGCTGGCGGCGGCGGTGCCGCCGGCCACGACGTGGTCGCCGAAGTCGACCTGGGAGGTGAAGGAGTCCAGCGCGTCCGGACCGGACTCGTCACGGGTGAACATGAGCTGGACGTCGCCGGTCCAGTCGCGCAGGACGGCGAAGACCACGCCGCCGAGGTCGCGCACGACCATCACCCGGCCGGCGAGGACGACCGGCTCGCCGGTGCGGGCGCCGGACGGGAGGCGGCCGGGGTGTGCCTCCCTGAGCCGGGCGGCGGTGTGGGTGCGCTGCCGGATCCCCACGGGGTAGGGGTCGGTGCCGGAGGCGCGGATCCGCTCCATTTTGGCGTGGCGGACGCGGACCTGCTCGGGCAGCCGTTCGGCGGGCGCGCGTTCCCCCTCCTCCCCCACGAGCTCCAGGCCGAGGGATTCGATGGAGGGCAGGCCGGCGGTGTCGACGGGGGCGGTGAGGCCCCTGGGCTGGTGTCCCTTGCCCCACAGCTTGCGCAGGCTGGGCACGGAGACGAAGCCCTCGGCGATGCCGGAGGCGAGGCTGACCCGGGCGAGCGAGCCGGCGTCCTGGTAGCAGAGGAAACGGGGGTACCACTCGGGGCCGTACTTGACGTTGGAGCGGTAGAGGGCCTCCAGCTGCCACCAGCGGGAGAAGAAGAGCAGCAGCCTGCGCCACAGTTTGAGCACGGGGCCGGCGCCGATCCGGCCGCCCTCCTCGAAGGCGGAGCGGAACACGGCGAAGTTGAGGGAGATCCGGCGCACGCCGAGGCCGGGGGCGGCGGCGCAGAGCTGGGCGACCATGAACTCCATGACCCCGTTGGGGGCGGTGCGGTCGCGGCGCATCAGGTCGAGGGAGATGCCGTCCCTGCCCCAGGGGACGAAGGACAGCAGGGCGATCAGCTCGCCCTGGGCGTCGAAGGCCTCCACGAGCAGGCAGTCCCCGTCGGCGGGGTCGCCGAGCCGGTCGAGGGCCATCGAGAAGCCCCGTTCGGTCTCGGTGTCGCGCCAGCGGTCGGCCCGGTCGACGATGGTCCGCATCTCCTCGTCGGTCAGGGCCGAGTGGCGGCGGATGCGGGTGGTGGCGCCGGTCCGCTTGACCCGGTTGACGGCCTGCCGGGTGACGCGCATGTCGCGGCCGTCGAGGTCGAAGTGGGCGACGTGCAGGATGGCCTCGTCGCCGAGCTGGAGGGCGCCGAGTCCGGAGCGGGCGTACGCGGTCGCGCCGTCCTCGGAGGCGCCCATGACGGCGGGCTGCCAGCCGTAGCGGCGGGCGACGGCCAGCCAGGCGTCGATGGCGGGCGTCCAGGCACCCGGGTCGCCCACCGGGTCGCCGCTGGCGAGGCAGACGCCGGCCTCGACGCGGTAGGTGACCCCGGCTTTGCCGTTGGGGGCGAAGACGACGGCCTTGTCGCGCCGGGTGGCGAAGTAGCCGAGGGAGTCGGCGCGGCCGTAGGCGCCGAGCAGGGCGCGGATGCGCAGCTCCTCGTCCCCGTGCAGGGCGGCGGTCAGCCGCTGGGAGCGGAAGAGGGTGGAGGCGGCGTTCAGCAGGGCGACGGCGCCGAAGAGGCCGAGGAGGAAGTAGAGCACCCTGGGCGGGCGGCCGTCGAACTGGCGGGCGGAGAAGAGGCCGCCGAAGACCTGCTTGGCGGCCCAGTCCAGCCACTGCCCCTTGGGCAGGGTGCCGGGGAACAGGGCGACGAGGGCCCAGCCGAGGAGGACGGCGGCGAGCAGGCCGAGGCCCAGGACGAGCATGGCCCGCCAGACGGCGCCGGGGCGGGAGGCGGCGTAGAACTCCTTGCGGGCGGCGGTCAGCACGCCGAGGGCGGCCACCGCGAGGGCCAGGGAGAGGCCGCCGACCCACAGGTCCCCGTCGGCGATGATCAGTACGTCGACGAGGATCAGCAGGGCCAGATAGGTGACGACGATCCACCAGGCGATCTTCTTGCGGATGCCGAGCGCGGCGGCGAGCAGGAAGAGGAAGACGGCGTAGGCGAGGTTCTCGCTGACCGGCACCACGAAGTCGTCGAGGAAGCGCACCACGGGCCGCAGCAGCCCTCGCAGCACCGGGGAGAGCGCCAGCAGCGCGCACAGCAGGCCGAGCGTTCCGAAGAACGCCCCGAAGGCGTCCGGGACCCGGTTCAGGAACCTGCTGCGGGTACCGCGGGTCTGCTCCTGCGTGGCACTCATGCCATGCACTGTAGGGAGGCCCGCGCCGCCGCGCGCGCCGAACGCGGATAGCCTCGGCAGGGTGACGGAGCG
The DNA here is from genome assembly GCF_055580265.1 of Streptomyces sp. NPDC032091. Lineage (NCBI taxonomy): Bacteria > Bacillati > Actinomycetota > Actinomycetes > Kitasatosporales > Streptomycetaceae > Streptomyces > Streptomyces sp. NPDC032091. Next base: position 192,079 of record NZ_JBVILR010000006.1, on the reverse strand, counting down.
AGCGAGTACGGCATTCGAACGGGGCACGGACGGGCCGAAGGTCATCCTCGCGGGGGTGGACGGTTCGGAGTCCTCCCTGCGGGCGGCGGCCTACGCGGCGGGGCTGGCCCGGCGGCAGAACGCGCTGCTGGCGCTGGTGTACGTGCAGCCGGTGCTGGCGGCCGGGGCCTCCCTGGGCGCGCCGGTGGCCGAGGCGACCGGGGAGATCGCGGAGGAGATCGTGGCCGAGATCCGGGCCTCGGCGGAGCGGCTGAAGGGGATCTTCGAGGTGCGGTGGCAGTTCCACACCTTCCGCGGCGACCCGTACGCGGGGCTGGTGAGCGCGGCCGACGAGCTGAAGGCGGACGCCGTGGTGGTGGGCGCCTCGGAGCGGGCCGGCCACCGGCTGGTCGGCTCGGTGGCGGTCCGGCTGGTGAAGGCGGGCCGGTGGCCGGTGACGGTGGTGCCGTAGGGGGCGGAGGGCTGTAGGGGCGGAGGGCTGTAGGGGGCCGCGGGGGGGGCCGTGGGCCCCCGTCAGCCGGCGCGCTTGAGGCCGTCCTTGGCGGCGCCGCGGCTGAGGACGGCCTCGGTGATCGCGTCCTGGGCGCTCTCGTACTCGGCGTCGCCGGGGTCCTGGGCGAGGGCGGCGGGGAGGTTGACGACCCGGCCGGTGGACAGGTCCATCATCTGCGGGACGAACTCCGCCCCGGTGACCCGCCAGCGCTGTCCGGGCGCGGCGGGCGGGGCGAAGGTGAAGCGGGCGATGGAGCCGTAATTGCCGCGCAGGTCGCGGGCGCCGGTGTGGTTGAACATCTCGCCGGCGACCTGGTCGCCCATGCCGTAGACGATCCAGGTCCCGTTGACCTTCTCGTAGGCCTGCGGGATGTGGGCGTGCGTGCCCAGGATCATGTCGATGTCCGGCCGGCCGCCGGTCTGCGAGGCGGTGAGGGCCTTGCCGAGCGAGAGCTGGGTCTCGTCGGGTTCGGTCTCCCATTCGGTGCCCCAGTGGAGGCTGACGAGGACCACGTCCGCGCCCGCCTTCCGGGCCGCCCGCGCGTCCGCGACGATCTTGTCCTGGCGCATCAGGTTCACCGCCCAGGGCTGGCCGTCGGGCATGGGGTAGCCGTTGGTGTCGTAGGTGTAGGCGAGGTGGGCGACCTTGGCGGAGCCGGCCGTGTAGAGGGTGGTGCGGGCGGCCTCCGCGGCGGTGCGGGCGGAGCCGGCGTGGCCGAGGCCGACCTTGTCGAAGCGGTCGAGGGTGCGTTTCACGCCTTCGGCGCCGTCGTCGAGGGTGTGGTTGGAGGCGGTGGAGCAGCCGTCGTAGCCGGCGTCCTTGAGGGCGTCGGCGACGGCGGGCGGGGAGACGAAGGCGGGGTAGCCGCTGAAGGGTCCGTCGTCGTCCCCGTAGATGGTCTCCATGTGGCACAGGGCCAGGTCGGCGGCCGAGACCACCGGCTTGACCGCGGAGAACATGGGCCGGAAGTCGTAGCCGTCCCCGCCCGCGTCGGTGTGCGCCCGCTGGATGACCGAGGTGTGCGGGAGCACGTCGCCGCTCGCGACCAGGGTGAAGCCCCGGGCGGCGGAAGGGGCGGCGGGGGACGCGGATCCGGCCGTGCCGGCGGGGGCGCCGGCGGCGCTGGAGCCCATCCGGGCGGGGGCGGGGTGGCCTCCGCCGCCGGCGGAGCAGCCGGCGGTCACGGCGGACAGCAGGGCGGCCGACAGCAGGGCGAGGGCCCGCCGGGTGCGCTGGGTCATCTGACGGGCTCTCCTTGAACGGATGATCGGATTGTCGGTAATTCCTATGAATCCATACGAGGAGTCGCCCCGCGTCAAGGAGCGGCGCCGTCCGCCCGCTCCCGCCTCACTCCGACGGCCCCGGCCGTTCGCCGCGCCGTTCAACCGTTCGTCGTCCGGCGCGGCCGCCCACCGGACCACCCGGGTGCTTGGGCGCAACGCCGGCGCCGGACGGTTCCCGGGCGGCTCCGCGCAGGTGAGGGTGGGTGAAGCCGGATACGAGGGCCCCGCCGGCCCCCCGCCGGCCGTCCCCGCAGCAGTCGCCCGCCCCGCGGACCGGAAGGAGCCACCGACGTGCCGCCCTCCCCCACCCTCCAGCGCACGGAACCCGAGGCGCTCGCCGCACTCCAGCGCGAGCACGGGCGGGCCCTGTTCTGCTTCCTGCTCGGCCTCACCGCCGGGGACGCCCAGCGTGCCGAGGACCTCGTGCAGGAGACCCTCGTCCGGGTCTGGCAGCATCCCGAGGCCCTGACGACCGGCCACGAGTCGATGCGGCCCTGGCTGTTCACCGTGGCCCGGCGGCTCGCCATCGACGCCCGCCGGGCCCGGATGTCGCGCCCCCAGGAGGTCGAGCCCGACGGTCTGGAGCAGGCGCCCGCGCCCGAGGACGCGGTGGCCGGCTCGGTCATCGCCATCGACGTGCGGCGGGCGGTCGGCAGTCTGGGGCGGGAGCACCGCGACGTGCTGATGCAGGTCTACTTCCAGGACCGCTCCGTCGCCGAGGCCGCGGCGGAGCTGGGCATCCCGGCCGGCACGGTCAAGTCCCGTACCCACTACGCCCTGCGCGCCCTGCGGAAGGGCCTCCAGGGGTACGGACTGGGCGCCTGAACCGGGGGCGGAAGCACGAGGAGCGCCCCCGCCCCGCCGGAGGAGCACTCAAGGAACGCCCTCCACGTGCACGAACCGGACACAAACCACGCCGAAATCGGCATCAGTCCGTTCAAGTTGAGTAAACATCCCCCGTTCCGCGAGCCCGCCGGTGAAGGCTCGGGGGGACGGCGGCAGGCTCGACGCGCGGGAGAAGGTGGAACGGTGCAGCCCGAGGGTTTGAACGGCACCAGTGACGGCGGACTGGCAGTGCCCATGGCGTGGCTCTACGCGGAGTACATCGCGGACGAGCTGCTGCGCACGGGCCGGCTGATCCCGGTCGGCACCCTGGAGTTCCGGGCCGGACGGGACACGCTCGCGCTGACGATCTACCTCTCGGACGCGGCCGGCGAGCTCTCCGGGATCCGGGTCGTCTCGCAGCTCGACGAGTGGCTGTCGCTGACGGCGTACGGGCACCCCTGGCGCGACTGGGTCCAGACCCGGTTCCTCGCCCTGGGCGAGCGGGCCCGTGAGCGCGGAGGCGAGGACCCGGACCTGGAACTGGCCCGGGCGGCCTGGCGCTGGCTGGACCACACCGAGCTGTTCGCCACCCACCTCGACCCGGACCACCCCGCCCAGGCCGGCCCCCCGCCGGGCCTCGACGAGAACGCCCGCGTCTGGACCCCGGCCTGGCAACTCGGGCTGCCGCTGGGCAACCTGGCGATGCACCTGTTCTGAGCGGCCCGGCCTGGCCCGACCCGCAGACCCGGACGCCCGGTGGCGCTAGGCCACCGGGTCGGCGGGGTCGGTCACCAGGCCGGTGAAGTCCGCCTCGTTGCGCTCGGCCCGCGCCACGTACCAGCGGGCGATCAGCCACATCACCGGGTACGCCACCAGCCCGAGCGCGACCCACACCACCGTGCCCGCGGCCGCCCGGGGCAGCAGGAAGCCCAGCGGCAGCAGCCCGAGCACCAGGACCAGTACCGCCATGGCACCCAGAGCCGCCCGCAGCTGGCTGCGCATCAGGGCCCGTACGTAGGTCGCGCCGAGGGTGGTCTGCTCGGAGATCTCCGAGCGGGCCGGGGCGTGCGCGGGCGGCCTGCGGCGGGCGCCGCGCGGGACTCCGGTGACGACCTCCCGCCGGGGCGGTGGCTGCTGCTGCTCGGCCATGGTGCCGGAGTCTACGCAGCGGCCCCGCTACTTGAGGAGGCGGGAGAGCCTGCGGTCGGCGAGCGGCTTGCCGCCGGTCTGGCAGGTGGGGCAGTACTGGAGCGAGGAGTCGGCGAACGACACCGAGCGGACCGTGTCCCCGCACACCGGGCACAGCTCCCCGTCGCGGCCGTGCACGCGCAGCCCGCTCTTCTTCTCGGCCTTCAGCTGGCCGGCGGCGAGGCCGTGGGCCCGCTCGACGGCGGCCCGCAGCGTGTCGCGCACCGCCTCGTGGAGATGGGTGATCTGGTCCTCGTCGAAGGAGGAGGCCAGCTTGAACGGGGAGACGCGGGCCGCGTGCAGGATCTCGTCGCTGTACGCGTTGCCGATGCCCGCGATCACGCCCTGGTCGCGCAGGACGCCCTTGATCTGGCGCCGCTCGCCGGCGAGGAGGGCGGCGAACGCGTCGCGGTCGAAGCCGGGGGCGAGCGGGTCGGGGCCGAGGCGGGCGATCCCGGGGACCTCCTGGGGGTCGCGGACCACGTACACCGCGAGGCGTTTCTGCGTGCCCGCCTCGGTGAGGTCGAAGCCGGAGCCGTCGTCGAGGACGAGGCGCAGCGCGAGGGGGCCCTTGCCGGGGCGCGGGGGCTGGGCGGGCAGGGCGTCCTGCCAGCGGAGCCAGCCGGCGCGGGCGAGGTGGGTGACGAGGTGGAGGTCGCCGACGGCCAGGTCGAGGAACTTGCCGTGGCGGGCGACGGGGCCGGTGGGCTGCCCCTCCAGGGCGGTGAGCGGGGGGTCGTAGGTCTTGAGCACGCTGACGGCGAGCGGGAGGACGCGGTCGACCGCCCGTCCGGTGAGGTGGTCGTCGAGGAACTCCCTGAGCGCCTCGACCTCCGGTAGCTCCGGCATCCTCCCAGGGTGCCGTGCCCGCCCGGTCGGCGCGACCCGGGCCGGGGGCCGCGGGTGCCGCCGACCGGGCGAAGTCCCCTGCCCCCCGCTACCGCTCCGCGCCCGGTGCGCTCAAACGCCGCGCGGGTCGAGCCGGCGGGGTTCCTCCACCACGAACTCGCACCACACGCACTTGCCGCTCCCCCGCGGTTCCACCCCCCACACGTCCGCCAGCCGGTCCACCAGCATCAGGCCCCTGCCCGACACGCCCGCCTCGCCCGCCTCCCGGCGCCTCGGCAGGGCGCTGGAGCGGTCCTCCACCTCGACCCTCAGCCTCCGCTGCGGCCCGCTCAGGACGCGGAGGGTCACGATCGCGGGGCCGTCCGTGTGCATCAGGGCGTTCACGATCAGCTCGTCCGCGACCAGTTCGATCTCGTCCGCCCGGCTCCGCGCCCCCCAGGCCCGCACCGCCGCGCCGATCATGTGCCGGGCCGCGACGAGGGCCTCGGGGTCGCCCGGGGCCACGTGCTGGCGGAAGCGGCCGCCGTCGGCCCGCGCCGCGGCGTCGCCCTCGCGGCGCAGCAGCAGGAGGGCCATGTCGTCGTCCCCGCCCCGCTCGTCGGCCACCTCGCAGAGCCGGTCGGCGAGGAGCTGGAGGTCGTCCGGGCCGTCCCGGACCAGTCCGGTCAGTGCCCGGATGCCGTCGTCCAGGTCGGCTCCGGGTTCCTCCACCAGCCCGTCGGTGCACAGGAGAAGCGTTTCCCCGTGGTCGAGTTCCACCGTCGTCACCGGGTACTCCAGCCGGCCGAACTCCGCCGACAGGCCCAGCGGCATCCCGCCCTCCACCGGGAGCCTGCGGCACTCCCCGTCCCGGGTCCGCAGCAGGGGGTCGATATGGCCGGCGCGGACCACCTGGAGCACCCCGGTGGACAGGTCGGCCTCGGCGTACGTGCAGGTCGCGAAGCGGTCGGTGTCGAGTTCGTGCAGGAACACCGAGGCCCGGGCCATCACCGTGCCCGGCGAGTGGCCTTCGGCGGCGTACGCGCGCAGCACGATGCGCAGCTGCCCCATGACCGCGGCGGCGTGCGTGTCGTGGCCCTGGACGTCGCCGATGACGGCCCCGACCCGGCCGCCCGGCAGCGGGATGACGTCGTACCAGTCGCCGCCGATGTCCTGGCCCATCCGCGCGGACCGGTAGCGGACGGCGATCCGGGCACCGGGTACGGCCGGGATGCGGCGGGGCAGCATGGCCTGCTGGAGGCCTTCTGCGAGGTCGTGCTCCTGCTCCAGGAGCATGGCCCGCTGGAGGCTCTGCGCGATGCTGCTGCCGAGGGCGACCAGCAGGTTGCGTTCCTCCTGGGTGAAGCCCTCCTTGTCCTCGTACAGCAGGCCGAGGGCGCCGATGGGGCGGGCCTGGGCGATCAGCGGCAGGTAGGCGGCGGCCGAGATCCGCATGTACGAGATCTTCGACCAGAGCGCGGGGTAGCCCTGCGCGAACTCCTCGGCGGACTCCAGGAACCTGGGCTGGAGCGAGCGGACGACCTCGCTCATCGGGTATTCCTCGTCGATGCGCGTGTAGCGCGTGCCGGGGACGAAGCTGCCGTCGGGGCCTTCCGCCACCAGGTGGATGCGGCCCGCCTCGACCAGTCCCATCACCATGCCCATCGAGCCGAGCCGCTCCAGTCCGTGGGCGTCGCCGATGACGTCGATGACGTCCTTGACGGTGCGCGCGTGGGCGAGCGCGGCGGTGGTGGACTCCACGACGGAGGTCTGGCGGCGGCGCTCCTCGTCCAGGCCGAGGCGTTCGGCGGAGTGGCTGAGCTCCTCGGTGGCGTCGCGGACGATGCCGATGATGCGGTAGGGGCGGCCGTCGGTGTCGCGCATGACGCGGCCCTGGGTGTGCGTCCAGCGCAGCCGGCCGTCGCGGCAGCGGAGGCGGAAGTACGCGCCGTAGCTGTCGGAGCCGCTCTTGAGGGCGCTGGAGACCAGTGCGTCGAGCCGGGCCGCCTCGGCGGAGGGGACGCGGCGGCCCAGCGACTCCGGCCGCCCGTCGTACTCGTCGGGCGGCGTGTCGAAGACGTCCAGGGCCGCCGTGTCCAGGTGCATGAGCCCGGTGACCAGGTCCCAGTCGAAACTGCCCATCCGGTTCAGTGACAGGGACCGGTCCGGGTGTGCGGGCCAGTCCTCCGGCAGCGATACGGTGCTCGGCACCGGTCCACCATGACACAGCGCAGGGTCAGGCGCTCTCCAGATAGGGGGGCTGGTCGGCGCCCTGGCCGGTGCCCTGGTGCTGGTCGGGGGAGCCGAAGGGGTCGGAGGGCGCGGCCGGTCCGGTGGTCGGCACGTCCTCCGGGTCCGGGGTGAGCCCCGGCTCGGAGGGGACGGGCACGGCGGGGGCCGCGGGGGCGTCCGAGAAGGGGTCGGCGGGGGTGGTGGTACCGCTTGGGAGGTCGCCCGGCGGGGTCGAGGGCGGCTCCTGCGGCGTGGACGGCCGGGCGGGGGTGGTGGAGCCGGTGCCGGTGTCGGAGGGGCAGGGGGTGGGGCCGGTGGCGGACGGCGGCCCGGGCCGGCCCGGCACGGCCTGCGCGCCGGGGTCGGCGGGGATCGGCAGCTGCTCGTCCAGGGGCCCGGCCTGGCCCGCGGCCGGGCCTCCGGGCGGGCCTCCGTGCGGCCCGGCGGGCGGGGCGTCCGGCGGGGCGGTCTCGGCGGGCGTGCCGAGGGGGCCGGCCTGCCCGGGCAGGTCCAGGGGCGGGGCCGTCTCCGGCAGGCCCTGCGCGCCGGCCGCCGGGTCCAGCGGCGGGGCCGTCTCGGGCAGGTTCCGCGTCCCGGCGCCGGGGTCCAGCGGTGGGGCCGTCTCGGGGAGGCCCTGCGCTCGCGGGTCCAGGGGCGGGGCCGTCTCGGGGAGGCCCTGCGCTCGCGGGTCCAGGGGCGGGGCCGTCTCCGGGAGGTTCTGCGGTGGGGCCGCCGGGGGGTGGTCCGAGGGCGGGCCGGAGGGGGGTGCGGAGGGGGTCTTCGGCGGGACGGTGCGGGGCGGGCCGCCCGGTCCGGCGGTGGCGCAGGGGTCGGAGGGGTCGTCCGGCGGGGTCGGGGGCGCGTCGGGGATGCCCTCGGCCGGGTCGTAGGGGGGCGGTACCTTCGGCGTCTTGTCCTGGGCCCCGTCGTCACCGGCCTTCCGCTCGATCCAGGTGTTGTCGGCGACGTTGACGATGAGGAGCCGCTTGACCGGCTGGATGGTCGGCTCGATGACGATGACCTGCTGGGGCCGGTAGCCGTTCCACTGCTCCCCCTTGAGCACCGGGCTCCCCTTGGCGGAGCGGGGGGCGCCCAGCGGGTTCCCGCAGCCGCAGCGCACCCTCGGCATGCCGTGGTCGTCCACGAGGACGGCCGTCCCCGCCTGGAGGACGGACTGGTAGCCGTCGGCGCGGCCGTCGCGGAAGCCGTGGTTGGTGATCCGGGTGTCGGCCCGCAGCACCACGGGGGTCAGCCCCCGCAGGAACTCGGGGATCTTCTCCTGTTCGACGCCGGTGGCCTGGGCGAAGGCCCGGGCCTTGGCGTCGTCGGCGGTCAGGTAGGCCGCCTGGCGCTCGACGTCGCAGCTGCCGAGCCGGCTGGTCCCGCCGTACAGGCCGGGGGTGGCGGCGCCGACCGTACGGATGCCCTGGCCGCTGCGGTTCGGTACGGGGGGCTGTACGGGGGCCGACTCGGCGGTGGCGGTGGAGGCGGTGAAGGGGTCGGGTCCGGCGGCGCCCACGGGCTGGAGGGTGAGCTCCTGGCTCTCGGCGGCCGCGCCCTTGGTCTGCTCGGGGTCCTGGGCGCCGCAGCCGGCGGCGATCAGGCCGAGGAGCGCCAAGACGGCGGCTCCGGCCGGTACATGACGGCGCGGCGCCTGACGGGGTGTCGGTGCGGGCACGTCGTTCACGTCGTTCACGCTGGATCTCCCTTTTCGCCCCGGTTGCTCCCCTCTTGTCTGACGCATCATCCGCTGGGGCGCAACCGGAGTTCCGGCAGATGCGCGCGAGCGCGGCATTGAACACGTTCAAGAAAGGGCCTAAGGTGGCGGACATCGCGCTTGAACGCGTTCAAAGGAGTGGCCGTGACCGTGCTCGTGAACCTGATCGTCGCCCTGGGCATGCTCTACGCCGTCCCCGTCGGCCTGCGCCTGATCGACCCGGCCGGGCTGGGCACGGCGGCCCGGCTGTGGCCGTGGGCGGCGGCCCCGGGCGCGCTGGCGCCGTGGCTGCCGCGCGGGAGCGCCGCCACCGCGCTCGCCGCCCTGTACGCAGCCGCCGCCCTGGCCCTGCTGGGCGCCGCGGCGGCCAGGCTGCGCCGCCGGCCCGGCCGGCCCGGGGGCAGCCGCCTCCCCGACCCGCCCGAGGTGGCGGTGCTGACCGCCCTGGCCTCGCCCTCGGTCGCCGGGGTCGCCCTGGTCGCCGAGCGGGCCGGGTACCGGCTCTTCGGCTTCGACCTGGACATCCTGGCGCTGACCGTCCCGCACTTCCATTTCGCCGGGTTCACGGCCGCCCTCGTCGCAGGCCTGGTGTGCCGGTCGGCGGCCACCGGCCACCGGGCGCACTGGGCGGCGTACAGCGTGCCGGCGGGCACCCTGCTCGTGCTGGCCGGGTACTTCGTGGACGACTGGGCCGAGCTGCTGGGCGCGGTCGTGCTGACCGGGGGCATGTGGACGGTGGCGCTGGTGACCTGGCGCGAGCTGCGGCCCGCCGCCCGCGACCGGGCGACCGGCGCGCTGCTGGCGGTGTCGGCGGCCGTCCTGGTGGCCACCATGCTGCTCGCCCTGTGGTGGGCGGCCGGGGAGGCCACCGGGATCACGCACCCGACCCTGACCTGGATGGCCGCCACCCACGGCCTCGGCAACGCGCTCGGCTTCGCCCTGTGCTCCCTGCTGGCGTGGCGGCGGCTCAGCCCCGGCCCGGCCCCGGACCCCCGGCCGGCCCCCGCCCTCACCTGACCGCCTCCCCCTTCCCATCCCCCGTCCCCCGCCCCCGCACCCGCACCCGCACCCGCACCCGCCCGCAGCCATCCGAACGGAGACCCCCGTGAGCCGCCTCCTCAGCACCGGCCGACGCGTCCTCAGCTACCCCGAACACGGCGCCACCCTCCGGCGGCCCCTGCCCGACGGATACCACCACCTGCACCACCGCACCCGTATCGGATACGGCCGGGAGGTGTTCGAGGCCGCCGGCGCGGCGGTCCGCGGCTTCCGGATGCACCGCGCCACCGGGGCGAGCGTCCGGGCGGACGGACCGGCCGTCCCGGGGGCGCGGGTGGAGATCGGCCTCGGCGTCGGCCCGCTGCGGATCAGCGTTCCCTGCGAGGTGGTCTGGACCCCCGACTCCCCCGACCTGGCCGGCTTCGCCTACGGGACCCTCAGCGGGCACCCCGAGAGCGGAGAGGAATCCTTCCTCGTGGAACTGGCCCCCGACGGCACCGTGTGGTTCGAGGTGACGGCCTTCAGCCGGCCCGCCGCCTGGTACACCCGCCTCGCCGGCCCGCTGATCCCCGTCCTGCAGCTCGCCTACGCCCGCCTTCTCGGCCGCCGCCTGCGCGCGCTGGCGGCGGCCGCCTGATACTGGAGTCGATGGACTGGTTCACGGCGCCCGGGTACTGGCTGGGCCGGCTGGTCTTCCAGCGGGCCCTGGCGGGGGTCTACCTCTTCGCCTTCGCCGGTGCCGCCCTGCAGTTCCGGGCCCTGATCGGCGCGCACGGCATGCTGCCCGTCCCGCGCTACGTGCGGTACGTGCCCTTCCGGCACGCCCCGAGCCTGTTCCAACTGCGCTACTCGGACGGGCTCTTCGCGGGTTACGCCTGGCTCGGCGCGGCGCTGTCGGCGGCCCTCGCCGCGGGCGCCGGGGACCTGGTGCCGCTGGGCGCGGCGATGGGGATGTGGGCGGTCCTGTGGCTGCTCTACCTGTCGATCGTCAACGTCGGCCAGACCTGGTACTCGTTCGGCTGGGAGTCGCTGCTGCTGGAGGTGGGGTTCCTGGCCGTCTTCCTGGGCAACGCGCGGGCGGGGCCGCCGGTGCTGGTGCTGTGGCTGCTGCGCTGGGTGCTGTTCCGGGTGGAGTTCGGGGCCGGGCTGATCAAAATGCGTGGAGACGCCTGCTGGCGGCGGCTGACCTGCCTCTACTACCACCACGAGACGCAGCCGATGCCCGGGCCGCTGAGCTGGTTCTTCCACCATCTGCCGAAGCCGCTGCACCGGGTGGAGTGCGCCGCCAACCACGTCACGCAACTGGCGCTCCCGGTCCTGCTGTTCACCCCGCAGCCGGTGGCCTCGTACGCGGCCTGGGCCATGGTGGCCACCCAGCTGTGGCTGGTGCTCTCGGGGAACTTCGCCTGGCTGAACTGGCTGACGATCACGGTGGCCCTGTCGGCCGTCGACTTCACCGGGCTCGCCGGGGCGCCGCCTGCCGCCGCCTCGCGCGGGGCGCCGGTCTGGTACGTGGTCCTGGTGTGCGCGGTGACCGTGCTGGTGCTGGTCCTCAGCCGCCACCCGGTGCTGAACATGCTCTCGCGGCGGCAGGTGATGAACCGCTCCTTCGACTCCCTGCACCTGGTCAACACCTACGGGGCGTTCGGCACGGTCGGCCGGATCCGCGACGAGGTGGTGGTCGAAGGGACCGCCGACCCGGCCCCAAGGGAGGACGGCGACTGGCGGGAGTACGAGTTCAAGGGCAAACCCGGCGGACTGCGGCGGATCCCGCGCCAGTTCGCCCCCTACCACCTGCGGCTGGACTGGCTGATGTGGTTCGCCGCGCTCTCCCCCGGCTACGCGCGGGACTGGTTCGGGCCGTTCGTCGAACGGCTGCTGGCGGGCGACCGGGACACGCTGCGGCTGCTGGCCCACAACCCGTTCCCGGACGCCCCGCCGCGTTTCGTGCGGGCCCGGCTGTACCGCTACCGGTTCACCACCTGGCGGGAGCTGCGCGAGACGGGCGCCTGGTGGCACCGCCGCCTCGTACGGGAGTACCTGCCGCCGACCCGGATCGCGGGGGCCTCATCCGCCGAGCCCGAGTAGCGCCGCCTCCCGCTCGGGGTCGAGGCCCTTGGACGACCGGTCCGGGCGCATCGGCGCCGTGCCGCCGATCGACCGGAGCCAGCTCCAGGTGTCGGCTACCGTCTCCTCGACCGGGCGGCAGGTGAGCCCGGCGGAGAGGGCCTTGGTGACGTCCGCGCGGAACATGTGGTCGTGCAGCTCGCCCGGGGGCAGCCAGCAGGGCAGCTGGATCCAGGGCTCGACGCCCGCCTCCGCGATGCGCTCCGGGTCGGTCCAGCGGAGCTCGGCGGCGCCTCCGGTGACGTCCGCGCAGGCTTCGAGGAAGGAGCCCATGGTGGCGTGTCCGGACGGGGAGGCCACGTCGTAGGGTCCGCCGAGGCCGGCCTCGGCGGCGTCCAGGGTCCAGTGCGCGAGGTCGCGGACGTCGACGTACTGCATCGGCAGGTCGCGGGGGCCGGGGGCGAGGGTGGGGCCGCCGCGCGCGATGCGGTTCAGCCACCAGGGCAGCCGGCCGACGTTCTCGTACGGGCCGAGGATCAGACCGGCCCGGACCAGCAGGGCCCGGTCGCCGAAGGCGGCCACGGCGGCCAGCTCGCCGCCGCGCTTGTCCTCGGGGTAGACGGTCGCGTCGGCGTCGGGCGATCCCTCGACCAGGGCGCCGTCCTCCGACCGGCCGGCCGGCGCCGGGTAGGCGTAGACGGAGCAGGTGGAGACGTACACGTACTGCCCGGCGCGGCCGGCGAGCAGGCGGGCCGTGTCGCGCACGGCGGTGGGGGCGCCGCTCCAGGTGTCGACGACGAGGTCCCACGTCCCCTCGGCGAGGGCGGCCAGTCCCCCGGGCGCGGTGCGGTCCCCGTGCACGGCGCGGACGCCGGCCGGCGGGGCGTGCCGGCCCCGGTGGAAGACGGTGACGTCCCAGCCCCGTTCCAGGGCGTCCTCGGTGATCGCGCGGCCGACGAATTCGGTTCCGCCCAGCATCAGTAGCTTCTTCATGCCGGTCAGCCTGCCCGGGCGGGCGGTGCCGGGGAACCCGTGATCGCTGTCGGCGATGACGCTGAGGGCTGATCGGGAACGGGAACCTCCGGACGGGTCCGGACGGTCGTGCCGCGCCCCCGTCACCGTGGGGTGCGGGGGCGTGGGGCGTGCCGTGGGCCGGTGGCTCCGGCGGGGTCCGGCCCGGGCTCGTTCGCTCGTCCGGGCCTAGTCGATGCCGGGCAGGATGTGCGGCTCGGCGAGGTCGTCCTCGTAGCCCGCCAGCCGGATGGGGGCGGAGCGGGCCCAGACCTCCAGGCTGCCGAGTTCGTCGGAACGGGTGGTCGTCCGTCCCGTCGGCTCCATGGTCGGGTTGGGCTTCGTCGTCTCAGTCACCGCGCACTCCCTTGGGTCGCGTAACCCGGCAGGCTCGACCGCGTGCCGGATAGGGAAATTAAAAGGTGTTCCGGACGCGGTGGCGCCTTGGTGGAGCGGATCCCGGGTGGGGATCCTTGCACTTCAGGGTACACATATGAGCGGGGTGCCGCTCGATGGAACGGTAAAATCCACGCGGGACCGCTTGTTTTCGCCGCGCGTTCACGACGTCGTCCCCCGGCGTGTCCCCCGGCGTGCCCGCCGGGCCGGGCCGGCCGGGACTGGTCCGAAAGGATGACGGGCCGGCCCCCGTCCCCGCCGGAGGCGGGGACGGGGGCCGGCCCGTGGGCGCCGCTTTACCAGTTGGCGGGCGCGTAGTCCTTGAGGAAGACCCCGTAGAGGTCCTCGCCGGCCTCGCCGCGGACGACCGGGTCGTAGACCCGGGCCGCGCCGTCGACCAGGTCGAGGGGCGCGTGGAAGCCCTCCTCGGCCAGGCGCAGCTTGTCGAAGTGCGGGCGCTCGTCGGTGATCCAGCCGGTGTCCACCGAGGTCATCAGGATGCGGTCGGTCTGGAACATCTCCTGGCCGCTGGTCCGCGTCACCATGTTCATGGCGGCCTTGGCGGCGTTGGTGTTCGGGTGCCCCGCGCCCTTGTAGCCGCGGCTGAACACGCCCTCCATCGCCGAGACGTTGACCACGTACGCACGCCCGCTGGACGCCTTGCGCGCGGCCTCGGCCATCGCCGGGCGCAGGGCGCTGATCAGGATGAACGGCGAGGTGTAGTTGCAGAGCTGGGTTTCGAGCAGTTCGACCGGGGAGATCTGGTCGATGGTCTGCACCCAGGTGTTGGAATCCACGACGTCCGGCAGCAGGCCGCCCGCGTCGATGGCGGTGCCGGCCAGGTGCCGCTCCAGGCTGGCGTTGCCGGCGACCAGGGCGAGGTCGGCGACCTTCTGCGCCTCCAGCCCGCTCACGCCGACGGGCAGTGCCGCCAGGCCGTCGACCGCGCCCGAGTTGAAGGCGCCGATGACGTGGTGGGCGGGGAGCTCGCCGGCCGGCAGCGGGGCGCTCTCGCCCTCGACCAGCGCGGCGTACGCGGTGGGCAGGCGGCGCACGGTCTGCGTCGCGTTGTTGATCAGGATGTCCAGCGGACCGGCCGCGGCGACCTGCTCGGCGAGGGCCACTGACTGGGCCGGGTCGCGCAGGTCGATGCCGACGACCTCCAGGCGATGCATCCAGTCCGCCGAGTCCTCCATCGCCTTGAAGCGGCGGATGGCGTCCTTGGGGAAGCGGGTGGTGATCGTGGTGTGCGCGCCGTCGCGCAGCAGCCGCAGCGCGATGTACATGCCGATCTTGGCGCGGCCGCCGGTGAGCAGCGCGCGCTTGCCGGAGAGGTCGGCGCGGGCCTCGCGCTTGGCGCGGTTCTCGGCGGCGCAATCCGGGCAGAGCTGGTGGTAGAAGTAGTCGACCTCGACGTAGCGCGTCTTGCAGACGTAGCAGGAGCGCGGGCGCTGGAGTATCCCGGCGATCCGGCCGGCCTCGGTGACCGAGGAGGGCAGGATGCCCTCGGTCTCGTCGTCGATGCGCTCGGCGGAGCCGGTCGCGGTGGCCTCGGTGACGGCCTTGTCGTTGGCGGTCTTGGCGGCGCGGCGCTCCTGGCGTCGGCGCTGCTTGACCGTCCGGTAGATGCCGGCGGTGGCGCGGCGTACCGTGATGGCGTCCGGGTGGTCGACGTCGATCTTGTCGAGCTCGTCGAGCACGCTGAGGCAGACGGCGAGGCGCTCGGGGTCGATGCCCGGCCCGTATGCCTGGTTGTCTTCGGTGTCGGTGACCGTCATGGCCGCTGCCGTTCCTTGCTCGCTCGTCCGCGTCCGCCTGCTGCGGAAGTCCCCAAAACGGAAACTGTACGGAGCCGACACGCCCGGGACCAAACCCGTTCGCGGCGCCCTCACCGACCGCGAGGGGACTGTCACGGTATGGAGGGGATCACGCCCCTTCGTACCCGTGGGTGCGGCTTGCGCGTACTCCCTCTGGTGTATGCCAGGAGGATGACTCGCCCCGGGATCAAGGGGCCCGTGGACGGATGAACGGCGGGCGCCGGTCGGGCATGGTGGGGTCATGAGTGCCCTGGCCCTGTCGGTTCTGCTCTGCCTGGTGTCGGCCGTCGCGTACGCGGGCGGCGCGATCGTCCAGGAACGCGTCGCGGCGAACTCCCCCGACCGCCGCGCCCTGGCGCCGCTGCGCCGGCCGGGCTGGTGGGCGGCGGTCGCGCTGAACTGCCTGGGCGCGCTGCTGCACGTGGTGGCACTGGCGTACGGGCCGCTCAGCCTGGTGCAGCCGCTCGGCGCGCTGACCATCGTCTTCGCCCTCCCGATGGCGGCCGTCCTGGTGGGGCGGCGGCCGGGAGCGGCGGCCTGGCGCGGGGCGGTGCCGGCGACGGCGGGCCTGGCCGGGCTGCTGGCGCTGACGGGCGGGGAGGGGCGGGGGCGGCAGGCCCTGGAGGGCGGCGAGCGCGGCCTGCTGCTGGCCGTGACGGCGGTGGCGGTGGCGGCGCTGGCCCTGGCGGCGGGCCGCAGGGAGCGGCCGGGGCCGCGCGGCGTGCTGCTGGCGGCGGCCGCCGGGACGGCCTTCGGGATGGGCTCGGTGTTCACGAAGTCGGTGGCCGAGGGCTTCGCCCCGGGCGGGCCGGACGCGGCGGGGGGCCTGTGGCCCGACCTGGGGGCGATCGCCGTGCTCGCGGGCTGCGGGCTGCTGCTGTCGCAGGCCGCCTACCGGGGCGCGGGGCTGACGGCCCCGCTGGCCACGGTGACGGTGGTGAACCCGGTGGTGGCGGCCGCCGTGGGGGTCACCCTGTTCGAGGAGGGGTTCCGGTACGGGACCGCGGGGGCCGCCGCGGCGCTGGTGTGCGGCCTGCTGGCGGCGGCCGGCCTGGTCCTGCTGACGGCCGTGCCGCCGCACGTGCGGGGGGCGCGGCCCTCAGATGCCGACGCCCTTGCCCCGCAGGTACTTCAGCGGGTCGATGTCGGAGCCGTAGGCGGGGCTGGTGCGCATCTCGAAGTGCAGGTGCGGTCCGGTGGTGTTGCCGGTCGACCCGGAGCGGCCGATGCGCTGGCCGCCGGAGACCTGCTGGCCGGCCTTGACGCCGAGCGCGGACAGGTGGGCGTACTGGGAGTAGCGGCCGTCGGCGTGCCGGATGACGACCTGGTACCCGTAGGCCCCGGCCCAGCCGGCGGACTCGACGGTGCCCGGCCCGACGGCCTTGATGCCGGTACCGGTCGGCACGGGGAAGTCGACGCCCGTGTGGTAGCCGCTCGACCAGGAGGAGCCCGCGACGTGGTAGGCGGTGCCGAGGCCGGCGTCGACGGGGGCGGTGAACCCTCCCGAGGCGGGCTTCTGCTGCGCTGAGGCGGGCTTCTCGGCGGGCTTGGCGGGCTGCGCGGGCCGGGCGGCCTGCTCGGGCGCGGGCTTCTCGGCGGGCTTGGACGCCTCGGGCGCGGGCTTCTCGGCCGGCTTGGGCTTGGCGTCGTCCTGCTGCTGCCCGGCCGGCTCGACGGGCTTGACGGGCTCGGCGGTGCGCGGCGGCTTCTCCGGGTTCTGCGCGGGCGGCGCGGCGGTGATCCGGAGGGTGAGCCGCTGGCCGGGGAAGATCAGGTTCGGATTGCCGCCGACGGTTTCCCGGTTGGTCTCGTACAGGGCCTGCCAGCCGCCCTCGACGTGCTGCTGGGAGGCGATGCTCGACAGCGAGTCCCCGGGCGCGACGACGTACGGGTTCGGCAGCACGGTGGTGCCGGTCGGGCGGGGCATGGCGACGGGGGTCGCGGTGGTGGGTTTGGTCGGCTGGATCCGGTCCATGGGCGCCTGTGTCCGCGGCGGCGTGGCGGAGGGCGCCGGAGTGTGCGCGGAGGGCTTGGCCGACGGCTTCGCGGACGGCTTGGTGTCGGAGGCCGGGGCGGCCGCGCTCCGGCTGAGCCCGGCCCGGGGGCCGCACGCGGGCCAGGCCTGGGGCCCCTGCCCCCTGAGCACCTTCTCCGCGACGGCGATCTGCTGGTCCTTGGTGGCCAGGTCGGCGCGCGGGGCGTAGGCGGTGCCGCCGAACGCGCGCCAGGTGCTCTGGCTGAACTGGAGCCCGCCGTAGTAGCCGTTGCCGGTGTTGGTCTGCCAGTTCTCGGTCGACTCGCAGGCGGCGACCTTGTTCCAGATGTCCACGCCGGCCGCCTGGGCGTCCCCGGCGCCGATGAGGGGGAGCGCGATACCGGCGCCACCCACGGTGACGACGAGCGAGGCCCGGTTGACGCTGCTCGGCTGATACCGGCGGTGCCGGCCCCGTACACCCATGGGAGCCCCCCTGGAAGACATCAGGAACCGCACAACCTAACGGCGCCCTGACGTCCTGACAAGGGCCACAACCGGCCGTTTCGGCAGGGCAGTTGACGTCAGCTCAACGGGCCGGGCTGCGGGATCGGGGCGGGTCCGGGCGGCGGGGGCACGGGGTCGGGTTCGGGGACCGGTGCCGGGACGGGCGGCACGGGCCGGGGCACCGGCCCGGGGTCGGGATCCGGCAGCGGCGGGCTCGGCGGGGGCACGGGGTCGGGCCCGGGGACCGGCGGCTGGGTCTGCTCTGCGTTTCGCACCATAGACCCCACCTTCCCCCGAACCCGGCGCGTACGCCCTCCGGGCAGCGCGGCCGCCAGACCCGGGGCGGGGCTGGACAGCACGGGCACCCGCGTCCGTACGAGGCGGGCCGCCCCGGCCATGGAGGCCTGCGCCAGCACGATGACGTCGGCGTCGGCGACCCCGTCCGCCGCCCGGGCGACCAGCGCCAGGTACCCGTCGGCGTCTCCGACCTCGAACCGCTCCCAGGCCCCTTCGACAACCTCGCTTCGGACCCGCACGGGCCGCCCGCCGGCCTCCTCGGCCAGCAGCTCCTCCGTGGGCGCGACGGTCGAAGCGAGGGCGGCCAGCACGACGACCCGGGGTCCCCTCCTCACCGCCTCGGCGGCCATGGGCCGGTCCACCCGCAGCACGGGCACGCCGAGCCGGGGCCCGAGCGACTCGGCGACCGCCCCCACCGTCGAACAGGTGACGAGGACGGGCCCGCGGACCCCGGCCAGCACACCGAGCACCTCGTCCGCCACGGACCGCGGCCCGCTCTCCCTGGCCCGGTCGAGCAGCCGCGGCACCACAAGGTGCCGCAGCCGGGCCCCCGGGTGCCGCTCGTCGCGCAGCGCGTCGAAAACGGGCACGTGCACCGGGGACGTGTGCAGCAGGGTCAGCTCCGCCGACGTCACCAGAGGTCGGCGTCCCGGTCCAGCTGGGCGACCGCCGCGTCGACCACGCCGGCCGGCGCCGCGGGCGCCTGCTCGGGATGCCGGGCCGCCCACCGGGCCGCATAGGGGCACAGCGGTACGACGGGTACCCCTTCCGCCTCGGCGATCCGGTAGAAACGCCCGACCAGGTCCCCGGCGATCCCCCGCCCCTCGTGGCCCGGTTCGACGACCGTGTGCACGGCCACCAGGGCGTGCGGCTGCGCCTCCAGCACGAAGTAGGCGATGAAGCCCACCACCGCGTCGTCCTCGACGGCCAGCAGCCGCCCCGCCTTGCGCTCGTCCAGCAGCTCGATCGCCATGGTCCCCGACTCCCCTCAGACAGCCACCGCGTGGGGGCTGCGCTCCTGGTCCGTTCCCGGCACGGGCGCGGACGGGTCCGCCCCCAGTTCGATGATCCTGTTGTCGCCGTCGACGTGCACGACGCGCGGCGTGAGCGCGCGCGCCTCGGCGTCGTCGACCTGCGCGTAACTGATGAGGATGACCAGGTCCCCGGGGTGCACGAGGTGCGCCGCGGCCCCGTTGATCCCGATCACCCCGGACCCCCGCTCCCCCTCGATGACGTACGTCTCCAGCCGCGCGCCGTTGGTGATGTCCACGATGTGGACGAGCTCCCCCGGCAGCAGGTCGGCGGCGTCGAGCAGGTCGGCGTCGATGGTCACGGACCCGACGTAGTGCAGGTCGGCCTGGGTGACGGTGGCCCGGTGGATCTTGGACTTGAACATCGTGCGAAGCATGCGGATTCTCCCGGAAGGTCTGCTCCCTGCCCGCGTTCCGCGGGTCAAGGGCGGTCCCCGGAGCCTACAACGCCCGGCATTCCCGGTCAGCTCCCCGAGTCATTCCCCGAGTCATTCCTCGATCGCGCCACCGATCCGCCGCAGGTGCGCGCGGAAGGTGTACGCGGGGTCGACGGAGCGGCGGGCCAGGTAGTCGGCGAAGGCGGTCTGGTCGCGGAGGGTCTCGCCGGCGCGGATGCGGCGGGCCTGTTCGCGTTCGGTCGCGTGGATGCGGTGGGCCGCCGCCAGGACCTCCTCGGCGCGGGCGGAGGGGACGAACAGCACGCCGTCGTCGTCGCCGAAGACGAGGTCCCCGCCGTCCACCGCGTGCTCCCCGACGCGGGCGCTTCGCAGCGCGTCGGGCTCGCGGTCGTCCAGCCGGACGGGGCCGGCCGGGCAGCTGCCGTAGCTGAAGACCGGGAGGCCGATGTCGGCCAGTTCCGGGGTGTCGCGGTGCAGTCCCCACACCACCAGGCCCGCGAGGCCCGCCGCCCGTGCCTCCAGGACGGCCAGGTCGCCGACGCAGGCCTCGTCGGTGCGGCCGCCGTTGTCGATCACGAGGACGTCGCCGGGCTCCGCTCCGGCGAAGGCTTCCAGGAAGACGTCCACGCTGCCGTAGTGCCGTACGGGCAGGGCGCGGCCGGCGACGCGGCGGCCGGCGGGGACGACCGCGGCGATGCCGGGTGGAGCGACACGCAGCGGTACGCCGGTGCGGACGCAGGCGTCGGCGACCAGCGGTGTGGACAGTGCGGCGAACTGCTCCGGCTCGGGCTTCCGCACGGTGTTCGGCTCGGTGTTCGACACGGTGTCCTCCTGACCTTCGGTCGGCCCCTCCCCGGAGTCGTGCGCCGATCCTAGGGCGTGCGGGTGGTGGTGCGGCCGTGGGCGGTGGCGGCGCGGGCGAAGACGGCGGCGTCGGCCACGGCCGCGCCGCCCGGGTCGTTGTTGAAGTACACGTAGACGTCGTCCCGGTCCGGCCAGGCGTCGGCGATCCGCCGGGCCCAGGAGTCCAGGGCCTGGCGGCCGTAGCGGGGCGGAGGGGTCGCGGCGCCGGCGTGCAGGCGCACGTACCCCCAGGACGCGGTCCGCCACAGCGGGGTCACCGGCCGTGACCAGCGGTCGGCCCAGCACAGGGCGCTGCCGTGGCGCTCCAGGACCGCCCGCAGCCCCGTCTCCTCGTCCCACCACGAGGGGTGGCGCGGTTCGACGGCCACCCGGACGGTGTCGGGGAAGCGGTCCAGGCAAGCGTCGAGGAGCGCGGGGTCCGCCCGGAGGGTGGGCGGCAGTTGCAGCAGGACGGGGCCGAGGCGGGGGCCGAGGCCGGCGGCGCGCTCCAGCAGCCGGTGGACCGGCTCGGCGGGGTCGCGCAGGCGTTTGACGTGCGTCAGGAAGCGGCTGGCCTTGACGGCCATCACGAAGTCCTCGGGGGTGCGCTCGCGCCAGGAGGCGAAGACGCCGGTCTCCGGGAGCCGGTAGAAGGCGTTGTTGTTCTCGACGGTGGCGAAGCCGCGGGCGTACTCCTCCAGCCAGAGCCGCTGCGGCAGGCCTTCCGGGTAGAACGGGCCGCGCCAGTCCCGGTACTGCCATCCCGAGGTGCCGACGTGTACGGGCATCCGGTCCCCTCCCGCCGCTAGGTCCCCACCCGCACCAGGGCGAGCGTGATGTTGTCGGGGCCGCCCGCCTCGATGGCGGCCTTCCACAGTTCGAAGGCGGCCCGGCCGTCGTCGTGGACCCGCAGGACGGCGTCGATCTCCTCGTCGGGCAGGGGGTCGGTGAGGCCGTCGCTGCACACCAGGTAGCGGTCGCCGCCGGAGAGGGGGTACGTGCTCACGTGGGGGACGGGGCTGCCGGAGGCGCGGCTGCCGCCGAGGGTCTGGGTAACGGCGGAGGTGGTGCGCTGCCCGGCGGGCGGGGGCGGGCTGTCGTCCACGCTGACCTGGCGCAGGCCGTCCGGGCCGGCGGCGTAGACCCGGCTGTCGCCCACGTTGAACACGAGCAGTGACTCCCCGAGGACGAGGACCCCGGCGACGGTGGTGGCCATGGTGAACATCTCCGGGTGGCCCTCGGCGGTCGCGTCCACCTCGTAGTCGCAGACGTGCAGGGCGTCACGGAGGGTGTCCGGGCCGTTCAGGGTGGGGCCGAGGGCGGAGAGCCGGCGGACGACGAGCGCGCTGGCGACCTCTCCGGCCGGCTGTCCGCCGAGCCCGTCGGCGACGGCGACGACCAGGGGCCGGCCGAGCGGGAAGACGAGCGTCTGGGGGCTGTCGGTCACGGTGGCGCAGAGCGTCCACGGTCCGACGACGAGGCTGTCCTCGTTGTGCTCGCGGACCAGACCGGCATGGCTGAGGGCGGTCACCGCCAGGTACGGCACCCCACCATTGTCGCTCGGCGCGCGACGGGAGGCACGGGCGGAGGAGCGGGCGGAAGCGCGGCCGGAGCCGCAGGCGGAGGCCCGGGCGGGGGCGCGGCCGGAGGCCCGGCCGGGGGCGGCGCGCGGCGGCCGGACGGAAGCGGAACGGTCCGCTTAGCAGGTCCGGGGCGGCGGCGGGGGCGGAACGGCGTAATACATCAGGTTTCGGCCAAGCCAACTCCCGTGGCTTGTCTACATCGTGACCTTCAGTCAACGGACGTGTACGGAACGACTAGGATCCCGGGCTGTTATACGAGATCTCCCGGCTCCGATCGTTTGAGGGTTCTGATGGTTCGAGAGGATTCGCCCGGCAGTCCACGTCCCGCCCCGTCCGTCGCCTGGACGCTCCCCGCCCTGGCGACCGCGGTGATATCCGCGGCGGCCGCGGCCCTGGTTCCCGCCTCTGCCCGCGCCTCCGTCATCTGGATCGGCGCCGCCGCCTGTGTCGCCGTGGCGCTGTCCTGCGCCGAGGCGGCCCGGCGCGGCAGGGCGCTCACGGAGATGCGGGCCACGGTGTCGCGGCAGCAGGACGCCCTGGTGCTCCAGCAGGCGGAGACCGTGTGGCTGGCCGAGGTACTGCTGCCCGACATCGTGAGACGGCTGCGCAAGGGTGAGTTCCCCGAGGACGTGCTCACCACCCTGGAGGAGGACGAGGTCCACCAGCCCGGGCTGCAACCGGAGTTCAGGGCGGCCCACCAGGCGGTGCTGCGTTCGGTGCTCGACGCGGTGGTCGCCGAGGAGGACCTGCGCGACTCCGCGCAGCGGGCCTTCGTCAACATCGCCCGCCGCGTCCAGGCGATCGTGCACCAACAGGGCCAGGAGCTCCGGGAGATGGAGGACCGGCACGGGCGGAACCCGGCCGTCTTCGGGGACCTGCTCCGGCTCGACCACGGCACCGCGCTCATCGGCCGGCTCGCCGACTCCATCGCCGTCCTCGGCGGCGCGCGGCCCGGCCGCCAGTGGAGCAAGTCCGTGCCGCTGTACAGCGTGCTGCGCGGCGCCATGTCCCGGATCATCGACTACCAGCGCGTGGAACTGCACTCGGTGACCCAGGTGGCCGTCGTCGGCCCCGCCGTCGAGCCGCTCATCCACGCGCTGGCCGAGCTGCTGGACAACGCCACGCGTTACTCCCCGCCGCAGACCAGGGTCCACCTGACGGCGGTCGAGGTGAATTCGGGCATCGCCATCGAGATCGAGGACGGCGGCCTGAGCATGAGCGAGGAGGCCCGCAAGCGGGCCGAGCGGATGCTGCGCCAGGCACAGGAGGGGATCGACCTCACCGACCTGGGCGAAACACCGCGCCTCGGCCTCGCCGTCGTCGGCCGGCTGGCGCAGGCGTACGGCTTCCGGGTGTCGCTGCGCTCGTCCGCGTACGGGGGCGTGCGCGCGGTCCTCATCGTCCCGCAGGAGCTGATCACCACCGTGTCGGCGTCGAGCGGCCTCGCGCACGGCATCGGCGCCTCCTCGGGCCCCCGGCCGGCCAGCCCGTCGGAGCTCACCGCGGAGCCACCGGGCCTGCCGCCGCAGCAGCAGCGCCGGTTCACCGGGCCGCAGGCGCTGCCGGAGGACGAGGACGACGACTGGCCGGTCGTCACCGAGCGGACCGCGAACGGCCTGCCGCAGCGCCGGCGCCGGGCCCGTGTCACCGCCCCGGCCGAACCGGCCGCCGTCGAGCAGACCACCACCGCCGCTCCGGAACGGGCCGAGGCCCAGCCCGGAATGTGGCTCGCCGCCTTCCAGAGCGGCCTGTCGGGCGACGCCCGGCCCATCGAGGGCCACCCGGCGGAGAACCAGAACACGAACACCGCGCCGGCTCCGGCGAGCGAGGGAGAACAGCCGTGAGTCAGCTGCAGACCAACATGGACTGGATGCTCAAGGACCTGGCGGAGGGCGTCCCGCAGACCCGGCACGTCATCGTCCTGTCCGCCGACGGGCTGCGGATGGCCCAGTACGGCGCGGAGACCGACACCGCCGACCGGCTCGCGGCGGCCTGTGCCGGCCTGCAGAGCCTGGCCGGGGCGGTCGCCTCCGAACTCCCGCACGGCGACGGGCGGATGAGACTGGTCGTGATCGAAATGGACGGCGGGTTCTTCTACCTGATGGCGGCGGGCGCCGGGGCCTACCTCGCGGTGCTGGCCGACGAGGGCGTGGACGCCGGGCTGATGGGGCAGCGCATGCGGGACCTCGTCGCGCGGATCGGAGAGCACCTCAGCAGCCCGCCGCGCAGCGACAGGCAGACCGCGTGAGCGACCCCGGCGACACAAGCTGGGAAGACGGCAGCCCGGAACGGCTCTACGTCATCACGGGCGGCCGCAGCGTACCGCTGGACCGTACCGGCCTCGACCTGGTGACGCTGATCGTCGCCACGTCGGGGCCCCGGCCCGGCATGCAGCCGGAGCACGCGGCCATCGTGCGGCTGTGCCAGTCGCCGCTCTCGGTGGCCGAGATCTCCGCGTACCTGGGTCTGCCGGTGAGCGTGGTCACCGTGCTCCTCGGCGACCTCCTCAAGGCCAAGCGGGTCCTCTCCCGCGCACCCGTTCCCCCGGCCCGGCTCCCCGACGTGGCACTGATTGAGGCGGTGATCGATGGACTTCGAAAGCTCTGAGCACGTCGTCGGGCCCCGGCAGGAGGACGTCCTGCCGGCGACGGCGGCCGCCGCCGTCAAGGTGGTGATCGTGGGCGGTTTCGGGGTCGGCAAGACGACCCTGGTCGGCTCGGTCAGCGAGATCCGGCCGCTCACCACCGAGGAGACCATGACCCGGGCCGGGATCGGGGTCGACGACACGGCGGGCGTGGAGCGCAAGAGCTCGACCACCGTGGCCATGGACTTCGGCCGGATCAGCATCAACGAGGAGCTGGTGCTGTACCTCTTCGGGACCCCGGGCCAGCAGCGGTTCTGGTTCCTGTGGAACGGCCTGTTCGAAGGGGCGCTGGGCGCGGTGGTCCTCGTCGACACCCGCCGGCTGGAGGTCAGCTTCGACGTGATCGGCCGGCTGGAGGAGCGCGGCGTGCCGTTCGTGGTCGCCGTGAACACCTTCCCGGACGCGCCCCTGCACTCCCTCGACGAGCTGCGCGACGCCCTCGACCTGCCGCGCTCCGTCCCCCTCGTCGCCTGTGACGCCCGCCGGCGCGATTCCAGCCGTGACGTCCTGATGACGCTGATGCACTACCTGCACTCCCTCGCCGTGACACCGGAGGCCTCGTGAGCACCACCCCGCCCCGCCCCTTCCCCTCCCCCGGCTGCCCCGCGCACCGGCTGTACGGACCGGAGGCCGAAGCCGACCCGCTCGGCCTGTACGAGAAGCTGCGCGCCGAGTACGGAGCGGTCGCCCCCGTGCTGGTCCACGGCGACCTGCCGGCCTGGCTGGTCCTGGGCCACCGGGAGAACCTGGACGTGGCCCGGACGCCCTCCCGCTTCTCCCGGGACCCCCGCAGGTGGCGGGAGCGGACGGAGGGCAACGTTCCCGCGGACCACCCGCTGTCCCCCATGACCGCCTGGCAGCCGGTGTGCCACATGGTGGAGGGGGCCGAGCACGAGCGGCTGCGCGGGGCCATCACCGATTCCGTGGAGCGCTTCGACCGGCGCGGCGTACGGCGCTACGTCAAGCGGTTCGCGGACCAGCTGATCGACTCCTTCGTCGAGACCGGGCGCTGCGACCTCGTCGCCGACTTCGCCGAGCCGCTGCCGATGCTGGTCATGACCCAGCTCGTGGGCGCCCCGGAGTCCTACGGGCCGCGGCTGGTCGAGGCGGCGCGCGACGTGATCCGGGGGACCGAGACGGCTCTGGTCAGCAACGGGTTCATGACGGCCACCCTCCAGGAACTCGTGGCCCGCAAGCGCCGCTCGCCGGGCCGTGACTTCACCAGCTGGGTCCTGGAGCACGAGGCGCGGTTCAGCGACGAGGAGGCGGTGGAACACCTCAGGCTCGTCCTGATCGCCGGGTTCGAGACCACCGCCAACCTGATCGCCAACACACTGCGCCTGGTACTCACCGACGCACGCTTCCGGGCGAACCTGTCGGGCGGCCAGATGACGCTCCCCGACGCACTGGAGCAGGTGCTGTGGAACGAGCCGCCGCTGATGACGGTCATCGGCCGCTGGGCGGCCGGCGACACGGAACTGGCCGGGGCGCAGATCAAGGCCGGCGACATGCTGCTGATCAGCCCCGGAGCGGGCAACCGTGATCCGGAGGTGCGCCCCGACCCGGCCGAGCCGATGCACGGCAACCGCTCCCACCTGGCGTTCAGCAGCGGGCCCCACGAGTGCCCCGGCCAGGACATCGGGCGGGCCATCGCCGACACCGGCATCGACACCCTGCTGGCCCGGCTGCCCGATCTGGAGCTGGGGGTCGCCGAAGGGGAACTGGAGTGGGTCTCCTCCCTGATGACCCGTCATGTGGTGTCGCTGCCCGTACGGTTCTCCCCGCGCGGGGTGAAGGGGAGTGGGTCCGCGCCCGCGCCCGTCCGCCCGGCTCCCCCGACGGCCGGGGCGGGAACGGGGGGCCGGCCGGCGGCGCGTCCTTCCTGGTGGCGGCGTCTGCTGGGCCGGTACTGACGCGGGGCCTCCCTTCTCAGGCGTCGAGCTGCTGCCACCACCAGGCGAGGGCCGGTACCGGCGGCGGCTCGGGGCTCGGGTCGCAGGGGACGTCCGCGTAGGTGATGTCGTACGAGGCGCCCGCCACGGGAAGCGGGTTGCGGTTGCGGGGGCTGGCGTAGCGGGGCGCGCGGCTCTGGTAGGCGATGTTGCCCGCGATCCAGTGCCCGACGGCCACCAGGTGGCGCCGGAGCGGGTCGTCGCCCTGCCGGGCCAGCCGGTCCCTCAGGCGGACGAACAGGACCAGCGTCCGGTCCCGCAACGCGAACACCTCGGGCAGCGCCTCGGCCGGCGTGCAACCACGCTGCCGCGCCAGGACGTTGACCACGTTCTGCTCCCACGGAACGTGGTGGTCCTCCTTGTTGTACGAGAAGACGTCGTTGTCACAGCCGACGACGAACCCGGCCGCCTCGGTCAGGGCCCGGACCGGGGCGGAGTACAGCACGTCGGCGGGGACCTCGATGCCGTTGGCAACGTCGCACCAGGTGAGGAGGAAACGGGTGCCCATGCTGCAGAGCCGCGCGGCGGTGAACTGGTCCAGGGAGGGCAGGAACCCCCGCTCGGCGCCGGCCGCCTCCCAGGCGGCGCCGGACGTCCACTCCCGGATGCCGTGGGCGACGCGGCGCAGCTGTCCCGGTCCGAGCAGGGCCCGGGTGCGGGAGGCCAGGTCCTCCAGGGCGTTGGTGCGTGGTCCCGGGGGCAGCAGGGCGGGTCCGGGCACCTCGACGGTACGGGCCAGGCGCGCACCGTGCTCGGCGACGGCCGCGGCGCCCGCCGAGGCGGACCCCGAGTCGTGCCAGTCGTCGGCGGCGAACGCCCAGTAGAGCCATTCCGCGTACAGGACGAGCGCTTCCGTTTCCCCGAAGGGCACGGACCGCGCGGCGAGGTCGGCCGCGCGGGTGGCCAGGCCCCAGGCGCGCTCGGTGGCGTCGGCGTAGATGCCGTGGGTGTCGATCCACTCGACGCAGCGCGCCTCGATCTCGGCGGCGCGGGGGTGGACGAGGTCCCGTTCGAAGGGGCAGTAGAACGGCGGGAGGTGCCATCCTATGCGCGAGGGGCGGTCCAGTGCGGTGTGTACGGGTGCCATGGTCAGCGCCCTCCGGTCAGGCGGAACAGCAGCAGCCGGGTCTCCATGGCGTGGTCGCGCCAGATCCGGAAGAGCTTGCCGTGGGTGACCGTGGATTCCAGGAGCCGCTCGCGCGTCCAGGCGCCGGGGCGGCCGGCGGCGTCGATCCGGTCGAGTTCGGCCGTGTTCCAGGCCATCGACTGCACCCAGAACTCGGTGACCCGGTCGGTGACGTCCTCGCACCGCTCCAGTGCGAAGCCGGCGGCCTCGGCGGCGGTGACGTACTCGGTGAGGGTGCCGAGGCGGGTCTTGTAGTAGTCGTCGATGAACTCCGTCCATTCGGGCTGGCGGACGAAGTGCTCCTGGATGCCGAACCACCCGCCGGGGTTGAGCGCGCCCGCCACGACCTGGAAGAGCCGCTCGCGGTCCATGTAGCCGGAGCTCTCGCAGGCGTAGGCGGCGTCGAAGGTGTGCCGGGGCACGAAGTCGTGGACGTCCGCGAGGAGCGGGGTGACCCGGTCGGCCACCCCGCCCTGGCGGGCGAACTCCTCGATGAGGGGTATGTGTTCGGGTGCGACGGTGAGCCCGGTGACCCTCGCTCCGAGTTCCTGCGCCCAGTACAGGGAGCCGCCGCCGACGCCGCAGCCGATGTCGAGGACGCTGGCGGGCGGGCGGGCGTGGGCGCCCCAGGTGCGGGCGGCGTGGTCGAGCATCGCCTCCTGGGCCTCCACGATGCGGCTCTTGAGGACCGGCTGCGGGACGGTGGTGTCCGGCGTCGCGCCCGGGTCGAAGAGCCCCACGTGGAAGTGGACCCTGGGGCCGGGTCCGTATTTGTGCAGGATGTCGGCCGTCTTGCGGCTGTAGTAGA
The DNA here is from genome assembly GCF_055580265.1 of Streptomyces sp. NPDC032091. Classification (NCBI taxonomy): domain Bacteria; kingdom Bacillati; phylum Actinomycetota; class Actinomycetes; order Kitasatosporales; family Streptomycetaceae; genus Streptomyces; species Streptomyces sp. NPDC032091. The sequence goes on along the minus strand of NZ_JBVILR010000006.1, from coordinate 164,062 downwards.
GGGGGACTTGGCTCTCGTCGAAAAATGACCGGTGTCCGGAAGGGGTGTGCTTGACGAGGTTGCTTTCCATAGGTGCTCCGCTCCTGCGCTGGTGCGGGGGTGTCGCCCGGCCGTCCCACGGATTCCCGGAATGATCGACCAGCAGATTCGACCACTCACGACGTGAGCATAGCCACACCAGAAAGCGGCAGATTTGCACCGGAATTGAGCCAACCGGGCCGAGCCGCTCAGATGCCGGACGCCCACCCCGCGATGGTGAACCGGCCGTTCTCCTCCCGCACTTCGAAGGCGCCGCTGCCGCCGAAGTGCGCCGGGACCACGAGCTCCCCGCGCTCCGCCGCGCGCCCCAGGATCCGGCGGCGGGAGTCCGCGGCCTGGCCGGCGTCCATGCAGAAGCAGCTGTTGCAGGAGGGCTGGAGGACCTGGACGGGGCTGTGGAGCAGGTCGCCGACGAAGACCGCCCGGTCGGTTCCGGACTCCAGCCGCAGCACCGAGGAGCCGGGCGTGTGGCCGGGGGCGGCTTCCAGGACGAGCCGGTCGTCGATGCGGTGGGAGCCCTCCCAGAGCACCGCCTGCCCGGACCGGTGGACGGGGGCGACGCTGTCCTCGTAGACCAGCCGGTCGACCTCCCGGGCTCCGTCGCCGTATCCGCCGCGCGGACCGAAGTGGGCGTCGTCGACGGCGGGGATGAGGTACCGGGCGTTGGGGAAGGCCGGGACCCATGTGCCGTCGGCGTCCACGGTGTTCCAGCCGACGTGGTCGGCGTGGAGGTGGGTGTTGACGACGACGTCCACGTCCTCGGGGCGTACGCCCGCTGCCGCCAGGCGCCCCATGAAGTCTCCTTCGCGCCGGTGGAAGAGGGGTGAGCCGGGGCGCTCGCGGCCGTTGCCCGCTCCGGTGTCGACGAGGACGGTCCGGCCGCCGCTGCGCAGCACCCAGGTCTGGAGGGCGAGTACGGCCAGGTCGGCGTCGGGCTGCCAGTGGTCCGGGGCGAGCCAGTCCTCGTTCTCCTTCCACAGCCCGTCGCCGGACTGCGGGACGAGGTCGCGGGCGGCCGCGAAGGGGCCCTTCGCCTCGATGACGCGGGTGATCTCGACGTCGCCGAGCACGAGGGTCTGCGTGTTCTCGTTGGTCATGTGCACCACCCTAGGCAGGCCGGGTGAGCCGCCCAATGCGCGTTCCGCTCAAGCGGATACGCGTCCGGCTCACCGGCGGGCCGGCGCGCCCGGCGGTACCCTGCGCGCATGGACGTGGTGAGCGACGCGATCGCGGCCGTGCGGCTGGGGCGGCCCTCCTCCGACCGGGTGCGGGTCGGCGGGACCTGGTGCGTACGGCTGGACCCGTACGCGGGGGCGGGCTTCCACGTGGTCCTGGCCGGCAGCTGCTGGCTGCTGGCCGACGGCGGCGAACCCGTCGCGCTCGCCACGGGCGACGCGGTGCTGCTGCCGCACGGGGCGGGCCACGTGCTCGCCGACTCCCCCGTGGACGCGGCGACGGCGGCCCGGGCCCTGCCGCTGGAGCGCCACCGCGACGGGGCGGCGGCCCGTTCCTCGCTGCCGGGCGGCGAGGGGGTGGAGCTGCTGTGCGGCAAGTACCGGCTCGACCGCAGCCGGGTGCACCCGCTGCTGGCCGAACTGCCGGGCGTGGTCCGGCTGCCGAGTGGCGCGCACCGCGAACTCCAGGCGGCCATAGGCCTGTTGAGCGGTGAGGTGGACGCGCGGCGGGCGGGGTCCTCCATCGCCCTGCCGAGCCTGCTCGACCTCCTGCTCGTCTACATGGTCCGCGCCTCGGTGACCGGGTCCGCCCCCGGCTCCTGGTCGGCGGCCCTGGGCGACCCGGTGACGGCCGCCGCGCTCCAGGCGATGCACTCGGACCCGGCGGCCCCCTGGAGCGTGGACCGGCTGGCCGCCGAGGCGGGCGTCTCCCGTCCGACCCTGGTGCGCCGGTTCACCCCGCTGGTCGGCCGTCCCCCGATGGCGTACCTGACCTGGTGGCGGCTGACGCTGGCCGCCACCCGCCTGCGCGACACCCCGGACTCGCTGGCCGCCATCGCGGCCCGGGTCGGCTACGGCAGCCCGTACGCCCTGTCGCACGCCTTCGTCCGGGAGTTCGGCACCACCCCGGGCCGCTACCGGACCGCGCTCGGCGCGACCCTGGCCTGAACCTGTTCAAACGAGCGGCTACGGTGGATGCCATGGATGTGTCCGCGGGAGCCCACCGGCTCCCGCGGGCGCCCGTCTGCCCGAGGAGTTCGCATGGCAAGCCAGACCCGTACCGCGCTGGTCGAGGACCTCATGGCCCGCTTCCCCCACGTGCCGCGGGAGGCCGTGATCAAGGAGGACCTGCTGCGGGGCGGCATGGCCTTCGACGAGTCCGCGCTCAGCGGCGGCGGCGCCGACGGGCCGGGCGGCGGCGACGTGAAGCCGAAGTCGTACTTCATCTTCTCCTTCGACCACCGCACCCTGCCGGAGCTGGGCGCGGCCGCGCTCAACCGCCCGCCGGAGGAGATCGTGCTCACCGGCGGGCCGTACGGGCTGCGCCGCACGGTGGTGTCGGTACGGGTCAACCCGGACTCCCCGTACGTGGTGCGCGGCGGTGAGGACGGCACGCTGGGCCTGTACCTGGACGGGGCGCGGATCTCCGACGTGGGGCTGCCGCCGATGCCGGAGTACTACCGGCACAAGCTCTCGAACGGCAAGTCGGTGATGGAGGTCGCGCCGACCATCCAGTGGGGCTACCTGATCTACCTGACCGTCTTCCGGGTGTGCCAGTACTTCGGCGCCAAGGAGGAGTGCCAGTTCTGCGACATCAACCACAACTGGCGCCAGCACAAGGCGGCGGGCCGCCCGTACACCGGGGTGAAGCCGGTCGAGGAGGTGCTGGAGGCCCTGGAGATCATCGACCGGTACGACACGGCGGGGACCTCGCGCGCCTACACCCTCACCGGCGGGTCGATCACCTCCCAGGTCGGCGGCCGCGACGAGGCCGACTTCTACGGCCACTACGCGCAGGCCATCGAGGAGCGCTTCCCGGGCCGCTGGATCGGCAAGGTCGTCGCCCAGGCCCTGCCGCGCGACGCGGTGCAGCGCTTCCACGACCACGGAATCCGGATCTACCACCCCAACTTCGAGGTGTGGGACCGCCGGCTGTTCCAGCTCCACTGCCCGGGCAAGGAGCGGTACGTGGGCCGCGACGAGTGGCACCGCAGGATCCTGGACTCCACCGAGGTCTTCGGCCCGCGCCATGTGATCCCCAACTTCGTGGCGGGCATCGAGATGGCCGAGCCCTTCGGGTTCACCAAGGTGGGCGAGGCCATCGACTCGACCGCGGAGGGCCTGAGGTTCTTCATGTCGCACGGTGTCGTGCCGCGCTTCACGACCTGGTGCCCGGAGCCGACGACCCCGCTGGGCAAGGCCAACCCGCTGGGCGCCCCGCTGGAGTACCACATCCGGCTGCTGGAGACCTACCGGGCGACGCTGGAGGAGTTCGGCCTGAGCTCCCCGCCCGGGTACGGGCCGGCCGGTCCGGGGCGCGCCGTGTTCTCCGTCAGCTCGTTCATGGACAGCCTGGAGGGGCTGGAGGAGCCCGGCGACGAGGGTTCCGCGGCCTCCTGACCTCCGCTTCCGCTTCTCCTCGCCCGCCCTCCTCCGAAGGGGCCCGGTCCGCACGGACCGGGCCCCTTCGCCGTGCGGCGGGGGCCCCGGTCCCGGTTCCGGAAGGCGGCAAGGTAGCAGCCCCGTCCGGTCCGGCGCGGATGTTTGTCCGATGGTGATGGTCCTTCCTCGACGGCCCGGTGGCGGGCACTAGCGTCCCGTGCCACCCCCAGCCCACCGATCGAGGAGGCAGCGTGCTGTCATTGCGGCGGCGATCCACCGGCGGCCTGTCCGCGGCCACGAGGTACACGATCGGGAGCGGCCTGGTCATCAGCGCGCTGGTGGCCACGCTGGTCGCCCTGCTGGTCCCGGTGTCGAAGTTCGGCGACCGGGCCGCGGCGGCGCCCGCCGGGGCGACGGCCCTGCCCGCCGGGGTCGAGGACGACGGCGCCGGGACGATGAGCACGGCGTACGGGCCGCTGAGCCCCGTGGACCGGGACTTCGTCCGCAAGGTGCGGCTCGCCGGCCTGTGGGAGCTGCCCGCCGGGCGGCAGGCCCAGCAGCGCGGGACCCGGCCCTCGGTGCGCACCGCGGGGCAGCACCTGGTGGAGGGGCACACCGAGCTGGACCGGCAGGTGATCCAGGTCGGCCAGGCCCTCGGCGTGGACCTCCCCGACCGGCCGTCGGCTCAGCAGCAGGCGTGGCTGGACCAGCTGACGGCTGCTCAGGGTCCGGAGTACGAGCGGCTGTTCGTCCAGCTGCTGCGGCGGGCGCACGGCAAGGTGTTCGCCCTGCTGGCGCAGGTGCGGGCGCAGACCCGCAACTCGATGGTGCGCGCCCTCGCGACCTCGGCCAACACCACCGTCCTGGACCACATCACGGTCCTGGAGGAGAGCGGGCTCGTCGACTTCGACTCCCTCTCCGACGCGACGCCCGCGCCCTCCTCCCCCGTTCCGGGCCGTTCCCAGGGGGCCTCGGCCCCTCCGATGTCCGACCGACGATACGAAGTGAAGTGATCTCATGAGTCAGCAGGGCCACAGGCGCCCCCGGTTGTCGAAGAAGCTCCTGGCCGTGGTGAGCGCCCTGGTACTGGGCGGCGGCGGGGTGGCGATCGTCGCCGGGAACGCGAACGCGGGCCAGGACGCCTCCCGTACCGGGCAGGTGACGGCGACCATCGACTGCCCGGACGTGGGCGACCGGCTCACGGCCGTGCCCGACGGCGCCCGGGCGGAGGTGGACCGGAACCTCGCCGAGCTGGACGTCCAGGTCGCCGACGCCTACCGGCAGCTCGCCTCGGGGCAGGTCAAGGGCACGACGCAGCAGGACGCGCTGCTGGGCCGGCTGCGCGACCAGCGCGGTACGACCATCAGCCGGGTGTCCGACGCGATAGGCCGCTCGGGCGGGCGTCCCGAGGGGCTGGGGTCGATGAGCGGGTGCGTGATGAAGGAGGCGTCGGCGCAGGACGACGCGGCCGCCGACGGTGCCCGGAGCATCGGGCAGAAGGGCGGGCCGGCGAAGGGCGACTTCGTCGACATCACCGGGGTGCGGCCCAACGTGAAGGCGCCCGCGCCGTCGGCGGCCGCCTCCAGGGGCTCGTTCACCTCGGAGTGCGGGCGCAACGAGAACGGCCACTTCAACCCCGACAACGTGATCGTCGCCCCGGGCGTCTCCAACGGCGCGCACCACATGCACGACTACGTGGGCAACAAGACCACGAGCGCCTTCTCCACCAACGACAGCCTCGCCGCCTCGGGCACCACCTGCGCCAACGGCGACCAGTCGACCTACTACTGGCCGGTGCTGCGGCTGCGCGACGGCAGGGCCGAGCGCGACGCGAAGGCGCCGGGCGGCGGCCAGGACGCCAACGTGGGCACGATCCTGCGGCCCAAGCAGGCCTCCATCAGCTTCAAGGGCAGTGCGGCCGGCCCGGTGAAGGCGATGCCGCGGTTCCTGCGGATCATCACGGGTGACGCGAAGGCGTTCAGCAACGGCACCGCCAACGCGAACGCCTCCTGGAGCTGCACCGGGTTCGAGGACCGGCAGCTGAAGGACAAGTACCCGGTCTGCCCCAAGGGCAGCGACGTGGTGCGCACCTTCACCTTCCAGAGCTGCTGGGACGGCCGCAACACCGACAGCGCCAACCACCGTACGCACGTGGCCTTCCCGGACGCCTCCGGGCGCTGCAAGAAGGGCTTCACCGCCATTCCACAGCTGGTGGAGCGGGTGACCTACGGGGTGGCGCCGGGGGCGCGGTTCGCGGTGGACAGCTTCCCGGAGCAGCTGCACAAGCCGGTGACCGACCACGGCGACTTCATCAACGTGATGTCGGACGGGCTGATGGCCCGGGCGGTGGGCTGCATCAACGGCGGGCGGTCCTGCCGCTGATCCCCGCGCGGTACGCGCGTACGGCCGGCCCGGAGCCTGGGTGCTCCGGGCCGGCCGTGTTCGTGTGTCCGGCGCTCTCGTGGTCAGAGGCCGTTGACGCGGGCCATCCGTCCGACGACCAAGGGGGTGAAGTCGGCGGTGACGACGCGGGCGGCGCGGCGGGCGACCCGGGAGTGCTGGCGGCGCACCTGGGCCATGAGGCGGCGGCTGCGCAGGGCCATCTCCAGTTCGAAACGGGTCCGGGGGTCGCGCAGTCCGGGTCCGAAGAGCTTCTCCAGCTGCCGCATCCGGTAACGGACGGTCTGGGGGTGGACATTGAGCGCCTTGGCGGCCTCGGGGGCGCCGCCGCCCTCCAGCCAGGCGAGCAGCGTCACCTCCAGGCGTTCGCTCTGGCGCGGGGTCAGGTCGGCGAGGGGCCGCAGCCAGCGGGCGGCCAGGGCGTGGGCCAGGGGCTCGTCCTGGAGCAGGAGGAGGGTGGAGAGGTGGTCGTCGACGAAGACGGCGCGGGCGTCGACGCCGGCGCGGGCGGGGGTGAGGGTGAGCAGGCGCAGGGCCCAGCGCAGGGAGGAGGCGGTGTCGCGGAGGGGGACGGCGTGGCCGACGGCGGCCACGCGGCCGCGCAGCGGGGGTTCCAGGGCGGCGCGGGCGTCCGGGTCGGCACTGGGGAGCAGCAGGCAGGGGCGTCCGGCGAACATGCCGGCGAGGGCGTCGTCGAGGACGGCCGCCAGCTGCTGGGCCTCGCCGGGGGTGGCGAGGGCGACGGCCCGCACGGCGGCGGGGAGTGGCCAGCCCGCGGCCCGGGCGAGGTCGTCGAGGGAGTCCTGGGCGGCGGTGCGGTCGTCGGTGAGGGCCTTGAAGAGCTCCTGGCGCACCCGGTCGGGCGGGCCGGCGGCGGCCTCCTGCCGCGTTCCGCCACCCCCACCGTGGCCGTGGCCGTGGCCGTGGCCGGTACCGCGGACCGGTTCGGGGGCACCCTCGCGGAGGTCGTCGCGGCGGCCGTCGTGCCTGACCTCGTGCCCGGCGTCGAGGACGGCCCCGAGGACGTCCTTGTCCTGGCACCCGCCCTCGTCCCGGTGGGTTTCGTCGCGGTAGCCGAGGGCGGTGAGGAGGGCCTCTTCCACCCGCTGTCTGATCAGATCGTCGTCGATGGCGTCATTACCGTCGACAAGTGTGGAAAATCCCGGAATTCCATGCAGAAGCTCCTCCACTATCTCCGCGGCCAGTGCGGGGAGTTCCCTGCGCACGACACGCGTCCACTCTCCTCGCGGGCGGGACCAGATGCGGTTCAGAAGTTCGCACATCGTTTCCTCGTTCTTGCCGGGGTGAGGCCTGTCCGGTGGAGGAGCGACAAGCCCGCCAGGATGGTCTGCCTCGCCAACCACCCTGCCTGTCAAGAGAGTTGCAGCCCCCGCGCGCCCTTCTGGAGGGATCCGGCCACTTTTGCGCCCCATGGGTTTGCCTTGTTTTTGCCCCTGGGGACGCATGGATGGCGCGCGACGCGGTGGCCTGTCACGACCTCCACTGGAGGGGAATCTTCCGGCGTTGTTCGATGCGCCGGAGACGCGGTGCGAGAAATTATCACGTTTCGATAAATCCTGTGGAGATGCTGCGCAGCTCCACGATGCTGCTGCACTCCGGCCCCGAGCCCCTTCGGCCGGCGCGGGAATTCCACAGCGCTGCCGGCCTTCACCACCACGACCCCCGGGTGCCGAGCGCCAGGTGGACTGTGCTCGGAACCCCGGTGCACAGGAGAACTGGATGCCCCTGCCCCAGCCGCACATACCCCGCTCCCACCGGTCGCGACGCAGGAGCCGCCACGCGGCGGCGGCCCCGGCCGCGGGACGGCGGGCCGTCCGGCGGCCCCCGCTCCTGCCCGCCTCCGGCCGGCTGCGCCCCAGCGCGCTCGTCGCCGGCGGCGCTGCGCTCGTCTCCCTCGTCGTGGCGGTCCGCGCGGGGGCCCTGTCCCACCTGTGGGAGTTCCTCGACTACGGGGTGGGCGTGCTCTCGCTCGTCAGCCTCACCGCCACCGTCCTGTGGGGCCTGGCGGCCACCGACCGGGCGGTCCTCGGCTCCGGGCACCGGCTGCTGGCCCAGGGCGTGCACCGCGGCCTGGCCGTGGCGGGGCTGGGCTTCCTGGCGCTGCACGTGTGGGTCAAGGTGGCCCAGGGTCACACCTCGGCGGCGGGCGCGTTCGTGCCCTTCGCCGACGCGGACCGGCCCGTCCTGATCGGGCTCGGCACCCTGGCCGGATATCTCTTCGTCTCCGTCGCGGTCTCCGGGGCCGTGCGTAGTGTGTTCGCGGTCAAGAACCGCTCCGTGTGGTGGCGGGCGCTGCACATCGGCGCCTACCCGGCGTGGGGGGCCTCCCTCGTCCACGGGCTGAAGGCGGGCCGCTCCGCGGACGCCTGGGTGACGGCCTCGTACGCCCTGTGCCTGGCCGGTGTCGCCGTGGTCATCGCGCTGCGCCTGCGCTCCCGCAGGAGCGGCGTTCCCCCGCGCCCGGCCCCCGCCCCGCAGCCCGCCACCGAGCCGGCGGCGGGCCGGAACACGCGCGGGCGGACGTACTTCGTCCGGGACGTGCCCCTCACCGCAATGCCCGCCGTCCCCGGGCAGCGCCCGGCCGGGGACGCTCCCCCGCGCCCGGCGCCGCCGCCGCGGAACGGGGCCCAGCCGTACGCGGCCGCCGTCACGGGCCCGGCGGCCCCGGCGGGCGGCGACGCACGGCGCGCGGAGCGGCTCGCCGACCGTGAGGGGTGGTCGTGAGCGGCCCGGCGGAGCGCCCCGGCCTCGGCTGCGTGGGCGCGCCCCGGCTGCTGGCCGGGCTGGACCGGACCGGGTGGCTCGACCGCGAGACGCACCTGGCGGTGCACGGCCCCCTCCCGCGGTTGCGGCCGGACGAACTCACCGACCTCGCCGCGGACATCGACCTGCGCGGGCGCGGGGGCGCGGGGTTCCCGTTCGCGCGCAAGCTGCAGGCCGTGACGCGGTCGGCGCGGGACAAGGAGTCCGCCACCGCCGTCGTGGTCAACGGCAGTGAGGGAGAACCCAGTTGCCTCAAGGACACGGCCCTGCTGCTGCACGCCCCGCACCTGGTGCTGGACGGCGCCCTGCTGGCCGCGGCCGCCGTGTCCGCCGAGGAGGTGGTGGTGGCCGTCACCCGGGCGGACGTGGAGAGTTCGGTACGGGACGCCGTCGACGAACGGGGACCGGGCGGCCGCCGGGTGCGCGTGGCGCGGCTCCCCGAACGGTTCGTCACCGGCGAGGGGACCGCCCTCGTCAGCGGACTGAACGGCGGGCCGGCTCTGCCGTCCGGGCAGCGGGTGCGGACCAGCGAGCGCGGCCTGGGCGGGATGCCGACCCTGTTGTCGAACACCGAGACGTACGCGCAGCTCGCCGTCGCCGCCCGGCTCGGCGCCCCGGCCTACCGCTCGGTCGGCCTGCCCTCCGAACCGGGGACGGTGCTGCTGACCGTCGCCGGTTCCACCGTCGTCGAGACCCCGTCCGGCACCTCCCTGGCGTACGTCCTGGACCTGTGCGGGAGCGGTGTGGGCCAGGGGGTGCTGGTCGGCGGCTACCACGGCCGCTGGCTGGAGCCGGGGGCGGCGCGCTCCGCCGGCCTGTCCCGGCAGTCGCTGGCCGCCTTCGGCGCGGTGCTCGGCGCGGGGGCGGTGCTGCCGCTGCCCGAGGAGACCTGTCCGGCCGGGGAGGTGGCGGCGGTGGCGCGCTGGATGGCGAAGGAGACGGCCGGGCAGTGCGGGCCGTGCGTACGGGGGCTGCCCGCGCTGGCCGACGTCCTGGAGGACGCCGTCCGGGGCGGGGGCAGGGCCGCGCTGGAAGCGGTCGAGGCCCGGCTCAGAGCGGTGCGGCGGCGCGGCGCGTGCAGCCATCCGGACGGCACCTCGCACTTCGTGGCCTCGGCGCTCGCCGCGTTCCCCGAGGAGTTCCGCGACCACGCCGTCGGCAGCGGCTGCGGCCGCCCGGTGAAGGGGGCCCTGGCCCTGCCGCGGGAGGAGGACGGCGGCGCGGGCGCGGAGCGGCTGCTCGTGGACTGGACGCTGTGCAAGGGGCACGGGCTGTGCGTGGACATCCTGCCCGACGTCGTACGGCTCGACGCGGACGGCTACCCGGCCCAGGCGTCCATGCCGGTCCCGGCGCGGCTGAGGCCCAAGGCGCTGCGCGCGGTGCGGCGCTGCCCGGCGCTCGCGCTGCGCTTCCGGGAATGAGGCGCGCACGGCCCCCGCGGGGGGCCGAGTTCATTCCTGTCGCGATCTGACAAATTCCCGGGGATTTCGGCTCCGACCGGTCCGGGCCCCGTATCAATGGGTGAAGGCAGTGAGCCCACGGGATCGAACCAGAACCAAGAGGAGAGATCGTGAAGACAATGCGCCGTGAGATATTCGCCGGGTCGGCGGCGGTCGCGGTACTGCTGTTGACGGCCGGGTGCGGTGCCGACGGGAATTCCGCTGCGAAGGGAAATGCGGTGAAGCCCGTGAGCGACAGCAAACAGCTCGACCTGTACGGGTCGGGCTACGGCTCCGGGTCGGGTGGCGGCGACGCCCCGGCCGGTGGGGGCGCGAAGAGCGGCCCCGCCGGACAGCTGAAGGCGCAGGAGGTGGCCGGCGTGGGTTCCGCGGTCACCGATGGCGAGGGCTTCACCCTCTACCGGTTCGACAAGGACACGGCCAAGCCCCCGAAGTCCAACTGCGAGGGCGACTGCGCCCAGGCATGGCCGGTGGTCCTGGCAGACGACGCGCAGGCCGGGGCGGGTGTCGACGCCGCGATGCTGGGTTCGGTCACCCGGTCCGACGGGACGAAGCAGCTGACGCTCGGCGGCTGGCCGGTGTACCGCTACGCGAAGGACACCAAGGCGGGGGACGCGCTCGGCGAGGGCGTCGGCGGCACCTGGCACGTCCTGGGACCCGACGGGAAACCGGCCGCCGCGGGCAAGGCCGCGGGCGCCGGCCCGGCGACGGGTTCGGGAATGGGCGCCGGAATGGGCATGGGAATGGGCATGGGTGCGGGAGCGGATTCCGGGGCGGCCGGGAAGAAGCTCTCCCTCTCGGTCCGGCAGAACGCACAGCTGGGCGGAATTCTGCAGAACGCGGAGGGCTGGACCCTCTACCGTTTCGACAAGGACAGCGCCTGGCCGATGAAATTCGGCTGCCTCGACGCCTGCCTGGACACCTGGAAGCCCGCCAAACCGGTGGACAAGGCGGAGGTCTCCGGAATTCCCGCCAAACTGGTCGGCTCGGTGAAACGGCCGGACGGCAGCGAACAGCTGACGATCGACTGCTGGCCCGTCTACACGTTCACCGGTGACAAACAGCCGGGCGACGCCAACGGGCAGGGCAAGCAGGGCCTCTGGTTCGCGGTGACCGACCAGGGCAAGAAGGCGAAGGCCGCCGGCTAGCACCGGTGCCCGCCCCCGATCCCGTGGTGCCCGGCTCCCCCTCCCCCGCCGGGCACCACGGCCCTTTCCCCCTCGACCCGTCAGTGAGGTTGCCATGCCCCCGTCGGTCCGCCGGATCCGCCGTGCGCTCGCGCTGGGCGCCGCCGTGTGCACCGCGCTCGCGGCCGGAGCCTGCGCCGCCGCGCCGGCCCGCCCCGGGTCCGCGCACGCGGCCCACGCCGCCCACGCGCGGAGCGCCGCGCCCGCCGTCTCCGCGACGGTCGAGCAGATCGCCACCGCCCTCGGCTGTACCGCCCAACTGGGCATCCAGGCCGAGGAACTGCGCCAGGGGGCCTGCGAGACCGGCCAGGGCGCCTACCGCATGACCACCTTCGCCGCCGAGGAGGGCCTGCGCTCGTGGCTGGCCGAGGCCGAGCCGTACGGGGGGTTCTACCTGGTCGGGGACCGCTGGGTGGTCACCGGTCCGTCGGCGGACGCCCTGGCCGGGCTGCGCGAGCGGCTCGGCGGCAGCGTCGAGACCGGCGACGCGCACACCGGACACTGAGGGACCGGCGCGCCGTGCGGGCAACCTGCGCGGCGCGTCGGCCAGTTGTCCGGAATCACCTCGTTCGCGAGGAGGACCAAAGCCGTCGCGAGGGATGATTCGCCCCGCGCCGCCGTCCTCCAAGGTGGGCAGGGTACCGCCCTTCTGACGAAAGGAACGGCCCTTCCGTGCTGCGCATGAAGCGCCTCGCGCCCCTGCTCGCCACCGCCGGCCTGCTCGCCGGCACCCTCCCCCTCCTGACGGCCACCCAGGCCGCAGCCGACCCCGCCGCCCAGGAGTACGGGCCGCCGAAGCCCGCCTGGCACCGGTGCAGCGCCGAGCAGCCGGCCTCGTACGAGTGCGCGACCCTCACGGTGCCGCTCGACTACCGGCAGCCCCGGGGGCGCACCCTGGACCTCGCGATATCCCGGGTGAAGAGCCCGGACCCCGCCAAGCGGCGCGGGGTCCTGCTGATGAACCCCGGCGGGCCCGGCGGGCCGGGGCTGGAGCTGCCGCTGTGGGCGGACACGGCGCTGCCGAAGGAGGTCCGCGAGCAGTACGACCTGATCGGCTTCGACCCGCGGGGCGTCGGCGCCAGCAGCCCCATCGGCTGTGGACTGACCGACGCGGAGCAGGAGTTCCAGCGCGCCTACCGGCCGGAGACCTTCCCCTCGGACGTGGCCTGGGCGCGGACGGTCGCCGACAAGTGCCGGGAGAAGGCCGGCGCGGTGCTCCCGTACGTCACCACCCGCAACACCGCCCGCGACATGGACGCGATCCGGGCGGCCCTGGGCGAGCGGAGGATCTCGTACCTGGGCTACTCGTACGGGACCTACCTGGGCGCGGTGTACACGCAGATGTTCCCGGCCCGGACCGACCGGTTCGTGCTGGACAGCGCCGTCGACCCGCAGCGGATCTGGCGCGGGATGCTCCAGGTGTGGGCCACGGAGGCCGAGCCGGCGTTCGCGCGCTGGACGCGGTGGACGGCGGAGCGCGACGCCGAGTTCCACCTGGGGGCCACCCCGGAGGCGGTGTCCGCCGCCTTCTGGGCGCTGGTGGCGCGGGCGGACCGGGACCCGGTCGAGTTCCAGGGCCAGAAGATCACGGGGGACGACATCCGCAGGGCGCGGCCCCTGTTCTTCACCCCGAGCCAGGCGGCGCCGGTCATCAGCGTGCTCAAGGCCGCGGCCGACGGCGGTCCGGCGCCGCGCGGCGCGAACGTGCCGGACGTGCCGGACGTGCGCGCGGCCCTGCGGGGCGGCGCCGCCGAACCCGCCTCGGACAACGCCACGGCCGTGTTCTGGTCGGTGGTGTGCGGGGACACCGACGCCTGGCCGCGTGATCCCGAGCAGTACCGGCGTGACGCCGAACGGGACAAGGCCCGTTACCCGCTGTACGGGGACATGGCCTCCAACATCAAGCCCTGCGCCTTCTGGCAGCGCCCGGTCGAGGCGGCCACGCCGATGCGGACCCGGGCGGACGTGCTGACCGTGCAGAACGAGTGGGACTCGCAGACCCCGCGGGTGAGCGGGGAGGGGATGCACCGCGTCCTGCGGGGTTCGCGGATGGTGACGGCCCTGGGCGGGGAGGGGCACACGGTGTACCTGAGCGAGCCGAACTCGTGCGTGGCGGCGCCGGTCGGCTCGTACCTGGCCACCGGCCGGCTGCCCGCCCGTGACGTGACCTGCACGACCACTCCGGCCCCGGCGCAGCGGCGCGAGGCCCTGCCGGGGCGGGCTCCGCTGCCCTTCCCGGCCGGTCCCCAGCGGTTCTGATCCCGGGCCCCGCCCCCGCCCCGCGCGGTGTTCCGCTCAGCGGAACGCGCGTGGAGCGGGGGCGGTCCGGGGCGGCATCGTGGTGGACGCGCCGGGGGGACCGGCGCTCCGGGCCACCACGGTGGCCGGTATCACGGAACCGACATTCGGGGGATTCACCATGAGCCGCAGCACCGCCCGCTTCGCCGCCGCCTCCCTGATCGCCCTGGGCGGCCTCGCCGGGTTCGCGGGGACCGCGCAGGCCGAGCCGATCGACTACGTCAGGATCGAGCTGCTGGACCTGACCTGCCACCAGCAGAGCGAGGGCGACCACGACGAGGCGTATCTGAACATCACCGACGCCAACGGCAACCAGGTCAAGGTCTGGCCGGGCAACAACGTCAAGTACCAGACGATGGGCCCGGGTTACGTGCGCTCGCTGGCGGACGGCAACGGCAACAACGCGCTGGTCCTCGGCAAGCAGCAGGCGCGCACGCTGACCCTGTGGGACTACGACACGACCAGCGCGGACGACAAGCTCGGCGCGACCCTGGTCACGGGCAGCGAGTTCGGCGGCGAGGTCCAGTACCGCTCTCTGGAGGGTTCCGGCGGGGTGTACACCCTCGCCTATCGCGTGATCGACATCTGATCCCGGCGGCCTGGGGCGTCCCTCGGGCTCCCCGCAGCGGGGTCGCCAGTCCCGCCAGCAGGATCAGCAGGCACAGGGCCCCGCCCGCCACACTGGCCGCGGGCACCCCGTACCGGGCGCCCGCGACGGTCAGGACGGCGGCGCCGACGGGGCCCGCGGCGTTGTGCACCGTCCAGAAGGCGGAGGTGACCCGGCCGAGCAGCGCGTCCGGCGTCACCTCCTGGCGCAGGGTCATCGAGCTGACCCCGCCCAGGGTGGTGCCGAACATGAACACCGCGGCCAGCACGGCGATCACGGGCACGCTGCGGCTGAGGCCGACGCCCGCGACCGACACCGCGATCAGCCCGACGGCGCCCAGCCAGCACGGCCCGAACCCGAGGGCCCGCCGCAGCCGGCCGGCCGCGAGGGCGGCGGCGACGACGCCGAGCCCGCTGACGGCGATCACGGAGCCGAGGGTGGCCGCGTCCCGCCCGAGGTCCTCCTGGACCCGGTACACCAGCAGGTCGGTGGCGCCCATGGTGACGAAGGTCAGCAGGGTGAGCAGGACGGTCAGGGGGCGCAGCAGCACGTGCCCCCACAGGAACCGGAAGCCCACGGTGAAGACCTCGCGCAGCCCTCCGGCCGGGGTGGCCGGCGGCCGTGCGGGGGTCTCGTCCGCGGGCGGCGCCTGGCGTCCGAAGGTCACCCAGCGCAGGCTCACCGCCGAGACCAGGAAGGTCGCCCCGTCGATGCCGAGGGCCCATTCACCGCCCGGCCCGGCGGTGATGAACCCGGCGGCGACCGGGCCGGCCAGCGTCCCGAGGGCGAAGGTGCCCATGAGCCGGGCGTTGGCGGCGGTGAGGTCGCCGGCGCCCACCAGGTCGGGGACGGCGGTGACGTAGGCCACGTCGAACACCGTCTTCAGGGCGGTGACCAGCGCGGTCAGCACGTACAGGAGCCACATCCGCGGCCCGGCCGTCAGCCAGACCAGGGGCACGGCGCCGAGCAGGACGGCCCGCGCCAGATCGCAGGCGATCATCAGGCGGCGACGGTCGGAGCGGTCGACCACATGGCCGGCGAACAGGCCGGTGACGATCCCGGTCACGCCGGAGACGACGGTGATCAGGCCCATCCGGACGAGGGACCCGGTGGCGTCGAGCACGAGGAGGGGCAGCGCCACCAGCGAGAGCGAGCCGCCGATGACGGACAGGGCCTGGCCGAGCCAGAAGACGGTGAAGTCGCGGCCCAGCCGGAGCGGGGTCGGGGCCGGCACCCCTCAGCCCAGCAGGGCGTACACGGTGGAGGCGGTGGCGGCGGGGTCCTGGGCGCCGTCGGGGGTCATGGTGGCGTCGGCGAAGGCCATGCGCCTGCCGAGCTTGGTGACCCGGACCGTGATCAGCACGTCCGTGCCGACGACGGGCCGCTGGAAGCTGGTCGACTGCTGCACGGTGGTCATGGGGCCGTACGCCCCGCGCGCGGCGGAGACCGCGATGACGGTGGCGGTGTCGGCGGCGGCCATCAGGGCCTGGCCGGACAGGCCGCCCCCGTCGCGGGCCAGGGAGTCCGACCAGGGCAGCCGCAGGACGGCGTGCCGCTCCCCGGTCTCCTCGACGGTGAGGCCGAGGGCGAGGACCCAGGGGGCGAAGTTGTGGGCGAGGATCTTGTCGGCGTCTGCGGGTGTCAGCGTCACCGGAAGATTGTGGCGGCCCCGCCGGGCCGCCACAACCGCCTTTTCCCCGAAGGGATCAGAGGGACGCGGCCAGCTCGGTGCCCTGGCGGACGGCCCGCTTGGCGTCGAGTTCGGCGGCCACGTCGGCGCCGCCGATCAGGTGCGCCGCGACGCCTTCGGCGCGCAGCGCCTCGTACAGGTCGCGGCGCGGCTCCTGGCCGGTGCACAGGACGACGGTGTCGGCGGGGACCAGGCGCGGCTCGCCGTCCACGGTGATGTGCAGGCCCTGGTCGTCGATCCGCTCGTAGGTGGCGCCGGCGACGGAGACGACCCCGCGGTGCTTGAGTTCGGCGCGGTGGATCCATCCCGTGGTGGTGCCGAGGCCGGCGCCGACCTTGGTGGTCTTGCGCTGGAGGAGGGTCACCTGGCGCGGGGTGGCGGGGCGTTCGGGGGCGGTGAGGCCGCCGGGGCCGGCGTACGCGGTGTCGACGCCCCAGTGCCGGAAGTAGACGGCGGGGTCCTGGGAGGCGCCCTCGCCGCTGTCGGTGAGGAACTCGGCGACGTCGAAGCCGATGCCGCCGGCGCCGACGACGGCGACGCGCTCGCCGACGGGGGCGCCGTCGCGCAGTACGTCGAGGTAGCTGACGACGTTCTCCCGGTCGACGCCCTCGATGGCGGGGGTGCGGGGGGTGACGCCGGTGGCGACGACGACCTCGTCGTAGCCGCGCAGGGTCTCCACGTCGGCGGGGGTGTCGAGGCGCAGGTCGATGCCGAGGGCCTCGACGCGGTTGCCGAAGTAGCGGATGGTCTCCTCGAACTCCTCCTTGCCGGGGATCCGGCGGGCGATGTCGAGCTGGCCGCCGATGTGGCCGGAGGCCTCGAAGAGGGTGACGGCGTGGCCGCGTTCGGCGGCGGAGACGGCGCAGGCGAGGCCGGCGGGGCCGGCGCCGACGACGGCGACGGTCTTCTTCGTCCGGGTCGGGGACAGGACGAGCTCGGTCTCGTGGCAGGCGCGCGGGTTGACCAGGCAGCTGGTGATCTTGCCGCTGAAGGTGTGGTCGAGGCAGGCCTGGTTGCAGCCGATGCAGGTGTTGATGGTCTCGGAGCGGCCGGCGGCGGACTTGGCGACGAAGTCGGCGTCCGCGAGGAAGGGACGGGCCAGGGAGACCAGGTCGGCGCGGCCGTCGGCGAGGATCTCCTCGGCCTTCTCGGGGGTGTTGATGCGGTTGCTGGTGACGAGGGGGACGGAGACCGCGCCCATCAGCTTCCGCGTGACCCAGGTGTAGGCGCCGCGCGGGACGGAGGTGGCGATGGTGGGGATGCGGGCCTCGTGCCAGCCGATGCCGGTGTTGATGATGGTCGCGCCGGCCGCCTCGATCTCCTTGGCGAGGTGGACGACCTCGTCGAGGGTGGAGCCGCCGGGGACCAGGTCCAGCATGGACAGGCGGTAGATCAGGATGAAGTCCTCGCCGACGGCGGCACGGGTGCGGCGGACGATCTCCAGCGGGAAGCGCACGCGGTTCTCGTAGGTGCCGCCCCAGGCGTCGGTGCGCTGGTTGGTGGCGGCGGCGATGAACTCGTTGATCAGGTAGCCCTCGGAGCCCATGATCTCGACGCCGTCGTAGCCCGCGAGCCGGGCGAGGCGGGCGGCGCGGACGAAGTCCTCGACGGTCTGCTCGACCTCCTCCGTGGTGAGCTCGTTGGGGACGAAGGGGCTGATGGGGGCCTGGAGGGCGCTGGGGGCTACGAGGTCCTTGTGGTAGGCGTAGCGGCCGAAGTGGAGGATCTGCATCGCGATCTTCCCGCCCTCGGCGTGCACCGCGTCGGTGATCACCCGGTGCTCGGCCGCCTCTTCCTCGGTGGTGAGGCGGGAGCCGCCCTCGAAGGGGCGTCCGGCGTCGTTGGGGGCGATGCCGCCGGTAACGATCAGGCCGGCGCCGCCCTTGGCGCGCTCGGCGTAGAAGGCGGCGAGGCGCTCGAAGCCGCCCTGGTGCTCCTCCAGGCCGGTGTGCATCGAGCCCATGATCACGCGGTTCGGCAGGGTGGTGAAGCCGAGGTCCAGGGGGCTCAGCAGGTGCGGGTACGGGCTCATGGGTACGTCTCTCCTCGCGCGGTGTCCTGACCCTGTTGTAAGCGAGCGGGAGAGGATTTTGCAACTAAGTGCAAAACAGCTGTGGCGACTCTCACGGCCGCGCCGCCCCTCCGGCCGGTGCCGAAGGGGCGGCGGGACGGGTCCACCGGGGTCCGCGGCCCGTCAGGAGCGGTGGAGGCGGACCGTGACGATCTGGAACGGGCGCAGGTTCAGCGGGACCGCGCCCGACGGGGTCGGGCCGCCGACCGCCGTGGGGGGCAGGGGGCGCTCCAGCAGGTCGGTCTCGCTCGCCCCCCGGACGGCGAAGCCGGGGGTGAGGGTGGCCCGGGCGCGGCCGCCCCGGGATTCGTAGAGGCGGACGATCACGTCGCCGCCGCGGTCCTCGGCGAGCTTGACCGACTCCACCACCACCGCGTCCCCGTCGACGGTCACCAGCGGGGCGACCGGTCCGGCGCCGCGCAGGACGCGTTCGGGCAGGTTGAGCGCGTGGCCCTCGCGGACGGCGTCCCCGAGGGTGGCGCCCGGGGCGAGGGAGAAGCGCAGGGTGTGGCGGCCCTGGTCGGTCTCGGGGTCCGGGTAGCGCGGGGCGCGCAGCAGGGAGAGGCGGACGGTGGTGGTCTGGCCGCCGTCGGGGCGGACGTCGCGGGTGACGTCGTGCCCGTACGTGGAGTCGTTGAGCAGGGCCACGCCCCAGCCGGGCTCCTGCGCGTGGATCCAGCGGTGGGCGCAGATCTCGAACCGGGCCGCCTCCCAGGAGGTGTTGGTGTGGGTGGGACGGTCCACGTGTCCGAACTGGGTTTCGGAGGAGGTCCGTTCGGCCTTGATGTCGAGGGGGAAGGCGGCCTTGAGGAACTTCTCCGTCTCGTGCCAGTCCACCTCGGTGACCAGGTCCACGGTCTTGGCGCCGGCCCGCAGGGTGATCGTCTGGGTGACGGCGGAGGAGCCGAAGGAGCGGGTGACGGTGACGGTGCAGGCGTCGGGGCCGCTGTCGGTGACCTCCAGGCCGTCCAGGCCGTCGAGGTCGGTGACCCGGTTGCGGTAGAAGGCCTCCACGTCCCAGGCGTCCCACATGTTCGGGAAGTCGGGGTGGATCTGGAGCAGGTTGGCGGCGGCGCCCGGGGCGAGGGCCTCCCGGCCGTGCTCCAGGTCGTACGCGGAGACGATCAGCCCGCGGCCGTCGACCTCCACCAGCAGCCGCCCGTTCGCCAGGACGTGGCCGCCGCCGTGCCGCTCCTCCACGGTGACCGGCTGCCGGGCCCCGGCGGGGTGGTCCGCGCCGCCGGCCGGGACCCCGCGCCGGGCGTGCGGGGCGCAGTTGAAGACCAGCTCGGCCGTGCCCTCCCCGGCGAGCGCGGTCTGCGCGGCCAGGGTCAGGGCGCGCAGCTCCTCCCCCACCCGCGCGTACGTCTCGCGGGCCTCGCGGTGCACCCAGGCGATGGAGGAGCCGGGCAGGATGTCGTGGAACTGGTGGAGCAGGACGGTCTTCCAGAGGCGTTCCAGGTCCTCGTACGGGTAGGCGAAGCCGGGGACGCGCACGGCGGCCGTCGCCGCCCACAGCTCGGCCTCGCGCAGCAGCGACTCGCTGCGGCGGTTGCCCTGCTTGGTCCCGGCCTGGGAGGTGTAGGTGCCGCGGTGCAGTTCCAGGTACAGCTCGCCGGCCCAGACCGGGGCGTCCCCGTACTCGGCGCGGGCCTTGTCGAAGAAGGCGTCCGGGCGCTCGATCTCCACCCGCGGGGAGCCTTCGAGGTCCCTCAGCCGGCGCGCCCGGGCCAGCTGCTCGCGGGTGGGGCCGCCGCCGCCGTCGCCCCAGCCGAAGGGCACCAGGGAGCGCGAACCCCGGCCCTTCTCGCGGTAGTTGCGGGCGGCGTGGGCGAGCTGGGCACCTCCGAGGTCGCTGTTGTAGGTGTCGACGGGCGGGAAGTGGGTGAAGACGCGGGAGCCGTCGATGCCCTCCCACCAGAAGGTGTGGTGCGGGAACCGGTTGGTCTGGGACCAGCAGATCTTCTGGGTGAGGAACCACTGGTTGCCGGCCAGCCGGACGATCTGCGGGAGCGCGGCGGTGTAGCCGAAGGAGTCGGGCAGCCACACGCCCTTGGTGTCGATGCCGAACTCCTCCAGGAAGAACTTCTTGCCGTAGAGGAACTGGCGGACCATGGCCTCGCCGCCGACCATGTTGGTGTCGGACTCCACCCACATGCCGCCGACGGGGACGAACTGCCCGTCCGCGATCTTCTTCTTGACCCGTTCGAAGAGTTCGGGCCGGTGCGTCCTGATCCAGTCGAGCTGCTGGGCCTGGGACATGGCGAAGACGAACTCGGGGTGGTCGTCCATCAGGGCGACCATGTTGGAGGCTGTCCGGGACACCTTGCGCACCGTCTCGCGCAACGGCCACAGCCAGGCCGAGTCGATGTGTGCGTGGCCGACGGCGCTGATCCGGTGCGCGGAGGCGTGCGCCGGGGAGGCGAGCACCCCGGCGAGGCGGGCGCGGGCGGCGGCGGCCGTGCCGGGGACGTCGTCGAGGTCGAGCGCGTCGAGGGCGGAGGCGACGGCGCGCAGCACCGTGTGGCGGCGGGCGTCCTCCTCGCCGAGCTGGGTCATCAGGCCTTCGAGGACGTCGAGGTCCTGGACGAGTTCCCAGACCTCGGCCTCGAAGACGGCCAGGTCCATCCGGGCCAGCCGGTACAGCGGCCGGTCGCCGCTGGTCAGCCGGTCCCCTTCGGTGGTGGGCCGGTGGTCGACGAGGACGGGGTTGGCGGCGGCCTCGACGTACCACTCGACCCGCTCGCCGCCGGCCGCCCGGTCGGCCACGCGCACCCAGTCGTTATAGGGGTTGAGTGCCTTGACCTCGGAGCCGTCGGCCCGGTGGACCAGGCCCTCGCACTGGAAGCCGGGCATCATCCGGTCGAAGCCGGGGTCGAGGACGGCCTCGACGGTGCGGCCCGCCCAGTCGGCGGGGACGGTGCCGGTGACCCGGAACCAGGTGGTCCCCCAGGCCGGGCCCCAGGCGTCGCCCGCGGCGCAGGGCGTGTAGGGGGCGGCCAGTGCCTCGGCGACGGGGACGGGTTCCCCGGGGGCGTCCCAGCGCTCGACGGTGAGGGGGACCGACCGGGAGCGGACGGCGGCCCTGATGCGTTCGCCCAGGACCCGGCGCAGGCGCTGCTCGGTGATGCTGCGGTCGTCGTGCATGACGGCGGCTCCAGAAGGGGGTCGGCGGGTGGTTGCGGGACGGGGCGGAGCGGGTCAGACTTTGACGGCCCCCTCGCCCACGCCGCGGAAGAAGAACCGCTGGAGGGCGAGGAAGAGCAGCATCATCGGCAGCAGGGCGGTCATCGCCCCGGCCGCGATCAGCCGCTGGTCGTTGACGGTGGTGGCGCCGGCCAGGCTCTTCAGGCCGAGCTGGAGGGTGTAGTGGTCGCTGTCGGTCAGGACGATCAGGGGCCACAGGAAGTCGTCCCAGGCCCCCATGAAGCTGGTGATGCACACCACGGCGAGGGCGCCGCGGGCCGAGGGGAGGAAGACGCGGGTGAAGCGGGTCCACTCGTTCGCCCCGTCGAGCACCGCGGCCTCCTCCAGCTCCCGGGGGACGGCGAGGAACGCCGCCCGCATGATCATGATGTTGAGGACGGAGACCGCGCCGGGCAGCCACACGCCGACGAGGGTGTCGACCAGGCCCATCCCGCGGACGGTGAGGAACATCGAGATCATCACGGACTCGAAGGGGAACATCAGGGTGGCGGTCAGCACGGTGAAGACGGCTCGTCGCCCCTTCCAGCCCTCGCGGGACAGGGCGTAGCCGCCCATCGCGGCGAACAGCAGGTTCGAGGCGACGGCGAGGGCCGCGACGACCAGGGTGTTGGCCGTGTACGGCAGCAGCGGGAAGGACTCGGCGACCCGGACGTAGTTGCCGAGGGTGGGGCGGGAGGGCAGCACGCCCTCGTAGACGTTCTCGCCGCGCCCCCGTAGCGAGGTCAGGAACTGCCAGGCGAGCGGGCCGGTCGTCACCACGAGGGCGAGGCACAGCGTCAGGTAGCGGGCGGCGAGTCCGGCCCGTCGCCCGCTCATGCCCCGTCCCCCTTGGCCAGCCGGCGCCCCAGCAGGCTGAAGGCCAGGGTCAGCAGGAACAGCAGCAGCGAGAGGGCGGAGGCGTAGCCGGTCTCCCCGGCGAAGCCCAGGCCGACCTGCCGGATCAGGAAGGGCAGGGTGCGGGCGCCGCCGCCGGGGCCGCCGCCCTCCCCGCCCAGGATGTACACCTCGGTGAACACGCGCAGGGCGGAGATCGCCGACAGGGTCCCGACCAGCAGCATCATCGGCTTCACGGAGGGGACGGTGATGCCGGTGAACCGGCGCAGCGGGCCCGCCCCGTCGAGGGCGGCGGCCTCGTAGAGCGACGCGGGGACGTTCCCGAGGGCGGCCAGGTAGAAGACCATGTAGTAGCCCAGGCCCTTCCACACGGTCACGATCATCGCCGAGACCAGCAACAGGGTGCTGTCCGTCAGGAAGGGCACCGGCTCGGCGACCAGCCGCAGCCGGACCAGGACGGCGTTGACGGCCCCGTCGCTGCGCAGCAGCCACTGCCAGATCAGGCCGACGACCACGGCGGAGGCGATCACCGGGGTGTAGAAGGCGGACCGGAACAGGCCGATGCCGGGGACCTCCCGCCGGACCAGGACGGCCAGCGCCAGCGGCAGCACGACCAGGCAGGGCACGACGACGAGCAGGTAGAGCACGCTGTTGGCGGCCGCCGTCCAGAAGTCGGGGTCGGCCAGGGCCCGCCGGTAGTTGGCGAGGCCGACGAAGCTCCCGCCGTCCAGGACGCGGGCGTCGGTGAGCGACAGGACGACGGTGTTGACGAACGGCCAGAGGCTGAAGAGGACCACGGCGGTGAGACCGGGCGCCAGGAACAGGTACGGGCCCCACCACCGGCGGTTCGGCAGCCCGCCCCCCGCTTCCCGCGCCGTCACCTCTCGCCCGCGGCGGCCAGCAGCCGGTTGGCCTCCTCCTGGGCCCTGCGCACGGCCGTCCGCGCGTCCTGTTCGCCCTGGATGGCCCTCTGCACCTCGCGGGTCACCGCGTCGCCGACCTGACTGGTCCACTGGACGGGGGTGTTGGCGTCGAGCGCCGCCGTCCTCAGCTGCTCGGCGCCGATCGCGCGGGCCAGCGTCTCGGCGTCCTTGCCGTCGCCGCGGTCGGCGAAGCGCGGGTCGGCCAGCCCCTGGGCGTTGGAGGGGTAGATGGTGGCCCGCCGGGAGAACTCCACCTGGTTGGGACCGTTGGTGACCCACTTGGCGAACTCCGCCGCCGCGTCCGGGTGGGCGGTGTCCTTCCTGATACCGAGGGACTGGGCGTAGATGCCGATGTGGCCGAGGGTGCCGGTGACGGCGCCCGCGACCCGGGTCCGCGCGTAGACCTGCGGGGCGTTGGCCTTGATGTCCTTGACGAAGCCCGGCGAGCCGGGGCCGAAGACGAGTCTGCCGCTGCCGTAGAGCTGGTTGATGTCGTCGGACTTCAGGAGGGACTCCTTGGGCATGGCGCCCTTGGCGTACAGGTCCTTCATCCGGTCGACCCAGGCGACGGCCCGGTCGGTGTCGAAGGTGAAGCGGCCCCCGGCCCGGTTCAGGAGGGGTACGCCCATCTTCTGCCAGTCCCCGGGCAGCCGTCCCTTGGGGTCGGCCATGAAGGCCGCGTACCGGCCGCCGGAGCGCGCGGCGATCTGCTCGGCGTAGTCGAAGAACTGCTCGACGGTGGTGGGCGGCCGGGCGGGGTCGAGGCCCGAGGCGGTGAACAGCTCCTGGTTGTAGGTGAGGACCTCCGGGGTCACGTACCACGGATAGGCGTAGACGCCGTCGCCCTTGCCGGGCAGCTTGAACTGCTCCCAGGCGCCCGGCACGTACTCCTTGGCGGCCGCCGCGTCGAGGGCGGCGACGTCGGCGAGCATGCCGCGGTCGGCGAGGAGCTGGAAGGAGTCGGTGGAGAGGTTGACGACGTCGGGGAGGGCCCCGGCCCGGGCGTCGGCGACGAGCTTCTCGTTGTAGCCGTCGCCGGGGACGTCCTCCCATTTCACCGTGGCGTCCGGGTACTTGCGCTCGAAGGAGTCGATGACGCCCTGGACGTAGGCGGTGTAGACGGGCTTCAGCTGGAGCGTCCGGAAGGTGATCTCCCCGGCCACCCTGCCGGTCCTGCGCGCCTCACCGGTGTCATGGCCGGCGCCGCCGAGACCACAGGCGGAGAGGGACAGGAGTCCCGCGGCCACCAGGGTGGCGGCGGCCGTACGGGTCAGGTGGGAACGGGTCATCGTCGCCGCCTTCGTGGGAGCTCCGGCCGTGGCGCCGGAGGGCGGTGCCCCAGGCTGTACGCAAGCGCCGGGCGCGTCAACGCGGCAGGAAGTCCCGCTGGCCGGGGGAACCCGTGTCGCCGGGCCCCGCGGGCGGCCGCGGGGACACCGGCGAAGAGGCCCTTGAACTGGACCGAAGCGCTCCGGTGAGGAGCTCGGCGCCCCGGCCGCGGCACGCGCCCGGGAGACGGTTCCGGGGCAGGTTTGACTCCTTATCGACGGCGGCCGGGACGCGCGCGGCACAGCTCCGCGGGGAGCGGGAACGCTACTTCATGCGGTACTGGGCCTTCTCGGCGAGCTTGCCGTCCTTGAAGCAGAAACGGAGCACCTCCTCGGAGGCCTTGTCGTCGCTGGAGACGTACCAGGCGCACACGCTGCCCGCGGGTTCGGCGGGTCCGCCCTCCTTGAGGGCGCTCTTGACGAAGCTCTCGCCCGAGGGCAGCTTCGCGCGGACCTCGCCCTCGGGGTCGCCGACCTGCACCGATGCGTAGACCTTCGGGTCGACGAGCGTCTTCTCGGCGACGTCGATCATCTTCCCGAAGCCGAAGAAGACCGCGGCGAGGAGGCCGACGCCCAGGACCAGCGCCACTCCGCAGCCGATGAAACAACCCTTGCGCTGAGCCATGACCCGTTCCTCCGTGCCCTCGTGTTCCTGCTGACACCGGGGAGCCTCGCAGGGGGCGGGGCGGGCGCGCCGTACTCGAAAGTCGTGCGCCGCCGCGACGTTCGTCGCCGGTTCAGAGGTCCGCGGGGTCCGTGTTCGCCCCGCACAGGACGACGGCGACCCGCTCGCCCGGCGGCCGAGGGGCGGTGCGCACGGCCGCGAGGGCCGTCGCGGCCCCGGCCTCGACGACGATCCGGTGCTCCTCCCACAGGGCGCGCCGGGCCTGCGTGATGGCCGCGTCCGGGACGAGGACGGAGACGGCGTTGTCCTCCTGCGCGGCGGCGAGGGCGTCGGCGGAGACCCGGGGGGCGCCCAGGGAGTCGGCGGCCACGGAGTCCACCGGGACGTCGACGGGGCGGCCCGCCTCCAGCGCCGCGTTCAGGGCGCGGCAGTTCTCGGGTTCGGCCGCGACCACCCGTACGCCGTGCGCCCGCGCGGCGGTGGCGACGCCGGCGAACAGCCCGCCCCCGCCGACCGCGACGACCACCGTGTCCAGGCCGGGCAGCGCGGCGCGGATCTCGTCGAGCAGGGTCCCGGCGCCGGCGGCGATCAGCGGGTGGTCGTAGGCGTGGCTGCTCAGGGCTCCGCTGTCGGCGGCGAAACGGTGGCAGGCCTCCAGGGCCTCGGCGTAGCGGTCGCCGACGAGCCGGACGTCGGCGCCGTAGCCGCGCAGCCGGTCGACCTTGACGCGCGGGGCGGTGGCGGGCAGGAAGACGGTGGCGGGCACGCCCTGGGCACGGGCCGCCCAGGCGCAGGCGAGGCCGGCGTTGCCGCCGGAGGCGATGGTGACGCCGACGGCCGGGAGGGCTCCGGCCTCGCGATGGGCGGCGAGGAAGTTGTGGGCGCCGCGGGCCTTGAAGGAGCCGGTGTGCTGGAGGTGTTCCAGGGCGTACCAGAGGCCCTCGGCGACGGGTGCGACGGCGACGGGCCGGACGGCCCCGGCCGTACGGTCGGCGGCGGCGCGGACGGCGGCGTAGTCCAGCTGCTGTTCCATGGCGGGCGGCCTCTCTCGTGTCGGGATGCCGGGGCGCTCAGGCGGTGGGCCGGGCGGCGGCGATGAGCTGGCGCAGGGCGCCGTAGTAGACCTCGTGGTCGGTCAGCGGGGGCAGCAGTTCGTCCGGGGCGCCCGCGAGCACCGGGAACTCGGCCGGGTCGAGCGCGGCGAGCGCGGCCCGCGAGGCGGCGGTGGCCCCGGCGGGATCGCGGTGGTCGACGAAAGCGGCGCTGCCCAGGGTCAGCAGGTACATCCGGCGGTAGGCGGTCATGGCCTCGGCGCGGGTCATCCCGGCGGCGAGGCTGTCGGCGAGGGCGGGTTCGGCGAGCCGGGCCAGCAACCGGCGGCCGAGCCAGGGGCGTCCGCCGCGCAGGAGGAGCAGGCCGGGGTGGGCGGTCAGCAGCCGGTAGAGGGCCCCGAACCGCAGTTCGGTGGCCTCGGCCCAGTCGGTGCCGGGCGGGACCTCGGGGAGCTGGGCGGCGAGGTGCTCGGTGCACAGGTCCATCAGGCCCGCCAGGTCGGTGCAGCGGCGCTGGACGGTGGCGTGGGAGACGTCGAGGCGGCCGGCGAGGGCGCGGAAGCTCAGGGCGGCGGGCCCTTCCTCGTCGAGGATGCGCAGGGCGGCGGCGGCGATGGCCTCCGGGGTCGCCCGGTCGAGGGCCGCTGATCTTCTGGGCATGAGATACACCGTATCAGCCAGCGTCACATACGGCGTAGCTTCCCGATGGCCGGCCGGCCGGCCCGACACGGGCGTGTGAACCGGCTGCGGCCATATTGCTGGTCATCGGCCCTTCACCCCCGACTCGCGTTGACAGCGAGTGGTCGCGCCGCTGCACTGAGGCACGATCCCCGCCGGTACGCACCACGCCAAGGAGACCCCGTGCCGCCTCGCCTGCGCGCCTCACTCCCCTGTCTGACCGCGGCCGCCCTGCTCGCCCTCGCACTCTGCCCCGCCCCGGCGACGGCGGAGCCGACCGCGACCTCGGACACCCCGCTCGCCCTCACCCCGCCCATGGGCTGGAACAACTGGGCGCACTACATGTGCGACATCGACGAGGCCAAGGTCGTCGCCAACGCCGGGGCGCTCGTCTCCAGCGGCCTCGCCGCGAAGGGGTACGACACCGTCACCGTCGACGACTGCTGGATGCTCAAGCAGCGCGACGCGCAGGGGAACCTGGTCGCCGACCCGGTGAAGTTCCCGCACGGCATGGCCTGGCTCGGCGAGCACCTGCACGCGAAGGGGCTGAAGTTCGGCATCTACGAGGACGCCGGCTCCCTGACCTGCGAGCGCTACCCGGGCAGCGGCGCCCCCGAGGGCGGCGGCGCGGACCACTACGCCCGCGACGCCCGGCTGTTCGCCTCCTGGAACGTCGACTACGTGAAGATGGACGGCTGCAACCTGTGGGTGCCGCCCGGGAAGACGAAGGAACAGGCCTACCGGGACGCGTACAACTCGGTGGCCCGGGCACTGCGCGACAGCGGGCGTCCGATGGTCCTCTCCGCCTCCGCCCCCGCCTACTTCCAGCAGGGCGAGTGGGGCGGCTCCGACTGGCACAAGGTCCTCGACTGGGTCGGCGAGACCGGCCAGTTGTGGCGCGAGGGCAAGGACATCAAGGTCTACCGGGCGACCGCGCCGCAGACCTCCCGCTGGAGTTCGGTCCTCGGGAACTACGGCTACAACCGCTGGCTCGGCCGGTACGCCGCCCCCGGCAACTGGAACGACCCCGACTTCCTGATCGCGGGCGCCCCCGGGCTTACGGACGCGGAGAGCCGCAGCCAGGTGGGGCTGTGGGCGATGATGGCCGCCCCCTTCATCCTGTCCTCCGACGTGTCGGCGCTCAGCCCCGGCGGGCTCGCGGCCCTCGGCAACACCCGTCTGATCGCACTGGACCAGGACCCGCTGGGCCGCCAGGGCGCGGTCGTCTCCTCCGACGCGGCCTCCGACGTGCTGGTACGGCCGCTGGCGAACGGGGACCGGGCCGTGGCGGTGCTCAACCGCTCCGGGGCCGGCCGTGACGTCTCCGTACCGCTGGCGGACGTCGGACTGCCCGCCCCCTGCGCGGTGGACGCCGAGGACCTGTGGACCGGGAAGCGCACGGAGGCGGGCGACGCGCTGACGGCGCGGGTCGGCGCGCACGACACGGCGGTGTGGCGGCTCACCCCGCGCGGCGGCTGCGCCGGGGCCGTGCCCACCGGACAGATCAACGGGCTCGGGGCGAAGTGCGCCGACGGGGCGAGCACCAGCGGCGTCGGCGCGGTCGTCCTGGCCGCCTGCACCGGCGGGAGCGACCAGCGCTGGACCCTGGGCGGCGGCGGACGGCTGAGGCTGGCCGGCCAGTGCCTCACCGCCGGCGGCGGCGCCCTGGTGGAGCTGGCGGACTGCGCGGCCGGGCGCCGGGCGGGGCAGAGCTGGCGGCACCGGCGGGACGGGTCGCTGGTGGAGGAGGCGAGCGGGTCGTGCCTGACGGCCCCGGCGACCCCCGCGGCCGCCGACGCCCCGGCCGAGCGGCTGCGGCTGGCCGCGTGCGGCGACCACCGGGCGGACCAGGCCTGGTCGCTGCCCGTGTGACGGTGCGGCTTCACTCTTCCGGGGGAATCGCCCGACGGGCGGCCCCGCCCGGCACGGGCGCTGGGTTCACTGGCGGCAACGGCCGGAGCAGGCCCTGGGGGCGGCGCCGGAACGATCCGGCGCCGCCCCTTCCGGCGCCCGCTGGGCCGGCCACGCGAGCCGACAGGAGTGCACCGACATGTACGAGAACGCTCAGGAGCGGCCCCGGACCCCCGCCCCGCAGGCCGCCGCCGGGATCACCGACGGGGTCGTGGAACTCCGCAAACGCAGACCGTCCGCCCCGGCCGCCGACCGCTCCGCGGAGCCCGGCCCGCAGAACGGCACCGGCTCGGTCCCGAACCCGGACGCCCCAGGGGGTGCGTGACGCGCGACGCGGGGGTTGCCGCCGCGCGGAGCGGTCCCCTACCCGCCCTTCCACCGTTCCCGGGGGCTCCGCCCCTGACCGCGGTACCGGCCGCTCCTCGCCCGGTGCGCTCGAACGCCGCGCGGGCCATCCACAGCCCCTCCGGCGTGTGAGGCGCGGGGGTTCGGGGGCGGGGCCCCCGGGAGACGGCTCCGTGCAGCGGCAGCGGGGGCGCCGGGGCTATGTTGGCGGAGGGGCGGCCGCGTGGAGGTGGGTCATGGCATCCGTACGGGCGGACCCCGCACACCCCGGACGCCGCACGGCGGCCGGCGCCGCCGCCGGTCTGGCCGCCGCCTTCGCGGGCCTCGCGGCGGCCGAGCTCGCGGCCGCCTTCGTACGCCCGGAGGCGTCCCCGCTCGCCGCGGTCGGCGGGGCCGTCGTCGACCGTACGCCCGCCGCCGTCAAGGAGTGGGCCGTCCGCTCCTTCGGCACCTCCGACAAGCTGGTCCTGACCCTCGGCATCGCCGCCGTCCTGGCCGTCCTCGCCGCCGGAACCGGCGTCCTCGCCGTCCGCCACCCGCTCCCGGGCTGCGCGGCCGCCGCGGCGGTCGGGCTGCTCGGGGCGGCGGCCGCGCTGAGCCGCCCGGAAGCCGGGTGGAAGGACGCCCTGCCGTCCCTGGCCGGCGCGGCGGTCGCGGCTGGGGTGCTGTACCTGCTGGTCACAGCCCTACGGCGGCCCCGTCCGGCGCCGGGTCGGCCCGCCGGGACGTGGCCGCTGGACCGGCGCGGCTTCGGCCGCCTCCTGGCGGCCACCGTCGCCGCCTCCGCCGTCGCCGGATACGCCGGCCGCCGCCTCGGCGCCCACGGCTCGGCCGCGGCCACCGCCTCCCGGGCCGACCTGGTCCTCCCGCCCCCGGCCGCACCCGCGCCGCCGTTGCCCGCGGGCGCGGACCTGCGCGTGCCGGGCGTGGGCCCGTTCCTCACCCCCGCCGGGGACTTCTACCGGGTCGACACCGCCCTCGTCGTCCCCCGCGTCGACGCCGGGGACTGGCGGCTGACCCTCCACGGCGACGGGGTCACCCGGCCGCTGACGCTGACCCTGCCGGAGCTGCTCGCGCGGCCGCTGACCGAGCACGACGTCACCCTGTGCTGCGTCTCCAACGAGGTGGGCGGCCCGTACGTGGGCAACGCCCGCTGGCTCGGCGTGCGCCTGGCCGACCTGCTGCGCGAGGCCGGGGTGCGGCCGCCGTCCCGGGGCGGCACGGCCGACCAGCTCGTGGCGCGCTCGGTGGACGGCATGACGATCGGCACGCCCGTCGAGACGGTGATGGACGGCCGGGACGCGCTGCTGGCCGTGGGGATGAACGGCCGGCCGCTGCCCTTCGCGCACGGCTTCCCGGTCCGGATGGTCGTCCCCGGCCTGTACGGCTACGTGTCCGCCTGCAAGTGGCTGACCGAGCTGCGGCTGACTACCTTCGCCGCGTACGACGCGTACTGGGTGCGCCGCTCCTGGGCGCAGCAGGCACCCGTCAAGACGCAGTCGCGGATCGACACCCCGCGCCCCTTCGCGAAGCTCGCGGCGGGACGGGTGGCGGTGGCCGGGGTGGCGTGGGCGCAGCACCGGGGGATCGCCCGGGTGGAGGTACGGGCCGACGGCGGCCCCTGGCACGAGGCCCGGCTCGGGGCGTCGGACGGGGCCGACACCTGGCGGCAGTGGGTGTGGCCGTGGGAGGCGGCGCCCGGGGAGCACACCCTGGAGGTCCGTGCGACGGACGGGCGGGGCGACGTCCAGCCGGAGGAGCGCCGGGGGACCCTTCCGGACGGGGCGACGGGCTGGCACTCCGTCACGGTGAGCGTCCGCGCGTAGGAGTTCCGGGACCGTACATTGTGGTGGGATGCCGGGGATACCGCTCCACACGCCGCCAAACGCCTCCATTCGCCTCCATACCCTCAGGAGCCGACGCCGTGGAACTGACCAGCACGTCGTTCCTCGCCACGCTGATCGCCGTGACCGCGCTGGCCATGCTCCTGGCGCTGCTGCTGTGGAACCGGGTGCCCGGTCCGGCCGTGCTGCGGTGGGTGGTCCGGGTGCTGATGATCGGGGTGTGCCAGCTGACGGCCATCGGCGTGGTGGCCGCCTGGATCAACGACGGCTACGGGCTCTACGCCTCCTGGGACGACCTGCTGGGCACCGGCGCGGGTGCGAACGCTTCGGCGATGACCGGGCCCCCGCCCGGCCGGGCCCGCTTCACCCCGGGGGAGAACGGCACCCGGAGCACGTACTTCCGGGGCAGTCACTCGAAGCTGGCCGGCCAGGTGGTCGTGTGGACCCCGCCCGAGTACGACGCCCCCGGCGCGCAGAAGACCCGTTTCCCGGTGCTGACGTTGCTGCACGGGTATCCGGGCACCCCGCGTTCCTGGATCGACCTGGGGTCCATGCCGGACGCGCTGGAGCAGCTGGTGCGCCTCGGCGCGGCGCACCCGTTCATCCTGGTCATCCCGGAGCTGTACCCCGGCGGGGTGAACACCGACTGCACCGACACCCCGCAGCGCAAGATCGCGACCTGGCTGGCGGAGGACGTACCGGACCTGGTGCGCAAGAACTTCCGCACCCTGCCGGAGCCGAAGGGGTGGGGGCTGATGGGCGTGTCGACGGGGGCGTTCTGCGCGGTGAAGCTGCCGCTCCAGTACCCGAAGGTGTTCCGTGCGGGCGCGGCCCTGGACCCGGATCCGCTGACCGGGGATCCGCAGGTGCTGCCGGATCCGGTGCTGCGGGAGCGCAACAGCCCGATGTGGCTGGTCGGGCAGGCCAGGGGCGCGGACGTCGGGCTGTTCCTGGCCACTTCCGCGCAGGACCGGGACAGCCCGCCGCAGCAGCTGGCCGCCTTCGGCCGGGCGGCGCAGGGCAGCGGGGTCCGGGTGAAGACGCTGGTCCGCCCGGCCGGGGGCCACAACTTCCAGACCTGGTCGGGGATGTATCCGGACGCGCTGGGCTGGCTGAGTACGGAGCTGTCCCCTCCCGACGGCCCGGCGTAGCCGCTACACGGCCTTGCCGGGCCGGACCGGGAGGGCCTCGACGCTGTTGCCGATGAAGCTGCGCTGGTGCGGGAGCCGGGCCTCGGGAACGGCGAGGTCGAGGTCGGGGAAGCGGGTGAACAGCCGCTCCAGGGCGATGGTGGCCTCCAGCCGGGCGAGCGGGGCGCCGACGCAGTAGTGGGCGCCGTGTCCGAAGGAGAGGTGGCGGGCGGCGCCGGGACGGGTGACGTCGAAGCGGCCGGCGTCGGGTCCGTGGGCGGCCGTGTCACGGCCGGCGGCGGTGTAGCCGGCGAGGACCGGGGTGCCCCGGGGGATGAGGGTGCCGTCGACGGTCAGGTCGCGGGTGGGGTAGCGGAACGGGAACCAGCTGACCGGGCCGTCCCAGCGCAGGGTCTCGTCCACCACGTCGGACCAGCTCGCCCGTCCCTCCAGGACCAGGGCGAGCTGGTCGCGGTGGGCGCACAGGGCGCGGACGGCGTTGCTGATGAGGTTGAGGGTGGTCTCGTGGCCGGCGACGAGCATCAGCCGCATGGTGCCGATGAGTTCGGCCTCGCTCAGCCGGTCGCCGTCGCCGTCCCGGGCGGCGATGAGGGCGCTGGTGAGGTCCTCGCCGGGTGCGGCGCGGCGGGCGGCGGCGATGGCGGCGATCAGCTCGACGAGTTCCCGTGCGGCGGCCATGACCTCGGCCGGCGGGACGTCGGTGGCGATGATCACGGTGTGGGAGAGCGCGTGCAGGCGGCCCCGGTGCTCGGGGTCCACGCCGAGGAGTTCGCAGATGACGGCCATGGGGAGCGGCAGGGCGAAGTGGGTGCGCAGGTCGGCGACGCCGTCGGGGGACCCCTCGGCGGCGCGGGCGAGGTCGTCGAGGAGGGCACCGGTCAGCTCCTCGACGCGCGGGCGCAGCCGTTCGACCTGACGGGCGGTGAAGGCGTTGCCGACCAGGGAGCGCAGGCGGCGGTGGTCGGCGCCGTCGGCGGTGTGCATGCCCTGGGCGTTGGCGAAGACCCGCAGCGGCCAGTCGGCGGGGACGCTCCCGTCGTGCAGTCCGGGGAAGTGGCGGGCGTCCTTGGCCACGTCGGGGTGGGCGAGGAACTCCTTCAGCGCCTCGTGTCCGAGGACGACGGCTCCGGGCACCCCGCCGGGCAGGACCACCCCGGCCACGGCTCCGCCGGCGCGCAGCCGGGCGTTGAGGGCGTGCGGACATCCGCCGGCGGGGTCGATGACGTGGGCGTCGGCGGTGGTGTCGGGTCTGCGGTCGGGTGACAAGCCGGCTCTCCTGGTCCGTACGGTCGGTTCGCCGCCAACAGTGCGGCCTGGAGCCCGGGTTGTACAGGGTCGTCGCGTCAGCCGGCGGCGGGGGCCGGGGCGGGGCGGCGGAAGAGGGCCGTCCAGAGGAAGTCCTCGCCGAAGTGCGGGGAGGAATCGGGTTCGTCGTGCATGCGGCGCAGTTCCCGTTCCTCCAGGCCGGCGAAGATCCAGCGCAGGGACTCCGCGGTGTAGGCGAGTCCGCCGCCGAGTCCGCCCTGCCGGTAGTGCTCGGCGTCGGGGAGCTCGGAGCCCATCGCGCCCGACGCGAAGCAGGTGAGGCCGAGGTGGCCGCCGGGGGCGAGGACGCGTTCGAGGAGGGCGAGGTGGCTGACGCGGCGGTGCGGCGGCAGGTGGTGGAAGCAGCCGGAGTCGTAGACCAGGTCGTACGGTCCGCCGAGTGCGCCGGAGGCGGCGAGGGCGAAGGCGTCGCCGTGGTGGAAGCGGATGTCGGCGCCCGCCTCGCGGGCGCGGTCCCCGGCCCAGGCGAGGGCCGTCGGGGACAGGTCGACGGCGTCCACCTCGAAGCCCAGGGAGGCGAGGTGGAGGGCGTTGCGGCCCGGGCCGCAGCCCAGGTCGAGGGCGCGGCCGGGGGTGATCAGGCCGCGGTCGAGCCAGGAGACGAGGTTCTCGTCGGGCTTCGCCACGAAGAACGGCACCGGCTTGTCACGGTCGGCGTAGAAGCCGTCCCACCACTGCGCGCCGTCGGCCGTCCAGCGGTCCGCGCCCGGCGCGAAGAGCCCGTCCAGGAGGCTGAGCACGTCGTCCACCGCGCGTATGTTCCGGTCCATGAACTCCCCTTTCCCGAGGGGGACATCGTACCGATTCGGGCCGCATCGCCGCAGGTCGGAGCCGTTGCGCCGATCCGCCGAGCGGCCGCCTGGCCGCCGTTCGCCCCCTCCTCGGCCGGCCCCTCCCCCGCGCCGGCCGCACACCCGTCCGCACCCCCGTACAGTCCGCCCCGGGGGGTGTTTCCGGGCGCCGCGGGGCCGCTTTCCGAAGAGATCCGGCCCGTCCGCCCTTCAGCTGTACGCATGCTGCGTACAGCGTGCGCAACGGGGTAGGCTGGAGGCATGTCCTCATCAGAGCAGCAGAGTTCCGCGCCCGTCCCCTCCGTCTGGACCCGGCCCCGCCGGCAGAAGGAGCAGCCCGCGCTCAGCCGGGAGCAGATCGTCGCGGCCGCCGTGCGGCTGCTGGACGCCGAAGGCATCGAGGCGCTGAGCATGCGCAAGCTGGGCTCTGGGATGGGCACGGCCGCCACCTCCCTGTACCGGCACGTGGCCAACAAGGACGAGCTCATCGAGCTGGTGGTGGACGAGGTCTACGGCGAGCTCGAACTGCCCGACACCACCGGCCCGGACGGCTGGCGGGAGGCCCTGGCCCACAGCGGGCACAGCCTGCGCGCCATGGTCCTGCGCCATCCCTGGGTGGCGTCCGTCCTCGGCCAGGTGGGGCTGGCGCACCTGGGCCCGAACCTCATGCGCATGTCGGAGCGGATGCTGGCCCTGGCCCTGGCGGCCGGGTTCCCGAAGGAGGAGGCGGACCTCGCGATGAAGGCCGTCATGTCCTACGTGCTCGGCGCGGCGACCAGCGAGGCCTCCTACCTGTCCCTCCTCGCCCGCAGCGGCAAGAGCGAGACCGAGTGGCTGGAGTCCCTGGTCCCGGCCTCCCGGCAGGCCCTGGAGGAGCACCCGCTGACGCAGGACCACGCCGCGGCCTGGCAGGGCAGGGACCCGGCGCGGATGCGCGAGGAGAACTTCGACTACGGACTCCAGCGGATCCTCGACGGCCTGGCGACCCGGCTCGGCCGCGGCTGAACCCCCCTCAGGGGAAAGTCAGTTCGTCGCCCTCGCCGAGCGGGGCGAAGAAGCGGTCCACCGTCGCCGGGCGGACCTGGACGAGGGCCGCCGGGGACCAGCGCGGCCGGCGGTCCTTGTCGATCACCTGGGCGCGGATGCCCTCGACGAGGTCGGGGGCGGACAGGGCGGCGCTGGAGACCCGGTACTCCTGCTCCAGCACCCGCTCCAGCGAGTCCAGCGCGCGGGCCCGGCGCAGGGCGGCGAGGGTGACCTTCAGGGAGGTCGGGGACTTGGCGTGCAGGGTCTGCGAGGCCTCCCGGGCGGCGGGCAGGCCCGTGGCCAGCAGCCGCTGGTGGATCTCCTCGACGGTGTCGGCGGCGTAGCAGTGGTCGATCCACTCCCGCTCGGCGGCGAGCGGGGCCTCGGGGGCGGTGGCCCCCCGGAACTTCTCCAGCACCTCGGCGACGGGGGCGGCCGTGAGCTCGCGGGTGAACTCCTCCAGCCAGGCCGACGGGAGGCAGTGGTCGGCGAGCCCGCAAAGGATCGCGTCGCCCGCGCCGACCGCCGTGCCGGTCAGGGCCAGGTGGGTGCCGAGTTCGCCGGGGGCGCGCGAGAGCAGGTAGGTGCCGCCGACGTCCGGGACGAAGCCGATGCCGGTCTCCGGCATGGCGACCCGGGAGCGTTCGGTGACGATCCGGACACCGCCGTGGGCCGACAGGCCGACCCCGCCGCCCATCACGATGCCGTCCATGAGGGCCACGTACGCCTTGGGGTAGCGGGCGATGCGGGCGTTGAGCCGGTACTCGTCGCGCCAGAAGGCGAGGGAGCCGGTGGTGCCGGCCTTCGCGTCGGCGTGGATGGCCCGGATGTCACCGCCGGCGCACAGGCCCCGCTCGCCGGCCCCGCGCAGCAGCACCTGCCGGACGGCGGAGTCGTGCTCCCAGGCCGTCAGGGCTTCCGCGATCCGCTGGACCATGGGGCGGGTGAGGGCGTTGAGGGCCTCGGGGCGGTTGAGGGTGATCAGGCCCGTACAGCCCTCGGTACCGATCTGAACGGTCTCGTCTTCGGTCTTCACAACCGCCAGTATGTCGGGCCCGGCGCCCTATGAAGATCGTTTCTGACGATCTTGTCATGTCTGGCCGAATTCGGGCCGAACGCGCCCCGCGGCGCCGGCGCCCTGAGCAGGCCCCGGCACCGAGCGCGGCCGGTCCGCGCGGCCGCCACCACCCGTCGGCCCCGCCGGGCGGCACCCGGCAGACTGAGCCCTCGTCAGCACCCGTACGACGACGCCCGAGGAGCCCACCCCCATGACCGCCTCAGCCCTCACCCTCGACCCCGGCACCGCCCTGGTCCTGATCGACCTCCAGCAGGGCATCCTCGCCCTGCCCACGGCCCGGCCCTCCGGCGAGGTCCTCGCCCGCGGCATCGCCCTCGCCGAAGCCTTCCGCGCGCACAAGCTCCCGGTGGTCCTGGTCAACGTCGCCTGGTCGCCCGACGGCGGGGACCTGCCCACCACGGACGTCGACCGTCCCGGCCCCGCCACCGCCCCGCCGGCCGCGTTCTCCGAGATCCCGGCCGAACTGGCGGCCCTGGGCGACGTCACCGTCACCAAGCGCCACTGGGGCGCCTTCACCGGCACCGAGCTTGACCTCCAGCTGCGCCGGCGCGGCATCCGCCGCATCGTGCTGGCCGGCATCTCGACCAGCATCGGGGTCGAGTCCACCGCCCGCACCGCGTGGGAGCACAGCTACGGGCTGGTCTTCGCCGAGGACGCCACCGCCGACCTGGACGCCGCCTCGCACGCCCACACCTTCGAGAAGATCTTTCCCCGCATCGGCCGGGTCAGTTCCACCGCCGAGGTCATCGCCGCGCTGAACCGCCTCCGCTGAGCCCCGCCCGGTCGCTCGGAGCCGGCGGGCACCGGGCCTCGGGCGGGCAGGGCACCTCCAGCCAGACGCATTTGCCGGCCGCCCCCGGGCGTGAGCCCCACGCCCGGGCCAGGCGGTCCACGATCAGCAGGCCGAACCCGCCCGGCCACCCGGGCCCGCCCGGCCGGGCGCCGGCCCTCCGCCCGTCGGCCCCCGTCCCACGCCCTCCGCCTCCGGCACGGAAGCCGGTGGGAACGGGCGGCGCCGGGTTGATGTCCGTCACCTCGATCCGGAGCCGCTCCGGCGTGCAGTCCAGCACCAGCGCGCCCGCCCCGCCCCCGTGCAGGCAGGCGTTGGCCACCACCTCCGACACCAGCAGCATGACGTCCTCCGCCGCCTGCCGCCCCACCGCCGTGGCGGCGGGCAGCCAGCGCCACGCGGTCAGGGCCCGGTGGGTGAAGTCGCGGCTGCGCGAGACGGGGTCCGCGAGTCCGTCGAGGAC
The DNA here is from genome assembly GCF_055580265.1 of Streptomyces sp. NPDC032091. Classification (NCBI taxonomy): domain Bacteria; kingdom Bacillati; phylum Actinomycetota; class Actinomycetes; order Kitasatosporales; family Streptomycetaceae; genus Streptomyces; species Streptomyces sp. NPDC032091. The sequence continues at coordinate 126,597 of NZ_JBVILR010000006.1, read as the reverse complement.
CAGGAGCCAGTTCCGGTGGACCGGCCTGCGCTCTTCCATGGCCCCGCTCCCCCTCTCCCTTCGCTCCTCGGCGGCCGGGTCAGGCGCCCAGCGCCTGCGCGACGTCCTCGTGGACGGGGAAGACCCCGTCCGCGCCGGTGATCCGGAACATGCGGGCGACGGGCCCGGCGAGGCCGGCCAGCTCCAGGGTGCCGCCGGCCTCGTCGATGGCGATCCGGCCGTGCAGCAGGGCGTTCAGGCCCGTGGAGTCGCAGAAGCGCAGCCCGGACATGTCCACCACCAGTCGCCCGCCGTGGGCGGCCGCGGCGTCCAGGGCCTGCCGGAGGGGTTCGGCCGTGTCGTGGTCCAGCTCGCCGCCGAGGGTGAGGAGAACCGCCCCGCCGACCGTACGTACCGCGACGCTGAACCGTTCGTCTTCCGTTCCCGGCATCACCATCCGGCATCATCCTTCCGCGCGCTCCCTGCGCCTGCCCCGGTCCCGGCGCCCTATGCATGCATACCCCTTCCACGCCTAGACCAGGTCGGCCCGTGCCGGAGTGTCGTCGAGGAAGCCGCCGGACTGGTGCTGCCAGAGCTTGGCGTACGCCCCGTCGGCGGCGAGCAGCTCCCGGTGGGTGCCCTGCTCGACGATGCGTCCGCGGTCGAGGACGACGAGCCGGTCCATGGTGGCGACCGTGCTCAGCCGGTGCGCCACCACGAGCGCCGTCCGCCCGTCCATCAACCGCCACAGCGCGTCCTGGACGAGGAGCTCGCTCTCGGAGTCGAGGGCGCTGGTGGCCTCGTCGAGCAGCAGGACGGGCGCGTCGCGCAGGATCGCCCGGGCGAGGGCGACCCGCTGGCGCTGTCCGCCGGAGAGCTTGATCCCGCGCTCGCCGACCATGGTGTCGAAGCCGTCAGGGAGGGCGTCGGCGAACTCGGTGACGTGCGCGGCCTCGGCCGCGCGGCGGATCTCGGCGTCGGTGGCGTCCGGCCGGGCGAAGGCGATGTTCTCGCGCAGGGTGCGGTGGAACATGGCGGGGTCCTGCGGCACGTAGGCGATCATGCCGCGCAGGTCGGCCTGGGAGAGGCGGGTGATGTCCTGCCCGCCGATGAGGATCCGGCCGGCGTCGATGTCCGTCATCCGCAGGAGCAGCCGCGTGAGGGTGGTCTTGCCGCCGCCGGAGCGGCCGACGAGACCGATCTTCTCCCCGCCGGCGACGGCCAGGTCGAGGCCGTCGAAGAGCGGCTCGGAGCCACCCGCGTGGGTGAAGCGCACTCCTTCGAAGGAGACGTCGGCGGTCCGCCGTCCGAGCGGTTCCGGGTGGGCCGGGTCGAGCACCTTCGGCGGGGTCAGCAGCAGTTCGGTGAACTGGGCGGCCTCCGTCATCGAGCTCTCCAGGCGGCGGTAGATCTGGTTGAACTCGAACATGATCCGGGTCGCGTTGCCGTAGTAGGTGAAGGCGACGACGACCGCCTCCACCCCGTGCCCGCTGCCGGCGAGCGAGACGGCGAGGAACAGGCCGAGCACGTTGGTCAGTACGGACATGGGGGCGACCACGGTGTCGATGCGCAGGTTGCCGTAGTCCCAGGAGCGGAGCATGAGGCGGCGCGACTCCGCGACCCGGGACCGGTGTTCGGCGGCCTCGCGCCCTTCGGCGGCGAAGGCGCGGACCGTGTCCATGTTCATCAGGCTGTCGGCGACGTGCCCCGACACCCGGGCGATGGCCTGTTCCCGCTGGTCGACGAGGGCCTGACGGCGCCGGATCAGGGGCGTCACGACCACCGCCGTCACCACGATCATCACCAGGAGCCCGGCGACGAGCAGCGGGTCGTACCGCCAGAGCACCACCGACCCGAACACCAGGGGCACGAGCCGTCCGACGACGTTGAAGGTCAGGGCGTCGACGAACTCCTCGAAGCGGGAGGCGAAGCTCAGGACCCGTTTGGTGAGCGAGCCGGCGAAGTTGTCGTGGAAGAACGCGGCGTCCTTGGCGAAGAGTTCGTCCAGGCCGATCACGTACAGGCGCTCGACGCCCAGGGCGTCGACGCGGTTGAGGCAGTGCAGTCCGAGGCGCCACGTCCCCTCGGAGAGGAGCAGGACCACGGCGAAGGCGGCGACGTACGGGAGCATGGCACCCGTTCGGGTGAGGCCGCCGTCGGCGATCCGGCCGACGAGTTTGGCGACGAGCAGCGGCGCCACGTAGTTGATGCCGGTGTTGCCCAGCGCCGGGAGCAGCATCGCCGGGACGGCCCACCGTTTGAGGCGGGCCAGTTCCCGGCCGTAGTGACGAAGTGCGAGGACCACCGAGCCCCTGCTCGGCGGATTCGTGCATGGTTCTGGCATTCCCGTACCAACCCTGCTGTGTCGGACCGTCAGACAAGGTTCCGCAGTGTTCCGCAAGGGCGCCCGTACGGTCCATCCGTTTTTCGACCGGTACGGGCATCACGCACTGTAGGGGAACGGGTGCGGTGTGCGACAGGGCGCCTCAGTGGTCCGACCGGTCGAGCTCCTCGTCGAGGGCGAGCGCCGCGGCGATGAGCGCCAGATGGGTGAACGCCTGCGGGAAGTTGCCCAGTTGTTCGCCGGTCGGTCCGATCTCCTCGGCGAACAGCCCGACGTGGTTGGCGTACGTGAGCATCTTGTCGAAGGCGTACCGGGCCATGTCCAGCCGTCCGGCGCGGGCGAGGGCGCCGACGTAGAGGAAGGTGCACAGGGAGAACGTGCCCTCCTCGCCGCGCAGTCCGTCCGGTGACTGCCCCGGGTCGTACCGGTGCACCAGGCTGTCGGAGACCAGCCCCGCCTCGATCGCGTCGAGGGTGGACAGCCATCGGCGGTCCTTCGGGGAGAGGAAGCCGACCGTGGGCATCAGCAGGAGCGAGGCGTCGAGCACGTCACCGTCGAAGTGCTGGACGAACGCGCCGCGGCGCTCGCTCCAGCCGCGCTCCATGATCTGGTGGAAGACGGCGTCGCGTGCGGCGGTCCAGCCGGCCACGTCGGCGGGCCGGGCCAGTCGTGCGGCCAGCCGGATGCCCCGGTCGAAGGCCGCCCAGCACATCAGCCGGCTGTAGGTGAAGTCGCGGCGGCCGCCCCGGGTCTCCCAGATGCCCTCGTCGGGGCGGTCCCAGGAGCGGGTCAGCCAGTCGAGGAGGTCGCTGAGGTTGCGCCAGCCGTCGTACCCGGCCAGCTGGGCCAGGTCGGCGGCGTGACTGAGGGCGAAGACGGCCTCGCCGTAGATGTCGAGCTGGAGCTGCTCGGCGGCGCCGTTCCCGAGGCGTACGGGCGCGGACCCCCGGTAGCCCTCCAGGTGGCCGAGGACCTCCTCGGTCAGGTGCGGGTCGCCGTCGACCCGGTACATGATCTGCAGGGGCTCGCCGGTGACCGTCCCGCCCCTGTGGACGCGGGCCCCGAGCCAGTGCCGGAACGCCTCGGCCTCGTCCTCCAGCCCCAGGTCGATCAGGGCCTTCACCGACAGGGACGCGTCGCGCACCCAGGTGTAGCGGTAGTCCCAGTTGCGTTCCCCGCCGATCCGTTCGGGCAGGCCCATGGTGACGGCGGCGACGGGGGCTCCGGTGGGGGCGTACGTCATGAGTTTGAGGGTGATCGCCGACCGGTTGACCATCTGCTGCCAGCGCCCCCGGTAGCGGCTGCGGCCGATCCAGCGGTGCCAGTGGTCGTACGTGGACCGGAACGCCCGGCGGAGTTCGGGCGCGGTCATCGGCTCGGGCGGTGCGGCGGAAGGGTCGTGACAGACCGTCAGAACGGCGGCGGCGAGCCCGTCCTGTTCCAGCTCGGCCTCCCCCCGTACCCCCGTACCGTCCCCGCGTATCCGTACCGGTCCGCTGACCTGGAGGAACGCCGAGACGTCCGGTCCGCCGAACCGGGCGGTGTCCGCGTCCACCGTCAGAGCGTGCCCGGCGCGCCCGTAGTCGAACGCGGGCCGGCAGTCGATGCCGAACCGGACGGTGCCCCGGGTGACGCGCAGGATGCGGATGATCCGGTGCCGGTCGGGGGGTGCCTCGGCCTCTCCCAGCGGCATGAAGTCGACGACCTCGCCGACCCCGTCCTCGGTCATGAACCGGGTGACGAGGACGGCGGTGTCGGCCAGGTACAGCTGCCGGGTGACGGCGTCGCGCCCCTCGGCGGCGACGGCGAAGTACCCGCCGTGCTCGTGGTCGAGCAGGGAGGCGAACAGACTGGGCGCGTCGAAGCGCGGCGCGCAGAACCAGTCGACCACCCCCTCGGAGGAGACCAGCGCGGCCGTCCGCAGGTCCCCGATGAGCCCGTGGTCCCCGATCGGCGGATACCGGCGTCGACGCATGGCGCTCCCTCCACAGCCCCGACCGCTCCCCTCCCCACGCTACGGTCACGCCCGCCCCCGGGCACCCCGTGCCGGCCCGCCCCCGTGTCCGCCCGCCGCGGCGCCGGTTCCCCGCTGGACGGCCCCGCGGACGGCGGCCTCCGGATACGATCCCCCCTCCGGGCCCGCCCGGACATCCGGCCGACGGGGGCGCCCGGCCCCGTCGCGCCCCGGTCACAGAAGGGGAACGGACGCTCCGTGAGCATGGCCCGCTCCGACGGGCGGGTGCAGCCCGCCCGCCCCGGCGACCCCCGGCGGGTCGGCCCGTACCGCGTCATCGGCCGTCTCGGCTCCGGCGGAATGGGTACCGTCCACGCCGCCCTCGACCCGGCCGGGCGGCGCCTCGCGGTGAAGGTCGTCCACGCCTCGCTGGCCGGGGACCCGGAGTTCCGGGCCCGCTTCCGCCGCGAGGTGCGGCTCTCCGCCCGCGTCCAGGGTCCGTGCCTCATCCCCCTCGTCGCGGCCGACCCCGAGGCCGCCGCACCGTGGCTGGCCACCGCCTACGCCGCCGGCCTGACCCTCGACCGCCACCTCGCCGCCCACGGCCCCCTCACCGGCGGTACGTTGTGCGCCTTCGCCGCGGGTACCGCCGAGGCCCTCGCGGCCATCCACGCGGCGGGGGTCGTCCACCGGGACGTCAAGCCGCAGAACGTCATCCTCACCCCCACCGGGCCCCGGGTGCTGGACTTCGGCATCGCCCACGCCGTCGACGGCACCTCCGTGACCCGGACCGGCGTCATGACCGGCACGCCCGGCTGGATCAGTCCGGAGCACTACCGCACCGGCACCGCGGGCCCCGCGGGCGACGTGTTCGCGTGGGGCGCGCTCGTCGCGTACGCCGCCACGGGCCGGGCGCCGTTCGGCACGGGAGCCCCGGACGTGGTCGCCTTCCGCGTCATGTCCGCCGACCCCGACCTCTGCGGCCTGCCCGGAGCGCTGCGCGGCATCGTGGAGGGCGCCCTCGCCAAGGATCCGGCCGCCCGCCCCACCGCGCGCGGGGCCGCCGACGCCTGCGCCGGCCTGCAGGCCGCCCGGCCCACCGAGGTGGTCCGCTCGGGGGCGGCGCCGACCGTCGTCGGCGGCCCCTTCGGGGCGGAGTGGTCGGTACCCGCGCCGTACGACCCGTCGTGGCCGCGGCCCGCCGCGGTGGGCACCCGTATCGCCGTCATCCTGGTCGCCGGGGTGGTCGTCGGCGGTCTGGCGGGCGGGGGCGTCGCGTTCCTGGCCGGCGACGCGCACACCCGGTCCGCTTCCCCCGCCGCCTCCCCGGCGACGGCCGCGACCGCCGCCGGTGGGCCGCCGGCCACGACGGGCACGGAGCCCCGGCAGCCGGCGCCGTCCGACGACGGGACACCGCGCGCCGCTCCTCGGCCCCTACCCGGCACCGACACCGACGGCGCCGAGGGCCAGGACGGCCCGCGGCCCACCCGTGCGGGCCTGGCGGCCGCCCGGATCCCCAGTACCGACCGCGAAGAGGTCCGCATGGCCACCGAGACGGTCCACCGGCTCTTCGGCGAGTGGAACGGCAACTCCCGCCTCGTGCACGACCCCCGCTACATCGGCGACGCGAACACCAGCATCGGCTTCGCCCCGGACGAGCGCGTGATGTACGTGTGGGCCACCAAGCCCGAATGGAGCCCGGCCACGCGGGAGGAGTGGGCGCGGACGGCCGCGCGCGTGGCCTGCGACGCCCTCCGTACCGAGGCCCGCGCCCGCGCCGGGTGGCCCTACGCCCGCTACGCGGTCGGTGTCGTCGACGGCGACGACGACACCGGCCCGCGCTTCCTCCGCTGGGGCACTGCCGGGACGTGTGTGACGTGACACGTCGGCCGGCTTGCGGTCGTCGAGTCCGTCGACGCCGACGATCCGCGCGCTGCCCACGATCCGCGCCAGGGCGCGCCGCCCGGGCGTGCGGCACGGCCCCGAGCGGTGGTCCGGCCCCCGCTCATCCGCCCGCGGCGTCCACGGCCGCGTCGGCGTCCCGGCGGGGGCGGCGCCGCCGCAGACGGTACGCGGCCACCGCGGCGGCGGCTCCCGCGAGGAGGCCGGCGGGCCACGCGTAGCCGGTCCCGTCCCGCGCGGGTTCCGGGGCGGCGGCCGCGGGCGGTCCGCCGGCCGGGGCCGCCGGCCGGGGTGGCGGCGGGGGCTGGAGCGATCCGACCGGGGTCACCCGTCCGGCGGCGGCGAAGCCCCAGTCCAGCAGGGACCGCGCCTCCTCGTACACCGCGGAGGCGCCGCCCCGCTGGGGGTTCATGACGGTGGCCAGGAGGGTGCGGCCGTCGCGTCGTGCGGCCGTGACCAGGGTGAAGCCGGCCTCGGAGGTGTAGCCGTTCTTGATGCCGAGGATGCCCGGGTAGCGGCCGACGCCGTCCTCGCCGGTGAGCAGCCGGTTGGTGTTCTCGATGCCGTACGTCCAGGCGGGCCGGCCCTCGGCGTCCGTGTCCCCCGGGAACGGGGCGTCGGTGAGTGCGGCGTAGCGGGCGAAGTCGGGGTCGGTGAGGCCGGCGCGGCCGAAGACGGCGAGGTCGAAGGCGGAGGACACCTGGCCTTCGGCGTCGTAGCCGTCCGGGGAGACGACGTGGGTGTCGGTGGCGCCCAGGGCGCGGGCCTTGGCCTGCATCTGGGCGGCCGTCTGCGCCCAGCCGCCATTCATGGCCGCGAGGACGTGGACGGCGTCGTTGCCGGAGCTGAGGAAGACCCCCCGCCACAGGTCCTGGATCCGGTAGGTGAGGCCGGGGTCGAGGCCGACCAGGCTGCTTCCCTCGCCGACGTCGGCGAGTTCGGCGTCGGTGACGGTGTGGGTGCCGGTGCGGGGCAGGCGGGGCAGGGCCGTCACCGCGAAGAGCGTCTTCATGGTGCTGGCCGGCGGCAGGCCGAGGTGGGCGTTGTGGGCGGCGAGCACCTCACCGCTGCCGGCGTCGGCCACCAGCCAGGACAGCGCGGAGAGGTCGTCGGGCAGGGCGGGGGCGCCCGGGCGGGCCCGTAGCTGCACGCCGGGCCGGTGCAGCAGGGCCGGGTCCGGTGGGGCCTCCGCCCGTGGCGGAGCCGGCTCGGCCAGGGCCGCCGCGCCGGCGGGCGGGGGCGTGAGGGCGAGGCCCACGCCGGCGGCCAGGGCGGCCGCACGGCAAAGGGACCCGCGCGCTGACGTACTGAGGCTCATCCGGTCACGGTAGGTACGCCCCCGGCAACGCGCAGCCCGGCCTGGGCCGACCGGCCTATGCCGCCTCCACCGGCGCGCGCCCGCCTCGGCCCGGCCGTCTCATGACGGAAGTCTTACGGGTACGCGTCGCGGGTCCCGGGGAGGCCGCGTCCTGCGTAGCGTCCTCGGCATGCGCGTACTCGTCACCGGAGGAGCGGGTTTCATCGGCTCCCACATCGTCACCGCCCTCGAGGACCGGGGGCACGAGCCCGTCGTCCTCGACGCCCTGCTCCCGGCCGCCCACCCCGGCACCCCGCCGCTGCCCGACGCGGAGTTCGTCCGCGCCGACGTCCGGGACGCCGACGCCGTCCGGGCGGCGCTGCGCGGAGTGGACGCGGTGTGCCACCAGGCGGCGATGGTCGGCCTGGGGAAGGATTTCGCGGACGCCCCCGACTACGTCGGCTGCAACGACCTCGGAACGGCGGTGCTGCTGGCGCAGACGGCCGCCGCCGGCGTACGGGACCTGGTCCTCGCCGGTTCGATGGTGGTCTACGGGGAGGGGCGGTACACCTGCGGGCGGCACGGCACGGTACGTCCCGGGCCGCGCCGGGCCGAGGACCTCGACGCGGGCCGGTTCGAACCCCGCTGCCCCGACTGCGGCGCCGAGCTCGCGCCCGGCCTGGTCGGGGAGGACGCCCCGGCGGATCCCCGGAACGTGTACGCGACGACGAAACTGGCCCAGGAGCACCTGGCGGCCTCCTGGGCCCGTTGTACGGGGGGCCGTGCGGTCTCGCTGCGCTACCACAACGTGTACGGGCCGGGGATGCCCCGCGACACCCCCTACGCCGGGGTGGCCTCGTTCTTCCGCTCGGCGCTGGCCCGGGGCGAGGCCCCCCGGGTCTTCGAGGACGGGGCGCAGCGGCGGGACTTCGTCCACGTCACGGACGTGGCGGCGGCAAACGTGGCGGCGCTGGAGGCCGTCGGCGCCATGCCGGACGGAGGGCTGGTCGCGTACAACACCGGCAGCGGGGAACCGCACACGGTCGGGGAGATGGCCCGCGCGCTCGCCTCGGCGCACGGCGGGCCGGCGCCGGTGGTCACCGGCGAGTACCGGCTGGGCGACGTACGGCACATCACCGCCGACTCGGCCCGGTTGCGCGACGAGCTGGGCTGGCGTCCGCGGGTGGGTTTCGCCGCCGGGATGGCCGAGTTCGCCCGGTCCGGTCAGCGGGCGTCGGCAGGCTCCGCCGCCTGAGGACGTACCGCGTCCGGCAGGACGGTCGCCGCGGAGAGGGCGGCGGGCCGCCGAAGGCCGCGGGCCCCCCGCCGAAGGGCGCAGGCCCCCGCCCCATCCGTCTACGCGAGGGCCGGGAGGGTCAGGACGAAGCGGCAGCCGCCGGGCACGTTGTGGACGTCGGCGTGTCCGGAGTGGGCCTCGACGATGCCCCGGACGATGGCCAGGCCCAGCCCCGCCCCCGAGGGAGGGGTACGCGCCCGGCTGCCCCGCCAGCCGGTGTCGAACACCCGGGGCAGGTCCTCCTCGGGGATGCCTCCGCAGGCGTCGGTGACGGTCAGGACCACCGCGTCCGCACGGCGTTCGGCGGCGATGGCGACGGTGCCGTCGGCCGGGGTGTGGCGGATGGCGTTGACCAGGAGGTTGGACAGCACCCGCGTCATCTCCTTGCCGTCGACCTCCACCGGGAGCGCGGCGACGCCCCCGTCCGCCAGCCGCACCCCGTGCGCCCGGGCCAGGGCGTCCGCGCCCGCCAGCGCGTCGCCCACCAGGTCGTGGAGGGACATCCGGGTCGGGCTGAGGCAGAGCGCGCCGGCGTGGATGCGGGAGAGCTCGAAGAGGTCGGTGACCATGGAGTTGAGGCGTTCCACCTCGGCGCGCATCTGCCGGTGGTAGCGGGCCGGGTCGGCCGCCATGCCGTCCTCCAGGGCCTCCGACATCGCGCGCAGGCCGGCCAGCGGGGTCCGCAGGTCGTGCGAGATCCAGGCCACCAGCTCGCGCCGGGAGGTCTCCAGCGCGCGCTCGCGTTCGCGCGAGGCCGCGAGGCGCTCGCTGGTGAGGGCCAGTTCGCGGCTGAGCGCGGCGAGTTCGGCCGGGGCCGGCACGGCGGGCGCCGTGAAGGTGCCGTCCTCCCCGAAGTCCCGCGCCGCGCCCACGAGTTCCCGGCAGCGCAGCACCACCTGGCGGCCCAGCAGCAGGGCCGTGCCGAGCGAGACGGCGGCGGCCGTCGCGGCGACGGTGGTGACCACCGCGAGGTCGTGGGAGGACAGGAACATCGCCCAGGCCACCGCGAGGGTTCCGGCGAGCATCGCGGACACGGCGACCGCCGCGACGACGGCGAGGGACGCGGCGACGCTGCGCCGGCGCAGTATCCGCAGGGCGGCGGCGCCGAGGAGGCCGGCGGCGGCCGCGCCGAGGAAGGCGTACAGGGCGATCAGGAGCAGGTCACGCACCGGCGCCGCCCTCCCCCGGAGCCGCCGCGGCCGCCGCGGGGCCGGACGGGCGGGGGACCGCGTCGAACCGGTAGCCCGCCCCCCATACCGTCGTGATCAGCCGCGGGTCGGCCGGGTCCGCCTCGATCTTGCTGCGCAGCCTGCGTACGTGCACGGTCACGGTGGACAGGTCGCCGAAGTCCCAGCCCCAGACCTCGCGCATCAGCCGCTCCCGGCCGCAGACCTGCCCCGGGTGCCGGAGGAAGTAGGCCAGGAGGTCGAACTCCCTCAGTGTGAGGGGGAGTTCCGCGCCGTCCTTGGTCGCCCGGCGGGCGGCGGGGTCCACCGCCAAGGCCCCGGCCGTGAGCCACGGGGCGTCGGCGGGGGCCGCCGGGGACGCCCTGCGCAGCACCGACCGTACGCGCAGGACCAGCTCGCGCGGGCTGAAGGGCTTGGTCACGTAGTCGTCCGCGCCCACCTCCAGGCCCAGGATCCGCTCCTCCTCGTCACCGCGCGCGGTGAGCATGACCACGGGGACGGGGAGCCTCCCGTCGGCCCTGGCGCGCAGCCGGCGGCAGACCTCCAGGCCGTCCATGCCCGGCAGCATGAGGTCGAGGACGACGAGGTCCGGGCGGTGCCGGGCGGCGGCCTCCAGGGCGGCCGGTCCGTCCGCGGCCCGGTCCACGGCGAACCCGGCCCGTTCCAGGTAGCCGGCCACGACTTCGGAGACGGTCGGGTCGTCGTCCACCACGAGGACCCGCCCGCCGGTGTCGTCGGGGGCGGGGACGGCTGCGTCAGGGGGTGCCATGCCCCAAGGGTGACATCGCGGCGCCCCCGCACGGGCCCCGGTCCGCGGCCGTGCGGCGCGGTGTCCGCGTTTCGTAAGGTCTTCGGGCGCCCGTCCCGGCCGTCAGGTTCCTACGGTGTGGAGGGTGACTCCTTCTGCTTCCGGTCCGCTCCGCGCGGACCTCGTACTGCCCTGCCTCGACGAGGCGCAGGCCCTGCCCTGGGTGCTGGCCCGGGTGCCGGCGGGCTGGCGGGCCATCGTCGTCGACAACGGTTCCGCCGACGGCTCGGCCGACATCGCGCGCGCCCTGGGCGCCACCGTCGTGCACGAGGCCCGGCGCGGCTTCGGGGCCGCCTGCCACGCCGGTCTGCTCGCCGCCCGCGCCGAACTGGTCTGCTTCTGCGACTGCGACGCCTCCATGGACCCCGGTCTGCTCGCCCCGATGGCGGGGCGCGTCGCGGCCGGCGAGGCCGACCTGCTGCTCGGCCGGCGCCGGCCGAGCCGGCGCGGGGTCTGGCCGGTCCACGCCCGCGCGGGCAATCTCGCGCTGGCCCGGATGCTGCGCCGGCGTACCGGGCTGCGGCTGCACGACCTCGGGCCGATGCGGGTCGCGCGCCGGGAGGCGCTGCTCGGCCTGGAGCTGACCGACCGGCGCAGCGGCTATCCGCTCCAGATGGTCGTCCGGGCCGCCGACGCGGGCTGGCGGGTGGCCGAGACGGACGTCCCCTACCTGCCGCGCTCCGGGAAGTCCAAGGTCACCGGGACCTGGCGGGGCACCTGGCACGCCGTGCGCGACATGCGCCGGGTCCTGGCCGAGCCGCCCCGCGCCCGACGGGCACCGGCCGAGGGGATGTCCGCATGAGCACGCTCCTCGTCATCGCCAAGGAACCCGTCGCGGGCCGCGTGAAGACCCGTCTCACGCCGGCGTTCACCCCGGAGCAGGCGGCCGCCCTGGCCCTCGCCGCGCTCCGGGACACCCTGGACGCCGTCGTGGCCGCACCGGCCCGGCGCCGCGTCCTGGTCCTCGACGGGCAGCCGGGGCCGTGGCTCCCGGACGGGATCGAGGTCGTCCCGCAGGCGGCGGGCGGTCTGGACGCCCGGCTGGCCGCCGCCTTCGCGGTGGCCGACGGGCCCGCGCTGCTCCTCGGCATGGACACCCCGCAGGTCACCGCGGACCTCCTCGCCTCCGGCCTCGACTTCACCGGGACGGACGCCTGGTTCGGGCCCGCCGACGACGGGGGGTTCTGGGCGCTCGGCCTGGGCCGCCCCGACCCGGCGCTGCTGCTCGGCGTGCCCATGTCCGTACCGCACACCGGCGCCGTGCAGCGCCGCCGGCTCACCGGCGCGGGGCTGACCGTACGGGACCTGCCCGGGCTGTGCGACGTGGACACCCCCGCCGACGCGGCCCGGGTGGCCGCGGCCGCGCCGCGGACCCGTTTCGCCGCCCTGCACGCCGAGTTGTGCGCGGTGGCGCGATGACCGCCCAGCTCACCGAACCCGCCGCCCGCGCCTGGCGGGCCGACCCGTACGCCGACGCGCTGCGCGTGGGCCGGGGCCCGCTGTACCTGCGCCGTCACGACGGCTGGCTGCTGCCGCTGGACGTCGAGCGGTGGTGCGCGGAGCCCGACGCGGCCGACGACACCGTCCTGGCCCGGTGCACCGGCAGGGTCCTGGACATCGGCTGCGGACCGGGCCGGCTGGTGGCGGCCCTGGCCCGGCTCGGCCGCACCGCACTCGGCGTGGACGTCACCCCCGAGGCGGTGGCGCGGACCGTGCGGGCCGGCGGAAGCGCCCTGTGCCGGTCGGTCTTCGACCCGCTGCCCGGCACGGGCGGCTGGGACACGGTGCTGCTCATCGACGGGAACATCGGCATCGGGGGCGATCCGGCCGCCCTGCTCCGCCGGGCCCGCGAACTGACCGCTCCCGGCGGCTCCCTGCTGGTGGAGGCGGCGGCCGCCGATGTCGACGAGCGCGTCGACGTCCGCGTCGAGGACGGCAACGGCGGCCGAGGCGCCTCCTTCCGCTGGGCCCGGCTCGGCACCCGGGCCCTGTGCGCGGGGGCGCGGGACGCGGGCTGGACCCCGTACGGCACCTGGCAGGCGGCGGGCCGGCACTTCGTCCACCTCACCCGCTGAGGGCGGCTCCCGCCCGGCGGACGGCGGGGGCGGGAGCCGTACCGTACGGCTCCCGCCCCCGCGGCGTCCGTCCTCCGCCCGGCGCGCCGGTCAGCCCTTCCGGCGGGCCCGGCGTACGTGGCCCACGCGGCGTACCCGGCCCGCGCGCCGTGCCCGGCCCGCGCGGCGCCACGCGGCCCGGGTGGCCGCTGGGCCGAGGGCGAGGAGGGCGAGGGCGGCCATGGCGAGCAGCCAGTTGCGGGGATAGTCGAGCGGCAGGACCGTGGGGTTGGCCACCCCGCCGGGACGCAGCAGCGGGGGCAGGGCGATCACGGTCAGGGAGCCCGCCACGACCAGGACCGCCCGCGGGAACCCGCGCGGCCGCAGGCCTGCCCACGCCGCGAGCGCGCCGGTCGCGATCACCAGCGGCGCGACGAAGGCGTCGTGCACCACGACCGCTCCCGCGAGCCAGACGGCGATCCGCCAGGGTTCGGGCTGCCGCAGCAGCAGCCATCCGCCCCAGCCGGCGAGCACCAGCCCGAACCCGCCCGTCACGTACCGCGTGCCCCTCACAGGACCTCCAGCCGGCCGACCCACTTGGTCTGCAAAACGCCGGGCCGGTTCGGGGCGATGATCCGCGCCGGGTACCCGTGGTCCAGGGACAGCTCCTCGCCGTTCAGGCGCAGCGCGAGCAGGGTGAGCGGGTCCTGCGCGTACCGCAGGCCCAGCTCCGTCACCCGGTAGGCGCCCGCCGCTTCGAGGGAGACCACGCGGGCCCGCGCCCCGGGGCCGCCGCCGGCCCGTTCGAGGAGGTCGCGCACCCGTACCCCGGTCCAGTCGGCGGACACGCTCCAGCCCTCGACGCAGGCGATGGGCAGCGTCACCCGGTGCTGGGGCATGGCCCGCAGCTCGTCCAGGGTCAGCGTGAACGGCCGGGGCCCCCGTACGGTCAGCCTCCAGTCGGCCGTCGAGGCCCGGGTGACGCGGGCGGCGGCGGCCGTGCGGTTCACGGGCAGCCCTTGGACCCCGTGGGCCGGGCTGCGCGCGCCGAACAGGTCGAGCGGCCCGAGGGCGGTCACGGACTGTCCGGCCGTGGTCAGGGTCACCGCTCCGACGGCGGCGGAGACGCCGAGGAGGAACCGGCGCCGGTCGGGCCCGTTGGCCTCGGGCAGCGCCAGGGTCCCGGGGGAACGGAGCGTGAAATGGCCGCGGATCGCGGGCCATTGCACGGCGACGTGCAGGAGCAGGGCGCCGATGAGCAGCCAGGCGACCGCGTAGTGCACGGGAACGAAGGAGAAGGGCCACGGGTACCACTGGAACGTGTTCAGCAGCCCCGTGGACAGCTCGAACAGCCCGGCGGCGACGAGCACGGCCACGGAGGTCCGCTCCAGCGCGTGCGCCACCGACCGTACGAACGGCCGGGCGAACAGCCGCGGGTAGACCGCCCAGAGCTTCGCCAGCAGCAGCGGGATCGCGGCGGTACCGGCCGTGACGTGCAGGCCCTGGGTGACCCGGTATCCCCAGTACGGGCGGCTCGGCAGGCGGTCGGCCAGCCATCCCGGGGGGTGCTGGAGGTAGTGGCTCAGTACCCCGGTCGCGAAGCAGACGGCCAGGGCGAGGCCGAGCCACCGGCCGATCGCGGTCGCGGTACGGGCGTCGTGCAGGCGCGCCTTGAAGGTGACGGGCGGCACGTGGGGAAGGGTGATGCGCATGCCCCCATCACACCCCCGGCGGGGCCGGCCCGGGGGTGCGGAACACCTTACGAAACGCGGACGGCGGCGGCGCCGGCCGTCCCCGGACGGCCGGTTCCTGGAAGGCTTCCGCAGGTGAACCCCCTTACGGCCCGCACCCCTCGTACCGCGCTCGCCGCCACCGCCGTGGCCCTCGCCGCCCTCACCGCGGTCCTCGTCCTCACGCTCCGGCACGGGCACGGCTCCGGCGGCTCCGGCGGCTCCGTCGGCCTGTTCGGGTGGTACGCGGCCTGCTGGGCGCTGTTCGCCGTGGCCCTCCTGGCGCTGCGCCGGGTCCCGTCCCGCCTCGTCGCCGCGGTGGTCGTGGCGGGCGCCGTGGCCGTCACGGTGTCCGGGCTGGTGTCCGCGCCGCGGACGAGCACCGACTCCTACCGCTACGCCTGGGACGGCCGCGTCCAGTCCGCCGGCGTCTCCCCCTACGACCACGCCCCGCAGGACCCGGCGACCGCCCCGCTGCGCGACCCCTGGCTCTTCCCCACGGGCTCCGCCTGCGCGGGTCCCGACCTGGCGCGCATCCCGTCGGCCGACGGCACCCGCCGCTGCACCCGCATCAACCGGCCCGCCGTCCACACCCTCTACCCGCCCGTCGCCGAGGCGTACTTCCTGGCCGTCGACCGCCTCTCCCCCGGCGGCGCCCGGCACAAGCCGCTCCAGACGGGCGCCGCCCTGATCTCGCTCGGCGTCACCGGTGCGCTCCTGACGATCCTGCGGCGGCGCGGCGACGACCTCCGCAAGGCCGCCTCCTGGGCCTGGTGCCCCGCCGTTCCCCTGGAGGCCGTCAACAACGCCCACGTCGACGTCCTGGGCGTCCTCCTCACGGTCGCCGGACTCGGCCTCGTCGCCTCGCGCGCACGCACCCGGCGGGCGGCGGGCGGCGTACTGATCGGGGCCGCCATCGCGACGAAGCTGATGCCGGCCGTCGTCCTCCCCGGCGCCCTGTCGGGCGTGCGGCGCCTGCGCGACGCGGCGGCCGTCCTGCTGCCCGCCGCCGCGTTCGCCGTCCTCTCGTACCTCCCGTACGTCCTGCTCTCGCACGACTCGGTCTTCGGCTACCTCGGCGGCTACGTCCAGGAGGAGGGCTACGGGGACGCCTCGACGGGCTCCCGCTACTCGCTGCTGCGCCTGCTCCTGCCCGACTCCTGGGCCTTCCCCGTCCTGACCGTCGTCCTCGCCGCCGTCTCCCTGCACGTGATGCGGCGGGGGGACCCGCGGCGCCCGTGGAGCGGCGCCCTGACGGTCACCGGCTGGGCTTTCCTGCTCCTGACGCCCGGCTACTCCTGGTACGCCCTGCTGCCGGTCGCCCTCGTCGCCCTCGACGGCCGACGGGAATGGCTGGGCGTCGCCCTGGCGAGCGCGGCGGTCTACCTCCTCGGCCCACCGCTCCACTACCAGCCGGCCCTGAGCAACCTGGCCTACGGATCCGCGACCGCCCTGGTCCTCACCACGACCTGGACCCGCCGCCGCGCCCGCCGCGACCGCACCCGCACCACGGGCCCGGGCGCACGCAAGTCCCTCCTGTCCTAGGCCGTCTCACATCGGCGGCATCGGGTTCCGCAGGCCCGGCAGGAGCCAGGACTGGGAGGGGGCCAGGACCGCCAGGACCAGGAACACGGCGCCGGCCAGTCGGGCCAGCCACGGGCCGCGGTACCAGAGCTTCTCCAGGAAGATCAGCGCCGCCACCCCCGCCATCGCCGCGAGGTTCATGACGCCCAGCGGGACCAGCACGACCATCAGCGCCCAGCAGCAGCCGACGCAGTAGGCGCCGTGGTGCAGCCCGACCCTGAGGTCGCGCAGCCTCGGCCGGTAGGCGGCGTACCGCATCAGCTGGGCCATCGGGCTGCGGCAGTGCCGCAGGCAGACGTCCTTGAGCGGGCCCCACTGGTAGAGCCCCGCCAGCGCGAAGGCGGCCGCCCCGATCCACTTCCCGACGTCCGGGTCCCGGTCGACGAGAGCGCCGGTGAGCGCCAGCCCGCCGTACGCGAGGAGGCCGAATCCGGTCCACGCGATCAGGTAGCCGGCGAGGAACCCGGTGGTGCGCAGGGCCCGGACGGCGCCGCCCGATTGGCGGGCGATCCCCCGGGCCCAGGTGACGGCGACGGGGGCGACAGAGGGCAGCATCATCGCCGCCATCATGGCTAGCCACAGCAGCAGGAACAGCGGCAGCGCCATCCCCATCGTGCCGGGCCCGACGCCCATGCCCCGGGCCTGGCCGACGGTGAGCACCCAGGCCAGGGCCGCGATCAGGACGATCAGCGCCCAGGCCGCGGCGAGGTCCCGGACGGGCAGCAGCGCTCCCGTCCGCAAGGGACGGTCGTTCGTGTCCGGCCGCTGAACCGTACGCATGACGGACTCCCCTCGGACCCTTCCAGCACAGCACGGATCGCGCCGACGGCAACCCACCCACCGCTGGCCGCCCCGACGGCCCGGGCGCACGATGGAGGTGAGGAAAGGAATCGACCCGTTCGCGGCCGCCGGGCGCGGCCGGACGGGCGGCCGTGGATCCGGTCCGGGTCAGCCCCCTCCGCACCTCTCCGCCCTCCTCCGTCCCTCGGCTCCCTCCCGCGACGCGCGGACACGGCTGTGTGAGGAGTGAGAGCGATGACACAGGCGGCAGCGGCCGTGCCGGCCTGGCGTCTGGCGGGCGACTGGTTCGACGTGTGCAAGTGCGGCATCCCGTGCCCGTGCTCGTTCGCCCAGCCGCCGACCACCGGCGACTGCGACGGCATCCTGGTCTGGCACATACGCGAGGGCACCTACGGTGACGTCCGGCTGGACGGCCTGAACATGGTGATGCTCGGCTCCTTCACCGGCAACCTCTGGGGGGAGCACTCGGACGCGTACGCGGCGTTCGTCTTCGACGAGCGGGCCGACGAAGGGCAGCGCCAAGCCCTCCAGATGATCTTCAGCGGGCAGGCGGGCAGCTGGCCCGAGCAGCTGGTGACCATGGGCGCCTTCGAGGTCCGCGGCATGGACTTCGCGCCCATCGAGGTGGAGATCGACGAGGACCGGGGCGGCTGGCGGGCCAGCGTCCCCGGGGTACTTGAGGCCCGCGCCGAGGCGCTGACCGGCCCGACCACCCCGGACGGCGCCCGCGTGCAGTCGACCAACCTCCCCGGCTGCGAGACCGGCCCCGGCCAGGTGGCGACCTGGGGCCGCGCCACCACCGACCGGGCCGACGCCTTCGGTTTCAGCTGGGACCGCACCGGCCGGTCCAGCAAGACCATCACCTTCGACTGGTCCGGCCCCACCTGACCCCGGTCAGCGGCGCGCGTGTACGGGGCGGGGGGCACGTCGCGAGCACCGCCGGTCCGGCGGAAGGCGTGGCGCGGGGGGCCCGCGAAACCGGGTAACGTCTTTGTCATGTTCCTCCCGACACCGATGTACGAGTGAGAGCGTGACGGGCCCCCGCTGACGTCCTCCACGTCGCCGCGCCCGTCACCCACCGATGAATCCGCAGATCACTTCACATCACCACCGGGAGAACCCGTGACCGACAGCAAGAACATCAACAACCCCGTCGGCCAGGGCGGCGGCCAGCGCAAGAGGCAGTCCCGCGCCGAACGGCAGAACAACGGCCCGCACCGCAACCTCGACCGCCAGGACGCCGCCGACAGGAAGGCGGAGCTGGTGCGCAAGATGCGCGAGAAGGCGGCCGCAGCCGAGGCCGCCGGCCAGGCGAGCGACGACACCGCACAGAACTGACGCACCACCGCCGTCGATCTTCGCCGCTCCCAAGGGCAGGGTCATGAAGGGGTCCGGGAACGGCATGGTCATCGTGGGGCGCTCCTCGGCAGGCTGTTCTCCACGGTCCGTGGGGACGGGTGGGGGCTGCGCGTGGTGTGCAGGAGGGACGCCCAGGCGGCGCTGTCCGTGAAGGCGTGCCTCCCGGCCGGGACGACGTCCATGACGACACGGTCGGGGCGCAGCAGGACGGCGTCCGCCCGGCCGGCGCGCAGCCAGGCGGTGAGGGTGCCGTCGTCACGGAGGTCGGTCACGGGGATCGCCGGGACGCCGAGCCCGTGGGCCAGGGCCCGCAGCGAGGGCCCGGGATCGGCGGCGGTCAGCACGGTGAAGCTGTTGCCGAGCCGTTCGTCGAGGCGGGAGCGCCGGCCGTCGGGCCCCTCCACCCATGGTTGGGGGCAGTGGGTGCCCACCAGGCTCCTGCGCATACGGCGCCGGACGAGGGGCCCGGCGGTCAGGGCTGGGCTGAGGTCGCGGCCCGCCGCCGCGGTGAGGCCGGGCATGCGGCAGGCGGCGGCCAGGATCCCGCGGCGCAGTGCGGCGGCGCCGTCCTGGCCGCCGGTCATGGCCCAGCCCATGGCGACCGCGAGCCGGATCGCGTGCCGTGCGTGCGGCTTGCGCTCGCTCTCGTAGGTGTCCAGCAGCCGTTCGTCGCCGCCCTGCTGGAGGACGCGGGCCAGCTTCCAGGTGAGGTTGTGGGCATCACGCAGGCCCGAGCACAGTCCCTGCCCGATGAACGGCGGGGTGAGGTGGGCGACGTCGCCGAGGAGGAAGACCCGTCCGCTGCGCCACCGGTCGGCCACCCGCGCCCGGAAGGTGTACTGCGTCTCCCGTACGACCTCGAAGTCCCCGTCGTACGAGGGCGACAGCCACGGGGCGATCAGTTCGCGAACCGGTCGCCGCCCGTCCTGCAGCCGGAACTCCCAGCGGTAGCGGTCCTCACCGACGCGCATGAACGTCGCGGGGCGGCGCGGGTCGCAAACCTGGTCGACGCCTTCCCAGCAGCGGACGTCGGCCTTCGTGCGGACGTCCACGACGGTCCAGCGTTCCTCGAAGCGCAGGTCCTCCCATGCGGCGCCGATGGCGTCGCGGGTGAGGCTGCCCGCGCCGTCGCAGCCGAGGACCGCCTCGGCCCACAGCTGATGCTCACCGTCGTCGTCGCGGTAGGACACCCTCACGGGGCCGGTGGTGTCCGGGCCGACGCCGGTGACCTCGACGCCGCCCCTCAGCTCGCACTCCGGGCGCTGGGCGAGGGCGTCGCGCAGCAGTCGTTCCAGCTCGGGCTGGTCGAACATGCTGGTCTGCGGGTAGCCGTGGTGGCCGTGCCCGGAGCGCCGGAACTCGGCCATGACCCGGTGCCGGGCGTCCAGCAGCCGAAGTCCGTTCGCGGGGCGGGCGATGGCGGCGAACTCCTCGCCCACGCCTGCGGCCTGGAGGATGCGGCGCACCTCGTCGTCGGTGGCGACGGCGCGCGGGAGCGGGTAGACGTCCTGGTGGCGTTCCAGGATGAGGGTGCGGATACCGCGCCGGGCGAGGAGGAGAGCGGCGGTCACACCCACCGGCCCGGCGCCGATGATCACGACGGGCACGGGGGCTGTCTGTGCGGGCCCGGGTGCGGTGTGCCCGGGCCCGGTCTGGTCGGCAGTCATGTGTGGCTCGTTCCGGGTCTTACTTCGCGGCCGTGACGGGCGTGCGCTGTTCGCCGAGGTCGATCCGCCGGTCCGCGGTCGAGATCGTCGCCGTGATCACATCACCCGTGTGCAGGTAGTGCGGGTTGCGGGCCTGGCTCTTGAAGAACGCCTTCCACTTCACGGCGGGCGGCAGCAGCGCGCCGATCTTCTCGACCGCCTTGGGCGGAGCCTTGAGGGCCGTGCCGCCGGGGGTCCCGGTGAGCAGCAGGTCGCCGGGGTCGAGGGTCTGGAAGCGGGCCAGCAGGGTCAGCGCCTGGGCCGGGCGGACGATCATATCGGCGAGGGTGCGGTCCTGGCGCGGCTCGCCGTTGACCGACAGCTTCAGCCGCAGATCGAGGAGGTGGGCGAAGTCCTCGGGCTCCAGCAGCGCCAGGTGGGGTCCGGTCGGTGTGAAGGTCGGGTAGGACTTGCTCTCGTAGAACTGCGTCTTGGTCAGCTGCACCTCACGGGCGCTGACGTCGTTCGTGATCACCAGCCCGGCGACGTACGACGGCAGGTCGCGCTCCTCGACGACGGTGCCGATGGGCAGGGGTGCGCCCATGACGAGCCCGAGTTCGATCTCGTAATCGAGGAACTTCACGTGCGACGGCCGGACGATCGCCTCGCCCGGGCCGCTCACCGACCCGGACGCCTTGCGGAAGAAGGCGGGCGGGATGTCGCCGGTGAAGCCCGAGTCGCGGGCGTGGCTGCGGTAGTTGACCATCTGGGCGACCACCCGGCAGGGGGTGGTGACCGGCGAGAGGGCGACCAGCTCGGCGACGGGCGTGCCCGCCTCACCGGAGAGGGCGGCCTCGCGCACGGCCGCCCGGTCGGCGATGAGCTCGGCGGTGGTGGCGGCCGAGGTGGCGACGGGGACGGCGCGGTCGCCGCGGAGGACCCACCAGCCGTCGGCGGTGCGCAGGACGTTGGTGCTCATGTCAGTACCTTCGTGAAGGGGTCGGGGTTCAGGACTTGGCGGCTTTGAGCAGGCACAGCAGGCGTGCGGGGTCCATCTCGTTGTCGCCCCGCAGGGCTTCGATGACGTCACGGACCCGCTGCGGGGAGGGGCTCGCGCCGAGGAAGTCACGGGTGGCAGGGGGTCCCCACTGGGCGAGGCCGGTGGTCGACATGGGTGCCCAGCCGGGCTCCAGGTCGCAGGAGAACAGGTCGCCGTCGGCGAAGTGCTCCAGCATGAAGCGGTCGGGGTCGCGCCAGTAGTCGAAGAGCTGGCTGCCCTGGACGTGCCGGCCGATGCCCCAGCTGCGCTGGTAGCCGCGCTCGGCCAGGTACTCGCCGCCCGCGGCGATGGAGTCGAGGTCGGTCACCTGGTAGGCGGAGTGGACGTAGCCGTTGCCCGGGCCCAGGTGCATGGCCAGCGTGTGGTGGTCGACGGCCCGGCTGCCCTGGTCACAGCGGATGAACGCCATCGTCGGGCCACGGCCGCGCCGGCCGTCCAGGAACAGGAAGTCGGACACGATCATCCCGAGGGTGTCCAGGTACCAGTCCAGGGCGCGCCCGAACACCCTTGTCTCCAGGACCACATGGCCCAGGCGCTGGATGCGGGAGGGTTCACGCGGCGGGCGCTGGGTGACGTTCGTGCGACGGTGATCGGTGCCGAAGTTGAGCAGGAGCGGCTGCTGCTCGGGCAGCGCCGGCAGTTCCTCCGCGCAGTGCACGACCCGGACGGGGAAGCCGGAGGGGTCGAGCAGGTCGACCGCCTTGCCGCCGCCCGGCACGTCCGCGTCCCGTACGGACGTGCCCGTGGCGCGGGCCAGCCGGTCCAGGTCGGACCGCTCGGCTGCGCGGAACGCCGGGCCGATGAAACGGGAGGTCCGGCCGCGCCGGATCACCATGCACGGCGAGCCGGCGAAGGTGCCCCGCAGCCACAGCTCGCTCTCGCTCCGGGCGGCGATACCGAAGCCGAAGTCCCGGGCGAAGACCTCGGCCCGGTCCAGGTCGGGCTTCTCGAACTCCAGCCAGGCCAGGTCGGCCACCTTGATCACGGGGTTGCGGGACCGCCCGGGATGTTCGCCGCGCAGGGCGCCCTGCGCGCTGTGGAGGTCCTGATGGGCCGTCCTGACGTCCGGGACGCCGACCGCGTCGACGCGGGTTTCGGACATGGTGTCCTCCAAGCGACATTGCCTTGATGAGGAAATCATCAAGTGTGATGACTTCATCGTCAAGGGGCTCGCCGCAGGAAATGATGAATTCATCAGGACTGCGATGGTCATCGCCCCGACGGTTAGAATCAGGGCATGCCTACGTCAGCCCCGCCCAGCAACCGCTTCGAGCGGCGTCGCGCCGAAACCCGCGGAGCCCTCGTCCGCGCGGCCCGCCGGATACTCGCCGAGACCGGGGAGACCAGCGTCAGCATCCAGGTGATCGCCGAGCGCGCCGACGTGGGCTTCGGCTCCTTCTACAACCACTTCGATTCGAAGACGGAGCTGTTCGAGGCCGCGGTGCAGGACGCGCTGGAGGAGTTCGGCCGGACCTTCGACGAGCGCCTCGCCGGCATCGACGACCCCGCGGAGCTCGTCGCGGCAGGCTTCCGGCTGAGCGCCCGCATGGCCGAGTCGCACCCGGAGCTGATGCAGGTGCTGCGCCGCCGCGGCCTGGGCCACATCCACTCGGAGAACGGCCTGACCCGACGGGCCCTCCGGGACGTCGAGGTCGGCATGGCCTCCGGCCGCTTCACCGCCGTCGACCCGATAGTGGCCCTGTCCGCAGTGGGCGGAACCCTGCTGTCCCTGGTGGAGCTGCGATTCGCCCGCCCCGACGTGGACGGCGACGACGCCGCGGTGAACCTCGCCGAGATGGTCCTGCGCATGCTGGGCGTCCCCCCCGACGACGCCCACGAGGTCGCCCGACGCCCCCTCCCCGACCTCGCCTGACCGACTCCCCCACGCCCCCCTACGCGGTAAACGACGAGCCCGGGACAGCCCTCCAGGGCCTTGCCGAGCCGCGCCTTCAGGGGCGGGGTCGGCTCACCCTGGACCGTACGGACGTCCGTAGGGGACGACCCCCGGTGCCGCCGCGACCGCGCTTCCCGCCGGGGTGTTCGGGTGGGCTGAGGCGCCCGGACAGTAGTGGATGCCGGCGCCGAAGACGAGCAGCGGGGGTGTGTCGGTGCGGGCGGGATCGAAGGTGTCGGGGTCGTGCACGGGGTGGTGCTCGTCGCGGGCCGCCGAACCGAGCAGGAGGAGCAGGCGGGCCACGGTGGGGAGTTCGGTACCGGCGGCGGTGGCCGGGCGGTTGGTGACGCGCAGCCAGCCGACCAGGGGCGGGTCGTGGCGGAGGGTTTCCCAGGCGGCGGCCTCGGCAAGCTCCGGCTGGTCGCGGCCGCGGTCGTACCAGGCGCCGGTGAGCAGGTGGTGGAGTCCACGCACTGCGCCACCCCGGACGCACCAAAGGCCGCCCTCTCATGGTTGAGAGAACGGCCTCCGACCTGCGTGAAGCATGGTCGGGACGACAGGATTTGAACCTGCGACCCCTTGACCCCCAGTCAAGTGCGCTACCAAGCTGCGCCACGTCCCGTTGCCCCTGCGACCTGGGGTTTCCCCCTCGTGCGCCGGGCACATGCAGAACATTACCCCACGTCGAGGGGTGCGTGTGCACGGGTGAGCGGGGCGGTGGAGGATGGGCGGGTGGACGGTCGGGAGCGGGATCGGGATGGTGCGGGGCGGGCGCGGAGCGGGCGGCCCCGGGACGGGTTGGGGCGGCCGCTGGCCTACGGGGCCGAGGGGGTGGCGCGGCAGCCCGAGGGGGTCGTGCGGTCGCCCGGGGAGTCGGTCGCGGAGGCGCAGCGGCTGCTGGACGCCGGGATGCCGTTCCACGCGCACGAGGTGTTCGAGGACGCCTGGAAGTCCGGGCCGGAGGAGGACGCCCCGCTGTGGCGCGGGCTGGCGCAGCTCGCGGTCGGGCTGACGCACGCCGCGCGGGGGAACGCCGTCGGCGGGGCGCGGTTGCTGCGGCGCGGGGCGGCTTCGCTCGGCGGGGTGGAGCGGGCGTACGGGATGGACCTGCCCGGGCTGGTCCGGTGGGCCGGGGAGCTGGCCCACCGGGTGGAGGCCGGGGCGGTGGTGGACGCGGCGCGGGAGGCGCCGCGGCTACGCGGGGGCGGGCTGTAGCAGGTCCCAGCGGTTTCCGTAGAGGTCCTCGAAGACGGCGACGGAGCCGTACGGCTCGTGGCGCGGCTCCTCCAGGAAGCGGACGCCCTCCGCGGTCATGCGGGCGTGGTCGGCGGCGAAGTCGGCGGTGTAGAGGAAGAAGCCGACCCGGCCGCCGGTCTGGTCGCCGATGCGCGAGCGCTGCGCGTCGTCCTTGGCCCGGGCCAGGAGCAGGGCGGATTCCTTCGCGCCGGGCGGGCGGACGACGACCCAGCGCGAGCCGTCGGGACGGGGGGTGTCCTCGGCGAGTTCGAAGCCGAGGGCGCGGGTGTAGAAGTCGACGGCCTCGTCGTAGTCGCGGACGACGAGGGCGGTGAGGGCGATGTGGGAGGGCATGCCCTCATTGTGCGGGCGTGTCGAGGAGGACCACGTCCAGGGTGCGCGGGCCGTGTACGCCCTCGACCCGGTCGAGTTCGATGTCGCTGGTGGCGGAGGGGCCGGAGATCCAGGTCAGCGGGCGGGCCGGGTCGAGGCGTTCGAGGGCCTGCGGGACGGAGTCCACGACCTGGGCGGGGACGCGGACCACGCAGACGTGGTGGTCCGGGATCAGGGTGATGCGGCGCCGGCCCTGGTCGGGGCCGCCGTCGAGGACGATCGTGCCGGTTTCCGCGATGGCCAGGGCGCAGCCGGTGACCACGCTGGAGACGCCGTCCAGGTCGTGGGCGGTGGAGGCCGCGTCGTCGGGGACGCGGACGGCGTCGGACGCCGCGAGCCAGTGCGGGGGCAGGGCCGGGGGGACGAGGACGGTGCGGGAGGCGGAGAGCAGGCGGGCGAGGAGGGCGGGGAGGCCCGCCTCGTCGGTGCGGTGGACCCTCGCCCGGTACTCCGTGAGGTGGGCGGCGAGCAGGTCGGCGGTCTCGGCCGGGGTGCGGGTGCCGTGGACGCGGAGGTAGTCGCGGGGGACGGGCGGGGCGTCGGGGGCCTGGGCGGTGGCCCGCCGGATGCGGGCGAGGACGCGGTCCCTCGTGGTCATGTCCGGATCTCCCGTTCTCGGCGCCACCAGTCGCGGAAGGGTTCCGCGGGGATGTCGGGCAGTGCGCGGGTGTCGGTCCAGGCGCGGCCCGGTCCGGGGAGCCGGCGGGGGCGCAGGCGGCGGGCGCGGGCCAGGAGGCGTTCGCCCGCGCGGAGCGCGCCCGGATGGTCCAGGAGGAGCCGGGCCGCGCGCAGGGCGGCCCGTTCGGCGGTGTGGCCGTCCGCGGGGCGCAGGCGTACGCGGATCCCGTCGCGGGTGACGGGGCCGCCCTGGGCGATGCGTTCGCGCAGGTGGACCAGGATCTCGGGGATGTCGATGGCGACGGGGCAGACCTCGTAGCAGGCCCCGCAGAGGGTGGAGGCGTAGGGCAGGGTGGCGTCGATGGCGCTGCCCGTGCCGCGCAGTTGGGGGCTGAGGACGGCGCCGATGGGGCCCGGGTAGACGGAGCCGTAGGCGTGGCCGCCGGCGCGTTCGTAGACGGGGCAGACGTTGAGGCAGGCGGAGCAGCGGATGCAGCGCAGGGCCTGGCGGCCGGTCTCGTCGGCGAGGGTGTCGGTGCGGCCGTTGTCGAGGAGGACGAGGTGGAAGGCGGACGGGCCGTCGCCGTCCAGGCCCTTCGACGGTCCCAGTCCCGTCCACATGGTGGTGTACGGGTTCATCCGCTCGGCCGTGGAGGAGCGCGGCAGGGTCTGGAGGAAGACCTCCAGGTCACGGAAGGTGGGGACGACCTTCTCGATGCCGACGACCGAGATCAGCGTCTCCGGCAGGGTCAGGCACATCCGGCCGTTGCCCTCGGATTCGAGGACGACCATCGTGCCGGTCTCGGCGACCATGAAGTTGGCGCCGGAGACGGCGACCTTGGCGCGCAGGAACTTCTCCCGCAGGTGCAGGCGGGCCGCTTCGGCGAGTTCGCGGGGGTCGTCGCCGAGGTCGTCGGGGGCCGGGCGGCCCCAGCCGCCCATCTCGGCGCGGAAGATGTCGCGGATCTCGCCGCGGCTCCGGTGGATGGCGGGGACCAGGATGTGCGAGGGCCGGTCGTGGCCGAGCTGGACGACGAGCTCGGCGAGGTCGGTCTCGTACGCGGCGATGCCGGCGGCCTCCAGGGCCTCGTTGAGGCCGATCTCCTGGGTGGCCATCGACTTGACCTTGACGACCTCGCGTTCGCCGGTGGCCAGGACCAGGCCGATCACGAGGCGGTTGGCCTCGTCGGCGTCGGCCGCCCAGTGGACGGTGCCGCCCGCCGCGGTGACGGCGGCCTCCAGCTGGAGGAGGTACCGGTCGAGGTGGCGCAGCGTGTGGTCCTTGACGGCCTTGCCGGCCGCGCGCAGCCGGTCCCAGTCGGCGAGTTCGGTGACGGCGCGGGCCCGTCGGCCGCGGATGGTGTGGGTGGCGCGGCGGAGGTTGGCGCGCAGCACGTCGTCCCGTACGGCTTCCTTCGCCGCCTCCGGGAAGGGCGGGAAGGCGGGCATGCCCAGTGGTGTGGGCGTCATCGCAGCGGGTCCTCCTCGGTCGACGCCAGGATCTCGGCGAGGTGCAGGGTGCGCAGCGGGGCGCCGGCGCGGCGGAGGGTGCCGTCGAGGTGGGTGAGGCAGGAGTTGTCGGCCCCGCACAGGACTTCGGCGCCGGAGGCCAGGGCGGCGGCGGTCTTGTCGGCGCCCATGGCCGCGGACACGTCGGGGTTCTTGACGGCGAAGGTGCCGCCGAAGCCGCAGCACTCGTCGGCGCCGGGCAGCTCGACGAGTTCCAGGCCCTTGACGGCGGCCAGCAGCCTGCGGGGGCGTTCGCCCAGCCCGAGGGTGCGCAGGCCGTGACAGGAGGGGTGGTAGGTGACGGTGTGGGGGAAGTACGCGCCCACGTCGGTCACGCCGAGCACGTCGACGAGGAACTCGGTGAGTTCGTACACGCGCGGTACGAGCTCCTCCGCGAGCCGCTCCAGCCCGCTCCCCCGCCCCTCCCGGGCGGCCAGGCGGGCGATGCGCGGGTAGTGCGCGCGCACCATCGCGGCGCAGGAGCCGGACGGGGTGACCACGTGGTCGTAGCCGGCGAAGGCGCGGGCGGTGCGGCGCAGCAGCGGTTCGGCCTCGCGCCGGTAGCCGGTGTTGTACTGCGGCTGGCCGCAGCAGCTCTGGGCCGCCGGGAAGTCCACGTCGACCCCGAGCCGCTCCAGCAGGCGGACCACGGCGATCCCCGTACGGGGGTACAGGGCGTCGTTGACGCAGGTGACGAACAGGGCGACACGCATGGTGGGCACAATAGCCCGGTGAAGAAGTTCTCAGTGATCGGTATAGGCGCGGGCGACCCGGACCACCTGACCCTCCAGGCGGTCAAGGCGATCGGCGCGGCGGACGCATTCCTCATCCTGGAGAAGGGGGAGGAGAAGGCGGACCTGACGGGGCTGCGGCGCACCATGCTGGAGGCGCACGCCCGGCCGGGCCACCGTCTGGTGGAGGGCCGCGACCCGGACCGCGACCGGACCCCGGCCGACTACGCGCCGACCGTGGACGGCTGGCGCAGCGCCCGGGCGGAGATCTTCGAGCGGTTCATCGCCGAGGACCTCGCCGAGGGCGAGACGGGCGCCTTCCTGGTGTGGGGCGACCCCTCCCTGTACGACTCCACGCTCGCGATCCTCGACGAGGTGCTGGAGCGCGGCCGGGTGGCCTTCGAGCACGAGGTGGTGCCGGGCATCAGCAGCGTGTCGGCGCTGCTGGCGCGCCACCGCACCAACCTGAACCGGGTGGGCCGCCCGGTCCAGATCACCACGGGCCGGCGGCTGGCGGAGGGCTGGCCGCAGGACGTGGACGACGTGGTGGTGATGCTGGACGCGCGGCACGCGTTCACCGCCCACCTCGACCAGGACCTGTTCATCTACTGGGGCGCGTACGTGGGCACCCCGGACGAGATCCTGGTCGCGGGGAAGCTGTCGGAGGTGTCCGGCCGCATCGAGGAGCTGCGGACCGAGGCCCGGGCCCGCAAGGGCTGGATCATGGACACCTACCTGCTGCGCCGCTCGTGACGGCGCGGGCGGGTCAGCGCAGGTAGGCGGGCAGGGCCGCGGCGAGGCGTTCGTACTCCTCGGGCCGGTTGTAGACCTGTCCGCAGACCCGCAGCCCGCCGCCGCCCGGCCGGGGCCAGACCAGGACGCGGATACGGAGCTTCGCGGCGAGTTCCTCGCGCAGTGCCGTGGCCGCCTCCCGGGTCTCGGCCACGCCGGGCGGCAGCAGCAGGGAGCGCAGGGCCAGGCCGGGGGTGTGCGGCAGCGGGGTCAGCCCGGGGATGCGGGCGAGCAGTTCGGCCCCGTAGCCGGCCAGCGCGCTGTTGTGGGCCCGGACCCGTTCGGCGCCGAGGCGTTCGAGGAGGTCGAGGCCCTCGGGGGCGGCCAGCCAGCCGGTGTAGTCGAAGGTGGCGCGGTACTCGACGGAGAGCGGGAAGCCGCGGTGGTCCTCCCAGGACGGGCTGAGGGAACGGACCCGGGCCCGGTGGGCGGGGGCCACGGCGAGGAGGGCGCTGCCGGAGGGGGCGTACCCCCATTTGTGCAGGTTCCCGAACCAGAAGTCGGCGCCGGCGGCGATCGGCTCGGCGAGCATGCCGGGGGTGTGGGCGCCGTCGACGACGGTGGTGATCCCGCGGGCGGCGAGGTCCGCGAGGAGGCGGGGGCCGGCGATGAGGCGGGCGGTGGGCGAGCTGACGTGGTCGAGCACGGCCACCCGGGTGCGGGGCGTCACCCCGGCCAGTACGGCCTCCCGTACGGCGTCCTCGTCGGGGAGGCGGGGGTCCAGGGCCACGGTGGTGACCTTCGCGCGGCGGGCGGCGGCGTCGACGACGGTGCCGTAGCCGTGGTCGGTGACGAGGATCTCGTCGCCCTCGGCGAGGGGGATGGCGTCGAGGGCGAGGTTGGCGCCCTCGGTGGCGTTGGAGATGAAGGACAGGCCGTCCGGGTCCGCCCCGAGGCGTGCCGCGATCCGGCCGCGGGCGGCGCCGAGCCGGTCGGAGACCCCGTTGAAGAAGGCGTCGGGGTCGGCGTGGGCCTGGGCGCGCAGGGCCTCCTGGGCCTCCTGGACGGGCAGCGGCACCGCCCCGTACGAGCCGTGGTTGAGGTGCGCGACGGCGGGGTCCAGCCGGAAGAGGCCGGGGCCGCCGGGGAAGACGGAGGGGGCGGTCGGATCGGTCGGATCGGTCACGGAAGCCTCCGGATCGGGGACGGGCGGGCGCGCCTGGCCTCGTGGGCCGGCTCCGGGCAGGATGCGCCGCGCACGGGGCGGAGGGAAAGGGCCGCTTGGGCGGGATTGGCCTGGCAGCACCCCCGCCGCGCCCGTTTTCGCCGCCTCTGCACGGCGGGCCCGGGCCGGCCCGTCCGGGCCGCCTGCCCGCCCGGCTCGCGCCGAACGCCCGACGCGCCCGGCCCGCCCGACCCGCACCGCCCGCCCGGACCGGTCAGCCCGCCCGGCCGCTGGTCGCCGCGTAGTACTGGAGGTCCTGCACCGGCACCGTGCGGTCGGCCGGGTACGGCAGTTCCACCGCCGCCGTGGCCTTGCCGTCGCGGAGCAGCCGGGCGGAGCTGATGCCGGGTCCCAGCGGGAGCAGCTCGGAGTGGAGGCCGGCGGGGGCGCCGTACTCCCCCGCGGTGCGGCCGACGGCGGTGCGGACGGTTCCGGGGCGGGTCAGGAAGCTGAGCACCTCCACCGTGTCCCGGGCGGCGGCGCTGCCCTTGCGCAGGGACATCACCAGGGACTGGGAGCCCGTCGGGTCGGCGTCGGCGAACTGGGTGCGGGCGGTGAGGTACAGGGTGTCGCGGACGATGTCCGGCCAGGCGCCGGTCTTGAAGCGGGTCAGGTAGTACGAGCTGAGGTCCAGGTAGGCGTGGCCGTTGTGCAGGGACGGCGCGAACTGGCTGCCCTCGGAGTAGTCGTTCCAGGTGGTCAGCTGCACCCAGTCGGCGCCGTCGTCGATGGCATGGGTCCATGTGGCGCGCAGGGTGGCGGTGTTGCCGGCCTCGTCGTAGACCCCCTGGTTGGGGCGGGCGTCCTGGACGGACACCGGCTGCATCCAGATCCTGCCGAGGGCGTGGGCGCGGCGGACGTCGGCGGTGGCGCCCTCCTGGCCGGCGTAGCTGCGGCTGCCCCACGCGGAGAACCCGTGGCTGATCGGTGCGAAGGCCTCCGCGTGGGCGTCGAAGTCGAGGAAGAGCGGGACGAAGGCGGTCCGGATCCCGTGCCGGGTCCTGAGGGTGTCGAGGACCCGGGTCCACCAGGCGGGGTCCTTCTGCTCGGCCTTGAACGGGGAGAGGACGAGGCGGCCGTCGGCGAGCCGGTGGGCGGCCGGTGACGCGGCGAGGGCGGCGACGGCGCCCGCGAGCACGGCGGGGTCGTCGGTGTCCAGGGCGGTCATGTCGGGCATCAGCATGATCCTGAAGGCGGGGTCCACGGTGTGGGCCGCCCGCATCAGCTGCTGCGCCCGCTCCCAGTTCCTGCCGGAGAGGGCGAGCAGGTCGAGGGTGAAGCCGTCGATGCCCGCGGCGCGGGCGGTGCGCACCTCCTGCTGGAGGTTGGCGTACTCCCAGTCGCCGCCCTGGGGCGGGACGGGCAGGGGGCGGTCGCGCAACAGCCCGCCGTAGCGCTGGTGCTTGCCGCCCTCTCCGGCGGGGTCGAGGTGGTTGCGGGTGTAGTAGTCGGCGTCGGCGCCCGCGTTGTCGAGGGAGAGCGGGTACGGGGTGAAGTAGTGGGCGAAGACCAGCTTCCGGCCCGCTTCGCCGGAGCGCAGCACGGCCGGGCCGGGCAGGTCGAAGGGGAGGGCCGCGGCGGGGCGTGCGCCGTCGGTGCCGGCCGGTCCGCGGGTGGCGGGGGGTGCGGTCCCGGCCGGGGCCGCGCCGCCGTCCCCGGCCGGGGGGCGCGTGGCGGACGGGCCGGCGGGCGGGGGCGCGCCGGTTCCGGGGGCGGCGGCCGGGGCGGGGGCGCCGGAGGGGAAGGGGTCCCGGGCGATGCCGGTGGCGGCGCCGACGCCGACCAGCAGGAACACGGAGAGCAGCAGGGCCGGTAACGCCCTGGCGCCCCGCAGCCGCGGGCGGCGCCGGTGCGAAGAGGCCCTGCGCGCAGGCCCGTTGGTCCGCCGGTCCGCTGTCATGGTCGAGCCCCTCCCCGGTACATGCCCCTCGTGGGGGCTGCACAGCAGTAGAGCCGATGTCCGCGGTCCGGACAACGGCGCGAGCCCGTACGGCGCCACCGGGGACTCCTCGACGAGGCCGTCCACAGCACGGCGGCGAGCCCGCGGCGCGCGGGGTTCGCCCTCCGGCCGGACCGGCAGGGCATCGGCTGAACCGCACCGCTACGGAATACGACATTCCCCTGGCCATACGGGTGAAGTGGCGCATAATCGTCGACACGCGGCTCGAACCATCCCTGCTGCCGCACCGGTCACGCATGCAATGGGGGGCATCGTGATGATGGGGGAACCAGGACCGGTACGGCCGGACGGGGCTACGGGGACGCTCCCGGCCACGTCCGCCGAACTGTCGCAGCTGCTCACCGCCGTCCGGCGGGGCCGGGTACTGACCGTCACGGGCCGCTTCCGCGAGCCGCGCGGCCTGCTGGTGCGGGACATCGCGCGCCGGATCTCGTCCAACTTCTGCGACGGCGCGGCCGTGGTCCCCCTGGCCGCGGGCGGCGGGGTGCACGACCTGGTGGCCGCGCTGGGCCGGCTGCCCGGGATGCCCTTCCTCCCGTGCGGGACCGCGAACGCCGCCTCCTGGCTCGCCGAGCGGGACATGCTGCTGGTGCTGGACGACAGCGACCGGCTCTCCCCCGAGGCCCTGGCCTGGCTGCGGCGGCTGCTCGCGGTGGCGCCCGGCGTGCGCATCCTGGCGGCGGGCCGCCACCCGCTGGCCGTCGGCCAGGGCCGCGTCCACCGGCTCTGATCCGGGTGCGGACACGGGTCCGCCCCGGCCGGCGTGGTGTGCCGGCCGGGGCGGACCCCTACCGCTGCGGGCGCCCGGGGCGTCAGCCGAGGAGCGCGAGCGCCTCGTTCAGCGTCGCGGACGGACGCATGACGGCCGCGGCCTTGGCCGGGTCGGGCTGGTAGTAGCCGCCGATGTCGGCCGGGGAGCCCTGGACGGCGTTCAGCTCGGCGACGATCTTCTGCTCGGACTCGGCCAGCGTCTTGGCGAGCGGCTCGAAGGCCGCGGCGAGCTTCGGGTCGTCGATCTGGCGGGACAGCTCCTGCGCCCAGTACAGGGCGAGGTAGAAGTGGCTGCCGCGGTTGTCGATGCCGCCGAGGCGACGGGTCGGCGACTTGTCCTCGTTGAGGAAGGTGCCGGTGGCGCGGTCGAGGGTGTCGGCCAGCACCTGGGCGCGGGCATTGCCCGTGGTGGTGGCGAGGTGCTCGAAGGAGGCGGCCAGCGCGAAGAACTCGCCGAGCGAGTCCCAGCGCAGGTAGTTCTCCTTGACCAGCTGCTGGACGTGCTTCGGGGCGGAGCCGCCGGCGCCCGTCTCGAAGAGGCCGCCGCCCGCCATCAGCGGGACGACCGACAGCATCTTGGCGCTGGTGCCCAGCTCCAGGATCGGGAAGAGGTCGGTCAGGTAGTCGCGCAGCACGTTGCCGGTCACCGAGATGGTGTCCTCGCCGCGGCGGATGCGCTCCAGGGAGTACTTGGTGGCCTCGACCGGGGAGAGGATCTCGATGGTGAGACCGTCGGTGTCGTGCTCGGCCAGGTACGTCTTGACCTTGGCGATCAGCTGCGCGTCGTGGGCGCGGGTCTCGTCGAGCCAGAAGACGGCCGGGGCGCCGGTGGCGCGGGCGCGGGTGACGGCGAGCTTGACCCAGTCCTGGATCGGCAGGTCCTTGGTCTGGCAGGCGCGGAAGATGTCGCCGGCGGCGACCTGCTGCTCGATGAGCGCGTTGCCCGCGGCGTCGACGACGCGGACGGTGCCCGCGGCGGCGATCTCGAAGGTCTTGTCGTGGCTGCCGTACTCCTCGGCCTTCTGCGCCATGAGGCCGACGTTCGGCACCGAGCCCATGGTGGCCGGGTCGAACGCGCCGTGGGCGCGGCAGTCCTCGACGACGGCCTGGTAGACGCCGGCGTAGCTGCTGTCCGGGAGGACGGCGAGGGTGTCGGCCTCGGCGCCGTCCGGGCCCCACATGTGGCCGGAGGTGCGGATCATGGCCGGCATCGAGGCGTCGACGATGACGTCGGACGGCACGTGCAGGTTGGTGATGCCCTTGTCGGAGTCGACCATGGCGAGGGCCGGGCCCTCGGCGAGCTCGGCGTCGAAGGAGGCCTTGATCGCGTCGCCGTCGGCGAGGGCGCCCAGGCCGTTCAGGATGGTGCCGAGGCCGTCGTTCGGGGAGAGGCCGGCGGCGGCCAGGGTCTCGCCGTAGCGGGCGAAGGTCTTCGGGAAGAAGGCGCGGACCACGTGGCCGAAGACGATCGGGTCGGAGACCTTCATCATCGTGGCCTTGAGGTGCACGGAGAACAGGACGTTCTCGGCCTTGGCGCGCGCGATCTGGTCGTTGAGGAAGGTGCGCAGGGCGTCGACGTGCATGACGGACGCGTCGACGACCTCGCCGGCCAGGACCGGTACGGACTCGCGCAGCACGGTGACGGCGCCGTCGGCGGCGACGTGCTCGATGCGCAGGGTGCCGGCCTCGGCGATGACCGTGGACTTCTCGGTGGAGCGGAAGTCGTCGGCGCCCATGGTGGCGACGTTCGTCTTCGACTCGGGGGTCCAGGCGCCCATGCGGTGCGGGTGGGCCTTGGCGTAGTTCTTCACCGAGGCGGGGGCGCGGCGGTCGGAGTTGCCCTCGCGCAGGACCGGGTTGACGGCGCTGCCCTTGATCTTGTCGTAGCGGGCGCGGATGTCGCGCTCCTCGTCCGACTTCGGGTCGTCCGGGTAGTCCGGAAGGGCGTAGCCCTGGCCCTGGAGCTCGGCGATCGCGGCCTTCAGCTGCGGGATCGAGGCCGAGACGTTGGGCAGCTTGATGATGTTGGCCTCGGGGGTCTTCGCCAGCTCGCCGAGCTCGGCGAGGGCGTCGGCGATGCGCTGCCCCTCTTCGAGGTACTCGGGGAACACGGCGATGATCCGACCGGCCAGGGAGATGTCACGGGTCTCGACATTCACACCGGCCGTCGACGCGTAGGCCTGGATCACAGGCAGGAAGGAATACGTCGCGAGGGCCGGGGCCTCGTCAGTGTGCGTGTAGATGATGGTCGAGTCAGTCACCGGATGCTCCGCTCCACAGTCTGCGTCTCTCGTCTGCAACATTGCTCGACATCAAGATATCTCGTGATCGGCCCGGTCAGGACAGCCCCCTGCCGCAACCCGAGCGAGACGCGTGTCACTGCGGCACGCGAAAGCGCCGTCACCGGCTGCGACGGGCCGGTGACGGCGCTGTGGCGCGCGGGGTGCCCGGGGGCGTGTCAGGCCGCGAGCTGCTTCGGGCTGGGGCCGTACGCGTTCGGCCCGGCGTCACCCTCGGTGGCCATCAGGATGAGCATCCAGATGAACCCGATGAACGGGATGAGGCTGACGAGGTACCACCAGCCGGACTTGCCGGTGTCGTGCAGCCGGCGGATCGAGACCCCCAGGGAGGGGAGGAACACGGCCAGGGTGTAGATCCAGGTGATGACCGGGTAGCTGCCGAGCGCGTAGTCGAGGATCGTGAGGACGATGACGATCGGGATGTTCCAGAGGAGGAACATCCAGTACTCCTGGCGGCGGGCGCGGCCCTGGAAGTCGGCGTACCGCTTGATGACGTCGAGGTAGTAGTTCACGAGTCCCCCCTTGGGACGGAACCTGCGGCCCCTCCCCGGAAAAACGGGGCCGGCCGGGGTTATGCCCTCACGGGGGCGCCCTCAAGCCACTTCGAGCCATCGAAATAAAGCCAGCACCCTTGGTTTCAAGGGCAGTTGGGCTGGTCGGCGGCCCGGGGTCAGCCGATGTGGAAGGAGTCCCCGTACACCTTCCAGTCAAGGGGGGTGTTCAGGTTCAGGTTGCCCTTCTTCAGGAAGACGCGCTGGGCGGTGTCGACGCGGCTGGTGTCGCTGTGCGCCTCCTCCTGCTTCATCGCCCAGACGCGGGCGTCGAGGAAGGCGTTGAGCCAGGCGGTCTCGTTGCCGCCCTGGGCGGGGGGCTTGGCCTTGGACAGGGCCCGCTTGCGGATGTTGCGGAAGCTCGTGGGGTCGGAGCCGTCGCCGTGCATGACGATCGCGTCGTAGTAGGCGAACTGGCCGAGGGTGCCGACCCCGTCGGACTTGCCCTGCTTGACGGCGGGGTCGAAGTAGACCCGGTCGCGCTCGTGGTCCTGGGCCTTCTTGAACACGGCGTCCTGCGCGGCCTTCGCCCAGTCCCTGGTGAAGTTGGAGCCCAGGCCGCTGTGGGAGTCGGTGCCGTTGACCTTGCGCAGGGCCGGGAGGTACTTGGCGAGCACGTTCCCGGGTTCGACCTGGGTGTAGTACTCGACGAGGTCGAGCATGTCGCCGGTGCCGGAGCAGAAGCCGATGATGCCGGCCGTGTAGCCGCGGCCGTCGCCTATGTCCTCGATGTACTTGTACTGGGCCTTCCAGTCGAGGGAGGAGTTCTCGGCGCTGGAGACGATCTGCATGGCGATGTCCTTCTTCGCCGGGTCGTCGAGCCCGGCCGCCGCGCGGGCGGTGACGGGAGCGGGTGCGGTGACGGGAGCGGGTGCGGCGGGCACGGCCTGGGCCGCGGCCGGGACGGCGAGGAGGGCGGCGCCGAGGAGCGCGCCGAGGGGCAGGGTGGTGCGGCGAGGGGTGAACACGAGGCCTCCGTAGGGGGGTTGAGCCTTCCCTGTTCCGTTAGGAAACTTTCCTACCAGATGTGGGAAACGTGGAACACCCCTGGGCCCGCACCCTGTCCGGAATCCGTCCGTCCGGGCCCCGGTTCAGCCCTCCCGGCGGGCCGCCAGGCGCTCGCGCAGGGCCCGCTTCGCGGCCGGCCACTCCGGACGGATGAGGGAGAAGACCACCGTGTCGCGGACGTGGCCGTCCCGCATGACCATGTGCCGCCGCAGGATCCCCTCCTGGGTCGCGCCGAGGCGGGCGATGGCGGCGCGCGAAGCGGCGTTGCGCACGTCGGTGAGCAACTCGACGCGGTTCATGCCGAGTTCCTCGAAGGCGTGCGTGAGCATGAGGAGCTTGGCCTCGGCGTTCACGCCCGTGCGCTGCCGGGTCCGGCCGAGGAAGGTCCAGCCGATCTCCAGCCGCCGGTTGGCGGCGTCGATCTTCATCAGCCGGGTCGAACCGGCGATCCGGCCGGTGGCCAGGTCCACGGTCGCGTACGCGAGGTCCGTGCCGGCCTCGCGTCCCGCGACGGCGTCGGCTATGAAGCCGCGCACCTCGTCGGGGTGCGGGACGAGGGTGACCGCGAGCTCCCAGAGGTTCCCGTCGCGGACCGCCTCGCACAGCCCGTCGTGGTGCCGGTGGTCCAGCGGCTCCAGCCGTACCCGCTCGCCGGCGAGCTCCCCCGCCGCCCGTGCCTCTTCCGCCACTGCCTGTTCCGCCACTGCCTGTTCCGCCATGCCTGACCCGCCCCGTTCGCGCTGATCCGATCCGTCTTCCGACAGCCGGACCCTAATCCGTGCGGCGGCCGATCGCGCCATCGGTTTCGCCGTGCGGACGGGGTCAGAGCCAGCCGTTGCGGCGGAAGCCGCGGTGGATGACCCAGCAGGCCACCGCCATGACCACGAGGACCAGCGGATAGCCGTACGTCCAGTGCAGTTCCGGCATGTGGTCGAAGTTCATGCCGTAGACCCCGCACACCATCGTCGGCACGGCCACGATCGCCGCCCACGCCGTGATCTTGCGCATGTCCTCGTTCTGGGCGACCGTCACCTGGGCCAGGTGGGCCTGGAGGATCGAGTCGAGGAGGCCGTCGTAGGCCCCGATCTGCTCGGTCGCCCGCGTCAGGTGGTCGGCCACGTCCCGGAAGTACGCCCGGACCTCCGCCGGGATCACCGGTATCGGCTGCGTGGCCAGGTGCTCCAGCGGCCGTCCCAGCGGGGCCACGGCCCGCCGCAGTTCGAGGAGTTCGCGCTTGAGCTGGTAGATCCGGCCCGCGTCGCCCCGTCCTCCGTACTCGCTGAACACGGCGGTCTCCACGGCGTCCATGTCGCTCTGCACCGCGTCCGTGACGGCCACGTAGTCGTCGACCACGTGGTCGGCCATGGCGTGCAGCACGGCCGCGGGCCCCTTCGCCAGCTGCTCCGGCTCGGCCTCCAGGGCCTCGCGGACCGGGCCGAGGGTGCCGTGGCCGCCGTGCCGGATGGTGATGACGAAGTCCTCGCCGACGAAGGCCATCAGCTCGCCGGTCTCCACCACCTCGCTGGTCGCGGTCAGTTCCTCGTGCTCGACGTAGCGGACGGTCTTGAAGACGGCGAAGAGGGTGTCGTCGTAGCGCTCCACCTTGGGCCGCTGGTGGGCGTGGACGGCGTCCTCGACGGCCAGCGGGTGCAGCCCGAGCAGCTCCGCGAGCCCGGCGAGCTCCAGCTGCGAGGGTTCGTGCAGGCCGATCCAGACGAAGCCCTCGCCGGTCTTGCGGACCCGGCGCAGCGCCTCCTCGACCTCGGCGCAGCCCTCCTGGCGGATGCCGTCCTGGTAGACCACGCAGTTGACCACCGCGCTGCCGAGCGGCGAGCGGGCGGGGTGGCTGAGGTCGACGGCCCTCCGGTAGCCGCGGCGCACGGCCCGGCGCAGGTTGCTGAACATGGACACGGAGGTACTTCCCTTCGGCGGATCAGCGGCCAGTCTGCCACCGCCGCGGCCGGGGGCCCGCCGGAGGTCAGGCGCGGTCGATGAACACGCTGGTCGACTTCACCCGCGCCGTGGCCCGCGAGCCGACCTCCAGGCCCAGCTCCTCGACCGCCTCCCGGGTCAGCAGGGAGACGATGCGGTGCGGGCCGGCCTGGATCTCGACCTGGGCGTCGACGGTGCCGAGCTTCACGCCGGTGACGATGCCGGGGAAGGCGTTGCGCGCCGAGGTGTACGGGGCCTCCTCGCTCTCGGCGCCCTCCTGCGCGGCCTCGACGCAGAACGCGGCCAGGTCGGGGCCGTCGACCATGCGGCGGGTGCCCTCGCGGCGGGTGGGGAAGCGCTCGGCGTCGGCCCAGCGGCGGGCCGTGTCGACGCTGACGCCGAGCAGCCGGGCCGCCTGGCCGATGGTGTAGGACTCCATGGGCGCAGCTTAGGCGGCCGGGAGATCGCCGGTGTCAGGGGAGGTTGCGACGGCCGTGCCCGCGCCCTGGTCAGCGCGGGGGCCGGTAGTAGGCCGCCACGGGGGCGTGCGCCTCGTCGTGGAGGGCCGGGCCGTCGTGTGGGACGGCCGGCCAGGCGCCCGACGGGGGGTTGAGCGCGATGAGCTGTTCGGTCGACAGGGCGTAGACCACGCGGCCGATGCCGGAGCGGGCGATGCCGCCGTCGCACATGCCGCACGGCTGGCAGCTGGTGTAGAGGGTGGTACGGGCGGCCGACTCCGGGTCGAGTTCGCGGGCCGCCCAGCGGGCGAGCTTCAGTTCCGGGTGGGCGGTGATGTCGTCGTCCCGGCGGACCGTGTTGTGGGCTTCCGCGAGCACGGCGCCGTCCGGTCCGGCCAGAAGGGAACCGTACGGGGCATCGCCCAGGGTGACGGCGTGGGCGGCGATGCCGATGGCACGCCGCAGAAGGGCCTCGTCGGCCGAGGTGATCATGATGCGGTCTTCTTCCAGTGGGTGGCCACGGTGGTGAGGGCCTGCCATGCCGCGTCGGGCCGGCGGGTCTCCTCCGGATCTCCGTGGTAGGGGTCGAGTACGACGGTGTCCGCCCCCAACAGGCGCAGTTGGCGGAGGTCGTCGGTGATCTGCTCGACGGTGCCGACGCCGGCGGGCCGGTCGGGGGCGTCGACCGGGGCGTCGGTGACGCGCAGGGCGATCCGGGGGGCGAACCCCGGCAGGGCGTGCCGCCGCAGGATCGCGCGCATCCGAGGAAGGGGGAGCCGCAGCGGGTGCCAGGCGTCACCGAACCTGACGGCGCGCCGCAGGGCCGCCTCGCTGTGGCCGCCGATCCAGAGGGGGACGTCGCCCTCCTCGCGCCCTGCCTCCCTGGCCTCCCGGAGGAGGCCGAGGCACTCGTCCGTCAGCCGGCCGCGGGCGGTGAACGGCACGCCCAGCGCCTCGAACTCCCGGCGGGCCCAGCCGACGCCCACTCCGAGGACGAGGCGGCCGCCGCTCAGTTGGCGGAGGTTGGCGGCCATGCGGGCCACCAGCAGGGGATGCCGGTAGGGCAGGACGAGCACGGTCGTGCCCAGCCGCACCGTGGTGGTGAGACCGGCCAGCCACGCCAGGGTGGTGAACGGCTCGTAGAACGGCTCCGGGTACCGCTCGGCCACATCGGGGGTGACCACCACATGGTCCGACACCATGAGGGCGCCGAGGCCGAGGCCTTCCGCGAGCCGCGCCCATTCACGCAGGATGCCGGGATCGGTCCCGGGGCCGAAATTCGGTACATTGACGCCCAGTTGCATGGCCCGAGGCTATCCCGGCGATCATGGCACACGGAACCGGAAGCTCCCTGCGTAAAGGCCGTCTGGCCATGATTTTGCTGGTACTTTCGGCAGATGACCGGGAATCTCGACCACGTCGACTGGGCGATCATCGAACAGCTGCAACGGGAGGCCCGCGTCTCCCTCAGCGAACTGGGCCGCCGTGTGAACCTCAGCCCCTCGGCAACCACCGAACGCGTCCGCAATCTGGAGGCCTTGGGCGTCATCACGGGCTACCGCGCCGAGATCGACCTGGCCAAGGTCGGCTACCCCGTCCTCGCCGTCGTCCGGTTGAAGTATCCGGGCAACCGCCACGAACCGCTGCGCCGCCTCCTCGCCGAACGCCGCGAGGTCCTGGAGTGCCTGCGCACCACCGGCGACGACTGCTACACCCTGAAGGTGGCCGCGACCTCCATGGAGCACCTGGAAACCCTCATGGACGAACTCGCCGGCTTCGGCAGCACCACCACGAGCGTCGTCTACAGCCAGACCCTCCCCTACCGGGGCCCCATCGCCCCGAACTGACGGCGAGCCGCCCTCCGCACTCGGTTCGGTGAGCGGTGACGCCCTGGGAAACGACCGCTAACAGGCGGGGGACGATCCCTTCTGGCCGGTCAGGTCTCGGTTGTAGAGCCAGCCGGTCTGGTTGGTGCCGTCCACGCGGACGAACGTCCACTGGTTCCCGTACGAGTTGACGATGTAGCAGTGGTACCAGAGCTTCGTGCCGCTCTTGACCAGGCTGCCCTGGGCACACTGCTGGTAGGGGGCGGCCAGGAGGTGGTGGTCACCGGATATGAAGCCATAGGTGCCGGGCTTGGGGTCCTTGTGGGTCCAGCCGGCGCAGCCCGTCGGCACGGGGCCCGGCTTGGCGGCGGGTGAGGACGCCGGGGCGGAGGGCGACGCCGTGCCGGGCTTCTTCGACGGGGTGGCGGAGGGGCCGGTCCTGGACGGGGACGGGGAGGGGCCGGGGGCCGGCGTCGCCGGCAGGTCGCCGGTGGGCGGGGAGTCGGGGGCGGCGGCCGGCGGTGTCGCCTTGGCCTGCGCCTTCTTCCCGCCGTCGCCGCCTCCGGAGGTGACGGCGTACGTGACCCCACCGGCGGCGAGGACGGCGACCACGGCGACGGCGACCGCGAGCCGGCCGCGGCCGCGCCCCCGGCCCCCGTCCGGCGCCCCGGCCGCGCCGACGGCGGCCGGCGGCTGCCCCGACAGGCCGCCCTGCGGGGGGAACGGGGCGTAGGGGGACGGGGCGTGGGGCTGCTGCGGAAACGGTCCGCCGGCAGCGCCCGGCGGCGGCCCGAACCCGGGCGCCGGCCCGAACGGCGGCGGCGCGGCGGCGGACGGGGCGGTTGGCGCCGGCCCGAACCCGCCGGCCGCGGGCTGCACCGCGGCGGTGTGGCCCGGCGGGCCGGGATGGGCCGCCGTGCCGTCCGGGCCCGACGGCACGGGCTGCCCCGGATACGCCGCGCCGGCTCCCCCGG
This sequence comes from Streptomyces sp. NPDC032091, assembly GCF_055580265.1. Classification (NCBI taxonomy): domain Bacteria; kingdom Bacillati; phylum Actinomycetota; class Actinomycetes; order Kitasatosporales; family Streptomycetaceae; genus Streptomyces; species Streptomyces sp. NPDC032091. The sequence continues at coordinate 85,477 of NZ_JBVILR010000006.1, read as the reverse complement.
CCCCGGCGGCGGCTGCGGCCCCCCACGCCCCACCGGTACCGGCGCCCCCGGCGGCCACCGACTCCAGGATCGCGCGGGCCTGTTCGGCGGTCGGCCGGGACTCCGGGTCCTTCGCCATCAGGGCCTGGAGCACCGGCCCGAGCGGGCCCGCGCGCCGGGCCTGCGGCAGGGGTTCGGCGACGATCGCGGACAGCGTCGACCACACCGACGTGCGGCGGAACGGCGACACGCCCTCCACCGCCGCGTACAGGGTCATCCCCAGCGACCAGATGTCCGAGGCGGGTCCGGGTTCGCGGCCCTGGGCGCGCTCCGGCGGCAGGTAGTCGAGGGAGCCGACGATCTCCCCGCTGCGGGTCAGCTTCGCCCGTTCCTCGTCGTCGGGGGCCTGCATGCTGGCGATGCCGAAGTCGGTGAGGACGACCCGGCCGCCCCGCTCCAGCAGCACGTTGCCCGGCTTGACGTCCCGGTGCAGGACCCCGGCCCGGTGGGCGGCGTCGAGGGCGTCCATCAGCCGGGCGCCGATCGCGGCGGCCTCGTACGGGTCGAGCGCGCCGTCGCGTTCGACGACGGCGTCGAGGGAGGGGCCGTCGACGAGTTCCATGACGATGACCGGCAGCCCCTGGTCCTCGGTGACGTCGTGCACGGTGACCACGCCGGCGTGCCGGATCCGCGCGGCGGCCTGCGCCTCCCGACGCATCCGGGTCCGCAGGTCGGCGAGTTCGGCCGGGCTGGCGTCGGTGTAGGCCCGCAGCAGCTTGACGGCGACCTCCCGGCCGAGCACCTCGTCCACCGCCCGCGCGACCACACCCATGCCGCCGCGGCCGATCACCGCGGTCACCCGGTAGCGGCCTCCGAGTGCCCTGCCGACCAGGTCTCCGTCGTTCGCCTGTTCCGATGGCACCGGCACCGCCCGCTCCGTTCCCTCACCGGCCGTCCGTCGACGGCCTGCCGGGGCCAAGCGTAGAGGCATGATCACGTCAGGGTTCAGGCGGTGCCCTGCCGGGGCGGACGGGTCCGGGCGTCCTCGTAGGGGGCACGAGTTCGCCCTCCTGCGGCAGCTGCGGGTGCCCCGGCGAAGCCCTCGTAGGTCCTGCGGCCGAGGAGGAGGGTGTCGGCCGCGCCGACGCCCCGGCCCCGCCCTCATCCTGGGGGCGGTCAGCGGGGGCGGTCGCCGGCGGCGGGTCCGCCGGAGCGGGGCCGGCCGGGCGGCAGGAGGGCCGCCCGGGCGGTCTCGGCGACCAGCCGGGCCAGTGCCGCCAGGGCGGGCGAGTCCAGCTTCCACTGCTGCCAGTACAGCGGTACGTCCAGCGTCCGCCCCGGCGCCAGCCGTACGAGCGCCCCGGCGCGCAGCAGGGGCTCGGCCTGCGGCTCGGGCAGCAGCCCCCAGCCGAGGCCGGCGACCACCGCGTCACGGAAGGCCTCGGCGGCCGGCATGCGGTGGCGGACGGGCGAGGCGCCCGTGCCGTCCCGGGTGAGCGAGCGGACGAACGCGTCCTGGAGGTCGTCGCGGCGGTCCGCGACGATGGTCGGCGCCGTGCGCAGGTCCGCCGCGGGCTCCCCGGTCAGGTGGCGGGCCGCGAAGCCGGGGGCGGCGACCGGCAGGTAGCGGACCAGCCCGAGCGCGCGCACGGTGCAGCCCGCCACCGGGTCCGGCGTGGAGGTGACGGCCGCCATCACCTGGCCCTCGCGCAGCAGCGCCGTGGTGTGGGCCTCGTCCTCGCGGTACAGCTCGAGGCAGACGGGCGGGTCCTCCCGCGGGATGCGGCGGAGCACGGGCAGGAACCAGGTGGCCAGCGAGTCGGCGTTCACCGCGACCGGCAGCCGGACCGGGCCCTGCCCGTCGGCGGTCCCCATGCCCAGCTCGGCGCGGGCGTCGCGCTCCAGCCGGGCGAGCTGGCGGGCGAAGCGGACCACCACCTCGCCGGACGCCGTGGCGCGCACGGGCTTGGTGCGCATCAGCAGGACCCGGCCGGTGCGCTGCTCCAGGGCCTTCACCCGCTGGCTGACGGCGGAGGGCGTCACGTGCAGGGCGGCGGCGGCCGCGTCGAAGGTGCCCTCATCGACGACGGCGAGCAGCGTCCGCACCTGTTCCAGGGGAAGCTCTTCCATCACGAGCGCTAAGGGTACGTAAAAATCTTTAGCTGTACTGAGCGGCGCGCGCTGCCTACGGTCGGAGGCATGAACAACGGCATCACCGCAGCGCTCCTGGCCGGTTTCGGCACCGGCCTCTCCCTCATCGTCGCCATCGGCGCGCAGAACGCCTTCGTGCTCCGGCAGGGCGCGCGGCGGCACGCCGTCCTGTGGGTGGTGGCCATCTGCGCGGTGTCCGACGCGGCCCTCATCGCGCTGGGCGTGGCCGGGGTCGGCGCCTTCGTCACGGCCTGGCCGGCCGCCCTGACGGCCGTCGGGATCGCCGGCGGCGGCTTCCTCGTCTGCTACGGGATCCTCGCGGCGCGCCGGGTGCTGCGCCCCGCTCCGGGCGCGGCCCTCACCACCGAGGGTGCCTCCTCCGGCTCCGCCCGCGCGGCCGTGCTGACCTGCCTGGCGATGACCTGGCTCAACCCGCACGTCTACCTGGACACCGTCCTGCTGGTGGGCTCGCTGGCCGCCGACCGGGGCGATCTGCGCTGGGCCTTCGGGCTCGGGGCCGTCCTGGCGAGCCTGACCTGGTTCTCCACCCTCGGTTACGGGGCCCGGCTGCTGAGCGGCCTGCTCGCGAAGCCGGGCGCGTGGCGGGTGCTGGACGGGCTGGTGGCCGCGACCATGGTCACGATGGGCGGCATGCTCCTGGCCCGGGCCTGAAGTCCTCCGGCACGGCACCGCGCGCAGCGCGGCGGGGTCCGGCCGTGGCGTCCCATCGGGGAGGGACGGTCCGCGGCGGCCGGCCTGCGCGGGCCGCGGACGTGGTAGGGATGCGCGGGTACCGCCCGAGGGGCGTGTTCCGTCCTCCGGGCCACCCGGTCCGCCCCACCCCCAGGAGCCGTCACCGTGCCCGACCGACCGTCGCCCGAGGCCCTGCGCGCCTATTACGCGGCCCAGCCGTCCCCGCTGGTCGCCGCGACCGGGATCGTCCTGGACCCCGGCGGGCGGGTCCTCGTACTGACCCCTTCCTACAAGGACGGGCTCGAACTGCCCGGCGGCACGGTGGAGGACACCGAGACCCCGGAGGAGGGGCTCGCCCGCGAGCTGAAGGAGGAGCTGGACCTGGGCGTGCCGGTCGGCCGGCTGCTCGCCGTCGACTCCTGCGCGCCCGGCGCGCTGGGGCGGGCGCTCGTGGTGCTCGTGTACCTGGTGGGGCCGCTGTCGGCCGAACGGGCCGGGGCGCTCTCCTTCCCGGACGGCGAGGTGTCCGAGGCCCGCTGGCTCCCGCCCGAGGAGGCGGTGCGGCAGCTGCCCGCGCGGATCGCGCCGCGGCTGCGCGCCGCGCTGGCCGCGCTGTACTCGGGGTCCCTGGCCCACCTCGTCGACGGCGTGCCGCAGCCCGGCTCCCCGGCCGGGTTCGACCCGGCGGACCGGGCGGCCCGGGAGCAGGCGGGCGGCTACGACGCGGCCGCCCACCGGGCCGCGCGGCCGAAGGCCCTCACCGCGGCGAACGTCCTCTTCACCGACGGGGCCGGCGGGGTGCTGCTGGTCCGGCCCGGTTACGGCGAGCCGGGCCGCTGGCTGCTGCCCGGGGGCGGGGTCGACAGCGACCTCGGCGAGACCCCCCGGGCGGCCGCCGCGCGGGAGGTGCGCGAGGAGATCGGCCTGGACCTCGCCCCGGGCCGCCTCCTGGCCGTCAACTGGTCCCATCGGCCGGGGTACCCGGCGCGGGTGCGGTTCCTCTACGACGGCGGGGTGCTCGACGCGGCGGCGCTGACCCGGATCCGGCTGGAGCCGACCGAGCTGCTGGAGTGGAGGACGGTTCGCCGCCGGGAGCTGCGCGGGCTGGTGAAGCCGCACCTGCGCCGGCAGATCAAGGCCTGCCTCACGGCCCTCGCCGAGGGCACCGGCCCCCTGGAGCTGCACCGGGGGCGGCCGGTCTGACGCCTCCCGCCTCGTCCGGCACATACCCCCTACCCCTTTGGAGTATCACCGGGCGCTCGCATACGATGCCCGGCATGAGGAAGCGAGCGGGACGCGTGCGGAGGCCTTCCGGCCCGTCCGCGCTCCCGCTCCTGGTCCTGGCGGTCCTCACGGGCCTGCTCGCCATGCACGGCCTGGGCCCGGGCGGCCTCCCCCACCCGACGGCCCCCACGACCGCCCACGCCGTGGCCGCCCCCCGTGCCACCGCGCACGCCGCGCCGGGAGACGACGACTGCGCCCATACGGGCGGCCCCGCGCACGACGGCCCCGGCGGCGGGCACGCCCGGCACGCCGACCCCGCCTGCGCGGCCTCCGGCACCAGCGCCGCCCCGGTCCTGCCCGCCCTCGCGCCCGCCGCCGGCGGGGCCCCCGCCGAGGCGGCGGCCGCGCTCGCGGCACCGGCCGGGGCGAGGGCGTACGGGCGCGCGCCGCCCTCCCTCAGCGAACTGCAGCTCCTGCGCATATAGGGCGGCTCCCCGGCGTTCCCGCCGGCCGAGCCCGTTCCGACACGCCCCAGTACAGGAGAAGCACCACCATGCACGTCAAGCGTTCCCCGATCCGCCGTACCGCCGCGCTGGCCGCGGCCGTCACCGCCGCCTTCGTCCTCGCCGCCTGCGGCGGAAAGTCCGACGCCCCCGCCGCCGGGCACGGCGCCGGCCACGACGCCTCCGCCTCCGCGGCCCCGTCGGCGTCCGCACGGGGCGCGGGCCCGAACAACGGCGCCGACACCGCCTTCGCCCAGGGCATGATCCCGCACCACCGCCAGGCCCTGGAGATGGCCTCGCTGGCCGCGACCCGGGCGGAGTCGGCCGAGGTCAAGGCGCTGGCCGACGAGATCCGCAGGGCCCAGGACCCGGAGATCAAGACCCTGTCCGGCTGGCTGACCGCCTGGGGCGAGCAGGTGCCCGCCGCGGAGGGCGGCGGACACGCAGGCCACACCATGTCCGGGATGATGACGGGCGAGGAGATGGACCGGCTCACCCGGGCCTCCGGCAAGGAGTTCGACACCGCGTTCCTGCGGCTGATGGTCAAGCACCACGAGGGCGCCGTGGCCATGGCCAGGACCGAGCAGAAGGACGGCGGCTACCAGCCCGCGAAGGACATGGCCGCCGCGATCATCGGCTCCCAGAGCGCCGAGATCACCCGGATGAACGGCCTCCTCGGCACGGGCTGACCCGCGCCCCGAGGGCCCCGCGGCGCCGCTTGCGGCCGCCGCGGGGCCCTCGTCACACCGCGCCGGGACCCCTCCGGTCACCCCCCCGTGTCTAGTCACCCACCCGTGCGACGAGGAGGGCGATGTCGTCGTCCGCCGCGGCCGGCACCAGGTGGGTGATCAGGGAGTCGCACACGTGGTCCAGCCGGCGCTGCGGGTCCGCGAGGAGTTGCGTGAGTTCGGACAGCCGCTCGTCGAGGTCGCTGCCGCGCGCTTCGATCAGGCCGTCGGTGTAGAGGACGAGGAGGCTGCCCGGCGGCACGTCGACCTCGGTCGGGGTGAAGGCGATGCCCCCGACCCCGAGCGGGACCCCGGGCGGGGTGTCGAGGATCCGGACGGTGCCGTCGGGGAGGGCCAGGGCGGGCGGGGGATGCCCGGCCCGGGTGACGGTGCAGCGGCCGGCGGCGGGGTCGACGACCACGTACAGGAAGGTGGCGAGCATCGGTTCGGCCAGGTCGGCCAGGGCGGCCTCCAGCTGGTGCAGCAGCCGCACGGGCGACAGGTCCAGGCGGGCCAGGGAGCGTACGGAGGCGGACAGCCGGCCCATGACGGCGGCGGCGCCGATGCCGTGGCCCATGACGTCGCCGATCAGCAGGGCGGCCTTGCCGCCGGCCAGGGGCAGCACGTCGTACCAGTCGCCGCCGACCTCGTTGACGTCGCTCGCGGGCAGGTAGCGGTGGCTGACGGCGATGCCCGGGGGCGGGGTGATGTGCTGGGGCAGCATGCTGCGCTGGAGGATGACGGCGGTCTCGTGCTCGCGCTGGTAGAGGCGGGCGTTGTCGATGCTGAGGGCGGCGCGGGCGGCGAGTTCGGCGGCCAGGGTGACGTCCTCGGAGCCGAAGGGGCCGAGCGGGCCGGTGCGGTAGAAACCGGCGACGCCGAGGACCCGGTCCCGGGCCACGAGCGGGGCCATGACGAAGGAGTGGACGCCCGCCTCGACCAGTTGCGCGGGCCGGGCCGTGTGCCGGGCGGCGGTGGCGACGGCCTGCCGGTCGAGCCGGGCCACCAGGAAGGGCTGGCGGCCGGCGAGGGCCTGGGTGTAGGGGGCGGTCGCGGGGAAGAGGAGGGTCCGGCCGAGGGGGGCGAGGATGTCCGTCACCCGGGATCCGCCGAGCGGGGCGCGGCCCAGCCGCCGCAGGGCCACGCCGCCGGTGAGGCCCATGCCGGGCTCGTCCCCGCGGGCCAGGGAGTCGAGGACGTCGACGGTGACGGCGTCGGCGAGGCGCGGCACGGCGAGGTCGGCGAGTTCCTGCGCGGTGCGCTCCAGGTCCAGGCTGGAGCCCATCCGGATGCTGGCCTCGCTGAGCAGGGCGAGGCGGCGCCGGCCCGCCGCCGCCTCGACGTGGTCGCGCTGCTGTTCGGTGACGTCGACGAGGGAGGCGATGACGCCGATGGGCATGTGGGCGGGGTCCTCGACCCGTACGTAGGAGCAGGACCACACCCGGTCCTGGTCCGGTTCGGCCGGGGTCCGCCCGACGCGGCGCAGGTCCAGGACCGGCTCGCCGGTCTCCAGGACCCGGAGCATGGCCTCCTCCATGTCGCGGGCGTTGACCGCGGGCAGGATCTCGGCGAGGCGGCGTCCCACGTGGGCCGACTCCGGCAGCCCGTTCATGGCTTCGAGGGCGGCGTTGACCTGGAGGAAGCGCAGCTGGGTGTCGAGGATGGCGATGCCGACGGGTGAGCGGGCGAACAGGCCGTCCCAGACCGCCGAGGAGCCGCGGATGCGTCGGGCGGCGGGGGCGTCGGCGGCGAAGACCAGGACCGTGGCGGCGCCGGGCCCCTGCCGGTCGGCGACGGGCGAGGCCCATATCTCCAGCTCCATCGGGTGCCCGTCGCGGTGCCAGGCGGTCACCGTGCCCATCACGCCCCGGCCGGTGGCGGCGGTCTCCCACAGGGAGCGGCCGAGGCTGCGGTCGGATCCGGGGTGGAGGAGGTCGGCGATGTTGTGGCCGAGCATCTGCGGCGGCGCGTAGCCGAGCAGCTGCTGCGCGACCTGGTTCCAGCGCACGATCGTGCCGGTGGCGCTGGTGGCCACCAGGGCGACCGGCAGGGAGCCCAGCCAGCCGCCGGCGGCCTGCGCCGCGCTGTCGATCAGGTCGTCGACCTGCATGTCCTCGTCCATCAGGCACGCACCCCACACCCGAGCCCGTTCCACTCCATCGTGGGCCGCTCCGCAGCCCACCGCCTCCCGGCCGGCGACAACGTGGTCCGCCCCGCGTTCGAGACCACGGGGCGGCACGTCGGCGTCTGCCCGGGGGCGGTACGGACAAACGCCGGGGAGTACGTTCGAAGGGGGGTGTGAGGAGGGCGTGTGATGAGTGGCCGGCAGGACAGGAGCGGGGACCGGGAACGGCAGCAGGACCAGGGCCGCGGGCGGCGGGTCCGGGTGCCGGGTCCCGGGCAGCCGAGGACGGGCGGGCGGCCGCGCAGCCCCGGCGAGGTGGCGCACGAGCGGGGCCGGGAGGACGCGACGCTGCGCGATGTGATGCGGGACCTGGAGGACGAGGACCTGGACGCCATGCGCGACGACCGCTGACGCGCCCTCGCGGGACTGCGCTCCCCCGCACCCGGGTATGCGCGGGGTCCGGAGCGAGGAGAGCCCGATGCGTGCGCTGACGATGGGAGTGGAGGAGGAGTTCCTGCTGGTCGACCGGGTCGGCAGGCGTCCGGCGGAGCGGGCTCCGGCCGTGATCGCCGCGGCCGCCGAGGAGCTCGGCGGGCAGGTCCAGACCGAGTTCTACGCCGCCCAGGTGGAGGTGTGCACCCTGCCCGTGGCCGACACGGCCGGGCTGCGGGCGGAGCTGGCGCGGCTGCGGCGCGTCGCCGGTGCGGCCGCGGCGGAGCACGGCTGCCGGCTGGTGGCGACGGGGACCCCGGCCGTGCCGCCGCTGCGGCCGCTGACCGTCACCGACACCGACCGCTACCGCCGCATGGCCCGCGCGTTCGCCTCGCTCGTGGGGCCGTACGACGGCCTGGTGTGCGGCTGCCACGTGCACCTGGGCACCATCGACCGGGCCACCGCCCTGTCCCTGTCCCACCGCATGCGGCCCTGGCTGCCGGTCCTCCAGTCCCTCACCGGGAACTCCCCCTTCGTCCTGGGCCGTGACACCGGGTTCGACAGCTGGCGCTACAAGGCGTTCTCCCGCTGGCCCACCGTCGGCCCCGCCCCGGTGATGCGCGAGGCGCAGTACGAGGCGTACGTGGCCGCGCTCGTCGAGCACCGGGTCCTGATGGACCGGCGGATGCTGTACTGGTACGCCCGCCCCTCCGAGCACGTGCCCACCCTGGAGATCCGGGTCGCCGACGCCAACGCCGACCTCGACACTGTGGTGCTGCTGGCGGCCCTCGTACGGGGCCTCGCCCAAACCCTGCTCACCGAGGCCGAACACCACCAGCCGCCCCCCGAGGTCTCCGACCGGCGGCTGCGCGCGGCGCACGACCTGGCCGCGGCCGACGGGCTCCACGGCTGGGGGCTGGACCCGCTGAACGGCGAGCGGCTGCCCGCCGGCACCCTGGTGGACCGCCTCCTGACCCGAGCGGCGCCGGGGCTGGAGGCCTCCGGGGACCTGGCGCTGGTCGAGGACCTGCTGCGCCGGCTGCGCCACGAGGGCAGCGGGGCCGACCGGCAGCGCGCCGTGCTGCGCCGGCACGGCCGTCTCGCCGAGGTCGTCGACGCCCTCGCCACCGCCACGGCCGCTTCGTGACGGAGGGTCAGGCGCACAGGGTGAACACCACCATCAGCACGGCCAGCCCGGCGGCGAGCCAGGCGACGTAGTCCCCGACGTGCCCGGAGTGCAGGCGCCGCAGCGGCACCACCGCGAGGGCGGTGGCACGGTCGGCGGTCGCCCGTACCGCCCGGGCCGCCGGCCCGCCCAGGGCCGGCCCCCACAGCGCGGCGGCGGCCAGGGCCGCCGCGAGCACGGTGCCGGCCAGGCCCAGCAGGGCCCCGGTGGCCGTCCAGTCGGCCGCGGGCACCGGCGGGCCCGGCGCGGCGGATGTGCCTCCGGTCACCGCGGCGGCGTAGCCGGCCGGGTCGCAGAACCGGGCGGCGGCCTCCGCGACCCGGTGCGCGAGCCCGGGCAGCAGGCCGACGGCCAGCGAGGCGGCGAGCAGCAGGGCGGGGACGACGAGCATGACGCGCGGCACCCGCCGGCTGGGGTCCCGTACCTCGGGCTCCTCGCCGCTTCCGGTGGTCTCGGGGCCCGCGTGCCGTTGCCGGGGCGTCGTCCCGGCGCCGGCGAACACGCGCAGCGCGGCCCGCAGGACGGCGCCCGCCGTGACGGCCGGGACCAGCAGGAACACCGGCAGCAGCCAGGGGGCCTCGCGGGCCGTGGCGTGCTCGGCGACCGCTTTGCCGAGGCCGGTGCCGAAGGGCGGCAGGCCGCCCAGTGCCAGCGCTCCGGCCACGGTCAGGGCTCCGGCCGCCACGAGGTCGCGGCCGCGGCCGTGCAGTCCGTGCTCGTCGACCGAGCCGAACCGGTCGAGGAGTACGCCGACGAGTGCGAACAGGGCGGCCTTGGCCCCGGCGTGGCCGAGGGCGTACAGGGCGGCTCCGGCGGTGCCCGCGGGGGTAAGCAGGGCGGCGGCGCACAGGAACAGCCCCATGTGCCCGACGGTGGAGTAGGCGAGCATCCGTTTGAGGTGCCGCTGCTGCCAGCAGAGCACCCCGCCGGTCAGCGCGGTCAGCGCGCCGAGGACGAGGAAGGTGGTGCGGAAGGCTTCGGCGGGGATGCCGCCGGGGCCGGAGAAGACCGTCCAGTAGACGCGCAGCAGCCCGTAGAGCCCGAGTTCGACCATGACCCCGGACAGCAGCATGCACACCGGGGAGGGGGCTTCGGCGTGGGCGTCGGGCAGCCAGAAGTGGAAGGGCACGGCGGCGGCCTTGACCAGCATGGCGGTGGCGATCAGGGCGAACGCCGCGGCGCCCACCGGTCCGGCCGGCTGTCCGTCGAGCGCCTCGCCGATCCTGGCGAGGGCCAGTTCGCCGGTGCGGGCGTAGAGCAGGCCGATGCCGAGCAGGGCGCAGTACCCGGCGACCGAGCCGGTCAGCGCGAAGGCGAGGGCGCCCTGGAGGGGGCGGGGCTCCTCGACGCGGTAGGCGGTGAGGGCGTACGCGGCGACGCCCATCAGCTCGAAGAAGACGAAGGCGTCGAACAGGTCGCCGGTGAGGGCGAACCCGCACATGCCGGCTTCGAAGAGGAGGAGCAGGGCCGGGAAGGCGCCGCCGCGGCCCTGCTCGGTCTCCGGTTCGTCGAAGTAGCGCCAGGAGTAGCCGAGGGCGGCCAGGACGAGCGCGGCCGCGAGGAGCGCCAGTCCGGTGCCGATGCGGTCGGCGGCGAGGACGATGCCGACGCTGTGGCCGCCGGACGGGGTCCAGCCGGCGACCCAGCCGATGATGCGGCCGTCGCCGGCGGCGGCCCACAGCCCGGCGAGCAGGGCGAGTTGGGCGGTGGCCCAGGCGGTGGCGAGGGCGTCGGCGGCGAGCCGGGTCAGCCACCGGCCGGGGCCGGCGAGCAGGACCGCTCCGAGCAGCGGCCAGGCGACGGTGAGCGGGAGCAGGGCGGGGGCGTGGGGCATGGCGGGGGCGTGGGGCATGGCGGGGGCCGGGCCTCAGCCCTTGAGGCCGGTGAGGGCGTCGGGGTCGGCGGTGCCGTGCCGTTTGGCGGTCTGCAGGACGAGGGCGAGGAGCAGGGCGCTGACGGCGGCGCCGACGACGACGTCGGTCAGGGTGAGGGCGTGGGCGACGGGGTCGGTCACAGGGGTGCCGGGCGGGATGTCGGTGAAGTACGGGGCGGTGCCGCCGCGGCGGTAGCCGACGGCCAGCAGCAGGACGTACGTGCCGGACTGGAGCACGCTCAGGCAGCCGATGGCGTGCACCGCGTGGCGGCTGGTGACCAGGCCGTGGAGGCCGGCCAGGAGGATCCAGCCGGCGGCGAGGTAGGGCAGGGGGTCGGTGGCGGGGCCGGTCGTCGGGGCGGCCGCCAGGTGGGTCGGGGTCATCCGGCTTCGATCTCCAGGGCCTGGTCGAGGAAGGCGGCGAGGAGCACGACGAGGGCGGAGCCGACCTCCACCCCGACGGCCGCGTTGAGCAGGGGCACGATGCCGCCGGAGGTGATCCGGCCCGGCGTGCCCCAGGGCAGGACGTTCTCCAGGTAGGCCGAGCCCCAGGCCAGGCCGGCCAGCCCGAGGGCGGCGAAGGCGCCGGCGGCCATCGCGTCGGCGAGGTCGAGGACGGTCCGGGGCCGGACGGCGCGCAGGGCGCGGTAGTCGGCCGCCAGGTAGGCGACGTGGAGCCCGGTGGCGAGGACGACCCCGCCCTGGAAGCCGCCGCCGGGGGTGAGCTGCCCGTGGGCGACGACGTACACGCCGGTGACCAGGGCGACGGGCAGCAGGACGGTGCCGGCCAGCCGGACGGTGGACAGGACGCGGCCGGGGCGGGGGCTGACGACGTGTTCGTCGCGGGCCCGGCGCAGCACGACCGCGGCGCCGAGGACGGCGGTGAAGAGGATGAACTCCTCGCCGAGGGTGTCGAATCCGCGCTGGTCGAAGTTGACGGAGGCGACGGCGTTCGCGGTCCGGCGGGCCAGGGCGGTGGGGACGGCCCGGTCGGCGTAGGGGTGGAACGGTCCGCCGAACGCGGGCAGGTACCCGCAGGCGGTGCCGTAGCAGAGGGCGATGGCCGCGGCCGCGCACCAGAACAGCAGGGTGCGCGCGGTGCGGCTCACCGGTTCCCGTCCCGGCCGCGCCGCCCCGCGCCGGTGCCGGCGCCCGCGCCCGGGCCCGCGCCGGGCCGGCGGCGGATCCTGCAGACGGTCAGCAGGATCAGCAGCGGGGTGACGACGGTGCCCACGGCCAGCTGGGACAGGGCCACGTCGGGGGCCTGGAGGAAGGTGAACAGGAGCGCGAGGAGCAGTCCGAGCTGGCTGAGCACGACGGCCTGGCGGACGGGGTCGCGGGTGCGGGCGGCCGCGGTGGCGACGGCGGCGACCAGCAGCACGGTGGCGTCGACGAGGAGCCCGGAGGGGGTCACGGCGGGGAGTCCCCGGGGACGCGGCCCTCGTCCACGGCGGTGGAGCGGCCGACCGCGAGGGTGGTGAGGGTGCCGCCCAGCACCGTCAGCGCGGCCACGACCAGCAGTTTGCCCGCCTCGCGGCCGGGCCCGGCGGCCACCGCGAGGGCGAGGGCGCACAGCGGGGCGCCGAGGGAGGAGGCGGGCGACAGGGCGTGCAGCCGCGCGTAGGGCCGGGGCAGGGCCAGCAGGGCGGCTCCCGACAGGAGCAGGACGCCGGTTCCGGCGGCGAGCAGGACGGCGGCGCAGACCTCACGGGGTCCCATCGTCACCCCTCTTCCCCGGCCGCGCCGGGCCGGTCCGGCCGCCGTGGGGGCGGCGCAGGACGCGGGCGAAGACCAGGACGCCGACCGGGCCCAGGACGGCCAGGACCAGGGCGAGGTCCTCGTAGCCGCTGCGGCCGAAGCCCCGCGCGGCCAGGAGCAGGACGGCGGTGGCGGTGGTGCCGGTCAGGGCCAGGCCGGCCAGCCGCTCCGGCGGTGTGCCCCGGCAGCCGGCCACGAGGCCGGGCGGCAGACCGAGGAGGAGCAGCACGGCGGCGGCGCCGAGCCAGACGTTCCACGCCTCTCCCGTGCCCCCGCTCATCCGCGGCCGCCGCTGGTCAGGGCCTTCTCCAGGGCGGTGCGGCGGCCGGGCAGGGTGTGGGCGAGCGCGGTGGGGCCGCCCGGTTCGAGGTCGACGACGTACAGGCCGGGGGTGGCGGAGAGCAGTCCGCAGACCCAGGCCGTTCCGCTGCCCCGGCGCAGGCGCACGGTGTGGAACCGGCCGGTGACGCGGTGGCCGCGCAGGACGCGCGCGGTGGCGGCGGCCAGCCGGCCGGTGTCGGCGAGCAGGGCGCCGGGGAACAGCAGCAGGGCGGTGAGGAGCCGGGCGCGGCCGCCGGTCCGGGCGGCCGCGGCGCGCCGTACCGCGCGGGCGGCCGCGGCGGCCAGGAGGGAGCCGGCGGCGGCGACGGCCAGTTCGGGCCAGGACAGGGTGCTGACGAACAGCACCTGGAGGACGAGGGCCGCCGCCCACCACCCGAACAGCTCCGCCGCGGCCGTGGCCGCCGCACCCGTCGCCGTACCCGCCATCGCGCCCCGCCTCCCCGCCCGTCCGCCCGTGCTTCCGTCCGTCCGACGGGTCCCCGGTGCCCGGTTCCCGCCTGCCGAGCCAGGTCTACCGCCCTGCCCCGCGCGGAGCCCCGGCCGGGCGGGAGGCACGCCGTGCGGCGGGCGTCACCTCACCGGTACGGAGTACGCGCGCCCGGCGCGGGCAAAAGCCCGGACGGGACCCACCCGTGTCACAGTGGAGGCGACGGCTCCTCTTCGGGACTGACCATGGACGAGACAGACAGAACGCTGGAGCAGTTGCTGGCGGGCCTGATGGCGGTCCGCGACGGCAATCTGGACACCCGGCTTCCGGAGGACGCCGGCGGCCTGCCCGGAAACATCGCGGCCGTCTTCAACGGCATGGTCGCCCAGCTGTCCCAGGTCACCACCGAGGTCACCCGGGTGGCCCAGGAGGTCGGCGGCGAGGGGCGGCTCGGCGGGCAGGCGCGCGTACCGCCCGTCGGGGGCGTCTGGCGGGAGCTCACCGACGCCGTCAACAGCATGGCCGGCAACCTGACCTCGCAGGTGCGCAACATCTCCCAGGTGGCCACGGCGGTGGCCCGGGGCGACCTGACGCAGAAGATCAGGGTGGACGCGCGCGGGGAGATCCTGGAGCTGAAGGAGACCATCAACACGATGGTCGAGCGGCTGTCCTCGTTCGCGGAGGAGGTCACCCGCGTGGCCCGCGAGGTCGGCACGGAGGGGAACCTGGGCGGCCAGGCCACCGTCCACGGCGTCTCGGGCACCTGGATGGACCTCACCAACAACGTGAACTCGATGGCCGACAACCTCACCAACCAGGTCCGCAACATCGCGCAGGTCACCACGGCCGTCGCCGAGGGCGACCTGACCCGCAAGATCGACGTCGACGCCCGCGGGGAGATCCTGGAGCTGAAGACGACCATCAACACGATGGTCGACCAGCTGGGTTCGTTCGCCGCAGAGGTGACCCGGGTGGCCCGGGAGGTCGGCAGCGAGGGCCGGCTCGGCGGCCAGGCGGAGGTGGCCGACGTGTCCGGCACCTGGCGCCGGCTCACCGAGAACGTCAACGAGCTCGCGGGCAACCTGACCCGCCAGGTCCGGGCCATCGCCGAGGTCACCAGCGCCGTGGCCCGCGGCGACCTGACCCGTACCGTCGCGGTCGAGGCACCCGGGGAGGTGGGGGCACTCAAGGACAACATCAACTCCATGGTGGAGTCGTTGCGCGCGACCACCCGGGCCAACGAGGAGAAGGACTGGCTCAAGACCCAGCTCGCGCGGATCTCCGGCGGGATCCAGGGCCGGCGCGACCTGACCACGGTGGCCCGCCTGATCATGCGCGAGCTGCCGCCGCTGGTCCACGCCCAGTACGGCTGCTTCTTCCTGGCCCAGGACGGCGCCGACGGCGGCGAGGGCACCGGCGGCCCGGAACTCGTCGCCATCGCCGCGTACGGGCTGCCCGACGACCCGACGGCCGCCTCCCGCCGCTTCCACGTGGGCCAGTCGCTGGTCGGCCAGGCCGCCGCCGACCACCGGGTGCTGGTCGTGGACGAACTGCCGCCGGGCTACGCGCCGGTCCTCACCGGCACGGGCTCCGCCGACCCCTGCACCCTGATCGTGCTGCCCATCGTCTTCGAGGGGCAGGTGCTCGGCGCCCTGGAGCTGGCCTCGCTGCGCCCGTTCGCCCCCCTGCACCGCGACTTCCTGGAGCAGTGCACGGAGCTGCTGGGCGTCAACGTCAGCTCCCTGACCGCCAACGCCCGCACCGACGAACTGCTGGAGCGCTCCCAGCTGCTGACGGCGGAGCTGAGCGCGCGGTCGGGGGAACTCCAGGCCCGCCAGCGCGAACTCCAGCGCAGCAACGCGGAGCTCCAGGACAAGGCGGCCCTGCTGGCCGACCGCAACCGCGACATCGAGCGGAAGAACCACCAGATCGAGCAGGCCCGCCAGGAACTGGAGGAACGCGCCCAGGAACTGGCCCGGGCCTCCCTCTACAAGTCGGAGTTCCTGGCCAACATGAGCCACGAGCTGCGCACCCCGCTCAACAGCCTGCTGATCCTGGCGCAGTTGCTCGCGCAGAACGCCGAGGGCAACCTGACGGAGAAGCAGGCGGACTACGCGGCCGTCATCCACTCGGCCGGCTCCGACCTGCTCCAGCTGATCAACGACATCCTCGACCTGTCCAAGGTGGAGGCCGGGCGGATGGACGTGCACCCGGAGCCGGTGTCCCTCCAGCGCGTCCTGGACTACGTGGACGTCACCTTCCGGCCCGTCGCCGACGAGCGGGGACTGGAGTTCACCGTCAGCCGGGCCCCGTCGGCGGGCGAGGGACTGGTCACCGACGAGGCCCGGCTGCGCCAGGTGCTGCGCAACCTGGTCTCGAACGCCCTGAAGTTCACCCGGACCGGCGGGGTCTCCCTGCGGGTGCAGCAGACCACCCCGCAGGAGGTGCCCGACCCGCTGCGGGGCACGGGCCCCGTCCTGGCCTTCCGCGTCATCGACACCGGCATCGGCATCGCCGCCGAACAGCTGGAATCGGTCTTCGACGCCTTCCAGCAGGGCGACACCGGCGTCGACCGGGCGTACGGCGGCACCGGGCTGGGCCTGTCCATCAGCCGCGAGGTCTCCAAGCTGCTCGGCGGGACCATCACCGCCGAGAGCACGATGGGCCGGGGCAGCTGCTTCACCCTCTACCTGCCGGAGCACGACGGCAGGGCGCAGTCCCGGCCGGCCCCGGGCCGGGCCGCCGAGGAGCAGGACGACGGCGCCCCCGTGGCGCCCCTGGCGGAGCCCGTGGACGAGGAGGGCCTGCGGGACCGGACGGTGCTCCTGGTCGACGACGACAACCGCAACGTCTACGCCCTCACCGAGGTGCTCAAGTCGGCGGGCATGCAGGTGCTGACCGCCGACAACGGCGAGGCCGGGATCCGGCTGCTGGCCGCGCACCCGGAGGTCGACCTGGTCGTCATGGACCTGATGATGGCCGGCCTCGACGGCTACGCCACCACCCGGGCCATCCGCGCCATGCCCCGGCTGGCGGAGCTGCCCGTGGTGGTGGTGACCGCGAAGGCGATGCCGGGCGACCGGGCGGAGGCGCTGGCCGCCGGGGCGTCCGACTACGTGGTCAAGCCCGTGGCGCCCGACCGGCTGCTCACCGCCCTGCGCACCTGGCTGACGCCCCGCTGAGGAGCCGCCGGTATGGCCCTGCCCGAAAGCGGACTGACCTCGGCCGTCACGGACCTGACGGCCGAGGTGGCCGCCCTGCACGCCGACCGGGCCCGGCGCAGCCTGCTGGACCTGGCCTGCGGGGTGCTGATGGCCCAGCTCTCCCTGTCCCCCGCCGAGGCGGCCGACCACCTGGTCCGGCTGGCCGTGTCGACGGGGCTGAGCGCGGCCGACCTCGCGGCGGACATCGTCAACGCGGCCGTCGGCCCGGACGTCGCCCGCGACCCGGTCCCGGGGGCCGCCCCCGAGGCGGTGCCGACGGCTGAGGCCCGCCGGATCCGCCGGGGCACCACCGCGGTGCTGACCTCCGACACGGCCGCCGCGGCGGCGTCGGCGCTGCTGGAGGGCGGGCTGCGGCGGCTCGGCGCCGAGTCCGTGTACCTGTGGCGGCGTACGGAGACCGACTGCCTGGAACTGGCGGGGCAGGCGGGGGCGACCCCGCTGGAGGCCGCGCACTGGCGGTGGGTGCCGCCGGAGACCGGCGGGCCGCTGCACCGCACCCTGACGGTGGGCCTGCCCGCGTGGTTCCCCGACGGGCCGGGAGCGGAGGGCCGGCTGCCCGGTCCGCGCCCCGAGGCGGCCCGGGGGCTGGTCCCCCTCGACCGCGGCGGGCAGGGCGTCGGGCTGGCGCTGGTGGTCTGGTCCGGTGCCCGGCTCCTCGACAGGGAGCTCCGCGCCACCGTCGCCGCCCTGTGCCGGCCGGCCGGGCAGGTCCTCGAACGCACCGACTCCGGCTCCGCCGCGGCGCCCCGCCTCACCGCCGTCCTGTCGGAGCTGGTGCTGCCGGCGATGCTGGTGAGCGTGGCGCTCCCGGCCGGGGACCGGGAGGCCGCGGGCTTCGGCCGGGCCCACACCGTGGACTACCTCAACCCGGCCGCGGTGCGTGCCCTCGACGCCCCGCCCTCGCCCGAGGGGCGGCCCGTCGCCCAGCTCTTCCCCGCCGTCTACGAGGAGCTGGTCGGGCTGCTCGCGCGGGCGAACGCGACCGGCGCCCCGCAGTACGTCCCCGCCCTGCCCGCCGCCCCCACCCACGCCCCGCCGCCCAGGGCCGGGACGCCGGCCGAGCCCCTGATGGCCGAGGTCCGGGTGCTTCCGCTGGGCGGGGGCCGGGCCGCGGTGATGTGGCACGCCGACGACCGGCGCGGCCCGCCGGTGACCCGGGCGCTGGCGCGGCTGGACCAGCTGGCGGTCTTCGAGGAGGACCTCGTCGCGGGCACCACCGTGTGGAGCGCGCACGCGTACCCGGTGTTCGGGCTGCACCCCGAGGACCCGGCGGTGCCGCTGCGGGCGCTGGAGGCGCGGCTGCACCCCGAGGACACCGGCCGGCTGGGCGGTCTGCTGGCCTCGCTGACCGACCGGCACGAGGGCGGGCAGGTCCTGGTGCGGGTGGTGCGGCCCGGCGGCGGGGTGCGCCGGGTCCGGGTGGCGGCCGAGCCGGTGCTGACGGGCAGCGCGCTGACCGGGATCGTCGGCGTGTTCCAGGACGTCTCGGCGCAGCACCACACGGAGGTGGCGCTCACCGCCACCTACGACCAGCTGTCCGCCGCGCGGACCGAGGCGGAGCTGCGCGACCACCTGGTCCTGGGCCTCCAGCACGCCATCGTCCCGGAGGCCCCGGCCCTGGAGACCCCGCCCGGGCTGCGGGTGGCGGCCCGCTACCGGCCGGCCGCCTCGGAGTACCGGGTGGGCGGCGACTGGTACGACGTGCAGTCCCTGCCGGACGGGAAGGTGCTGGTCACGGTGGGGGACATCGCCGGACACGGCATCGGGTCGGCCACCGCGATGATCGCCCTGCGCGGGGCGCTGCACGGTCTGGCCTTCACCGGCCACTCCCCCGGCCGGCTGATGGAGTGGCTCAACGAGGTGGCCCTGCGCACCACCGGGCAGCCCACCGCGACCGCCGTGTGCGCCCTGTTCGACCCGCAGGACCGTTCGCTGTTCTGGTCCGGCGCCGGCCACCCCCCGATCCTGCTGCTGCGCGGCGGGCGGGCCCGCTTCATGGAGGGCGCGCCGAACATCCTGCTGGGCGCGGTGCCGGGGGCCGGGTACGGGGAGACGTACACCGAGCTGCGCTCCGGGGACACCCTGCTGCTGTACACGGACGGGTTCATCGAGCGGCGGCACGTGGGGCTGGACGAGAGCCTGGAGGCGCTGCGCGGAGCGGCGGAGCGGCTGCGGCCGGGGCCGGCGGAGGAGCTGGCGGACCGGCTGATGGCGGCGGTCCTCGGGGACACGGACGACGACACCAGCCTGGTGGTCGTGCGGGTCTCCTGAGGCACCGGGGAAAGGAAAAGGGTCATATCTGTAGGAACGGGTATGAATCATCTGATACCTACACGGGCCGGAGGTCCGTTCCATGACCCGAACCCAGCAGACCAGCACCCGGCAGACCCGCACCCGCCCCGCCGACGAGGCCCCCTGCGCCTGCCGTACCCGCCCGCCGCAGGAGCCCCCGGCGGCACGCCTGGGGGAGCCGGTGGCGGACCTCCTGGCCGAGCCGCTCAAGGCCAGCACCGCCGACGCCAGGACCCTCTCGCGGGCCCTGTTCCGCCGGCTGGCCACCCTGGAGGAGGGCACGCCCGAGTACTCCTACGTGCGCAACACCCTCGTCGAGCTGAACCTCAGCCTCGTCAAGTACGCGGCCCGCCGCTTCCGGGGCCGCAGCGAGCCCTTCGAGGACATCGTGCAGGTCGGCACGATCGGCCTGATCAAGGCCATCAACCGGTACGACGTCACCCGCGGGGTGGAGTTCACCACCTTCGCGCTGCCCACCGTCACCGGTGAGATCAAGCGCTTCTTCCGCGACACCAGCTGGGCCGTGAAGGTCCCCCGCCGGCTCCAGGAGCTGCGGCTGAACCTGGCCAAGGCCTCCGACGAGCTGGAGCAGGACCTGGGCCGGGGCGCCACCGACACCGAGCTGGCCGACCGGCTCGGGCTGACGGAGGCCGAGCTCGCCGAGGGCCGCCGGGCCGCCCAGGTGTACGCCTCTCGTTCGCTCGACGCGCCGGCGCAGGACGACGCCGACTCCGGCACGGCCCAGCGCCCGCTGGGCGAGGAGGAGCCGGTCTACGAGCGCATCGAATGCCTGGAGTCCCTCAAGCCGCTGCTGGCGGAGCTCCCCGAGCGGGACCGGGAGATCCTGTCCCTGCGCTTCGGCCAGGAGCTCACCCAGTCGCAGATCGGCGAACGGCTCGGCATCTCGCAGATGCACGTGTCCCGGCTGCTGACCCGGACCCTGGAGACCCTGCGGACGGGCCTGCTGACGGACGCGCCCCCGGAACCCGCCGAGGACGCCTCCGCGGCTCAGACCAGCTCGGGCTGCGGCTCGCGCCGCGGCTGCGGCACGGCCGCCGGCAGGGGCTCGCGGTCCCACGGCCCGGTCGTGCGGACGTAGCCCCAGACCACCGAGGCCGCCGCCAGGACGAGGAGCGGTCCGCCCAGCCACGGCAGCGCGGCGAGCTCCTGCGACAGGAACCGGTACGAGAGCAGCAGCCCGGCGAAGACGGCGGCCCCGTAGCAGGCGAGCAGCGTTCCGGCCCGCTCCCAGCCGCGGTCGAAGGCGCGCAGGGCCGTTTCGATCGTGAGGGTGAACACGACTCCGGCAAGGATGTCGGCGCCGTAGTGGTAGCCGAATCCGAGGGTCGCCCCGAGCGTGGCGACCAGCCAGAACGCGCCGAGCCACCGCAGGGCCCGCGGTCCCTTGCGGGAGTGGATGAAGATCGCGGTCGCCCACGCCGTGTGCAGGCTCGGCATGCAGTTGCGCGGGGTGAACCCGTCGAAGAGCATCGCCTGCGGGGTGCCGAGCGGCGGCGGGGTGTTCGGCCAGAGATCGGCCAGCGCCCACTGCCCGCCGTCGGTGCCGTAGGCGAGGATCGGCCCGACCACGGGGAAGAGCATGTAGATGCCGGGCCCGAGCAGACCGATCACCAGGAACGTGCGGACCAGGTGGTGGGCCGGGAAGCGGCGCTCGGCGGCCACCCGGCGCAGCTGGTACAGGGCGACGACGACCGCGCCCACCGCGAGCTGGATGTAGACCCAGTCCAGGACGTGCTCGCCGACGGCGCCGGTGGCCCGCACGATCCTCCCGGCCACCCACGAGGGGTTGCCGAGCGCGTGGTCGGCGGTCGCCACGTACTGGTCGAGCACCATCGGGCGGGTCTTCGCGGTGATGTCCAGCCAGGTGTAGCCGGTCTTGCGGCCGGTCACCAGCAGCAGGGCCAGGCCCACGCCCTGGAGCAGCAGGACGCGCTCCCGGCCGGTGCGGCGGGTGAGGGCGATCACGGCGCAGGCCAGGGTGACGATCAGCGCGCCGTTGCCGAACATCGTCGGGACGCCGGCCGCCCAGCGCGCGAGCCAGAAGACCAGGTCGATGCCGACCGCCGCGCCGACGGCGAGGAAGCGCTGCCGCCAGGTGAGCACCACGAGCATCAGCGTCATCGCGGCGTAGAGCACCGTCCCGGACCGGGGCGGGAAGACCACCTCACGCGCCTGGGCGGTGATCGGACCCGGGGTGCCGTAATGGCGCGAGGCGATCTCCAGGGCGACGAGGAACGCGAGACCCACCAGGGCCACGGCAGCCCACAGCACGACCCGGGGCCGGCGCCACACGGAGGGCTCCGTTCCGCCGCCATTTCCTGAAAACACGCGCGATACCGCAGATATCAATTTTTCAGCCGATGTTCATGTTTCGACGTGATCGTTATTAGGCCGAACATGCTATCGGAGTGAGGGGCCCGCCCGGGGCCCGGGTACGCGAAAGGCCGCTCCCTCACGAAGAGAGAACGGCCTCCGACCTGCGTTTCCGCATGGTCGGGACGACAGGATTTGAACCTGCGACCCCTTGACCCCCAGTCAAGTGCGCTACCAAGCTGCGCCACGTCCCGATGCCGCTGACCTGGGGTTTCCCCCGGCTGAACCGGCATGAGAACCATACCGCACTTCCATGGGTGGTCGCGCGCACCTTTCGCGGGGCGGCCGGATCCGACGTGCGGCAGCTGCCCCTTGACCTCAAGTGCGCTTGAGGTCACATGGTTTCCCGCATGACACACGCAACCGCGGACACCGGCTTCCGCCACGAGGACCTGGGCCGCCTGATGGCCCTCATGACCGGGGACGAGAAGCACGGGCCCGCCGCCACCTCCACCCTCGACGTGCTGTGGGTGCTGTACGACCGGGTGCTGCGGGTCGGCCCCGAGAGCGCGCGGGAGCCCGGGCGGGACCGGTTCCTGCTGTCCAAGGGGCACGGGCCGATGGCCTACTACGCCGTGCTCGCCGCCAAGGGCTTCTTCCCCGTCGACTGGCTGCCCGGCTTCGGCACGTTCGACTCCCCCCTCGGCCACCACCCCGACCGCGTCCTGGTCCCCGGCGTGGAGATCGCCAGCGGCTCCCTCGGGCACGGCCTGCCGCTCGCCGTCGGCAGCGCGCTCGGGCTGCGGGTCCAGGGGCTCGACGAGCCCGCCGTCTGGGTGCTGATCGGGGACGCGGAGCTCGACGAGGGCAGCAACCACGAGGCCATCGCCTACGCCGGCGCAGCCGGGCTGGAGGCCCTGCACACCGTGGTCGTCGACAACGACTCCGCCACCCACGGCTGGTCCGGCGGGATCGCCTCCCGCTTCGAGGCCGCGGGCTGGAGCACGGCGACGGTCGACGGACGCGACCACGCGGCGCTGCACGCCGCCTTCACCGCACCGCACCCCGGCCGGCCGCACGCCGTCGTCGCCCGGGTCGAGAAGAAGTACTGAGGGGGAAACGTCATGGACACCATGCGGGAACGGTTCGTCTCGGTCACGTCGGAGCTGCTCGACGAGGACCCCCGGCTGGCCGTGGTGCTCGCCGAGATCACCATGGACGGGTTCCGGCCCGCCCAGCGGCGCCACCCCGACCGGGTGATCAACGTCGGGATCCGCGAGCAGCTGCTCGTGGGCGTGGGCGGCGGGCTGGCCCTGACCGGGCTGCGGCCGGTGCTGCACACCTTCGCCAGCTTCCTGGTGGAGCGGCCGTTCGAGCAGCTCAAGCTGGACTTCGGGCACCAGGACACGGGCGGGGTCCTGGTCAGCTCCAGCGCCAGCTACGACTGGCCCGCCGGCGGGTACACCCACATGGCCCCCGGGGACGTGGCCCTGCTGGACACCCTCGACGGCTGGACCGTGCACGTCCCCGGCCACCCCGACGAGGCGGAGGCCCTGCTGCGCCACGCGTACGCCGCCGGGGACGACCGGGTCTACGTCCGGCTCTCGCAGATGTCGAACGCGGCCCCGCGGCCGGGCGCCGACGGCCTGCGGTTCCAGACGGTGCGGGAGGGCCGCGCCGGCGTAGTGCTCGCCGTCGGCCCGATGCTCGACGGCGTCCTCGCCGCGACCGAGGGCCTCGACGTCACCGTGCTGTACGCCGCCACCGTGCGCCCCTTCGACGACGCGGCCCTGCGCGCCGCCGCCGGAAGGGCCTCGGCCGACGTCGTCCTGGTGGAGCCGTACCTCGCCGGCACCTCGGCGGCCGCCGCCGGGCGGGCGCTGCTCGACGTCCCGCACCGGGTGCTGCCGCTGGGGGTGGGGCGCGCCGAGCTGCGCCGGTTCGGGACGATCGAGGAGCACACGGCGGCCCACGGCCTGGACGCCGCCTCGCTGCGGGGGCGGATCACGGCCTTCCTGCGCTGAGTCCGCGCGGGCCCGTCAGGCGGAGCGGTCCGCGCGCTCCTGGAGCCGCTCCACGAGCTCGGCGGCGAGCGCCTTGACCGTGGTCAGACCGGCCAGCCCCCACCGCCGGGGCACCACGTCCGCCGCGCACACCGTGCCGAGGACGATGCCCCGCCGGTCGGTGAGCGGCGCCCCCAGGTAGGAGCGCACCCCACTCTCGTCGACGACGGCGTTGCCCGCGAAGCGCGCGAAGTCCCGTACGTCCTCCAGGACCAGGGCCCGGCGGCGCACCACGACGTGCGGGCAGTAGCCGTGGTCGCGGGGCAGCACCCGCGCCGGGTAGCCGTGCGGGGCCGCGTCGGGCCCGTGGTGCAGTCCGGCGAAGAACTGGCGTTCCTCGCCGATGAAGTTGACCCCGGCGGACGGGGCGTCCAGGGTCTGCGCGATCCGGCGGGCGAAGGCGTCGAGCTCTTCGTCCACCCGCTCGCCCAGGTTCATCTCGCGCAGCCGGACGACCCGTGCGGGTGCCTCCCGGTCCACGGGGGTGAGCAGCAGGTGGCCGGTGGATTCGTAGCGGTTCACGGTGGTCCCCCCGGTGGGTGGTGGTGTGCGGACGGGTGCGGGGCCGGCGGACCGGCCGCCGCGGCGCGCTGCGCGGTGGACAGCAGGTGGTGGACGAGGGCGGCGAGCGTCCCCGTACCGGAGCCGGTGAGGCGGGCGTCGCAGCGGACGACGGGCACCTCGGGGGCGAGCCCCACGGCCGCGCGGACCTCCTCGGCCGTGTAGCGGTGGGCGCCGTCGAACTCGTTGACGGCGACGATGAAGCCGATGCCGCGCCGCTCGAAGAAGTCCACGGCGGGGAAGCAGTCGCCGAGACGGCGGGTGTCGGCGAGGACGACGGCGCCGAGCGCGCCCGCGCAGAGCTCCTCCCACAGGAACCAGAAGCGCTGCTGGCCGGGCGTGCCGAACAGGTAGAGCACGTGCCGGTCGTCGAGGGTGAGCCGGCCGAAGTCCAGGGCGACGGTGGTCGCCGTCTTGGCCGCCACCCCGTCGAGCGGGTCGGCGGCCTCGCCGGGCCCGCTCAGCAGCTCCTCCGTGCACAGCGGCTCGATCTCGCTGACCGCGCCCACGAAGGTGGTCTTCCCCGCCCCGAACCCGCCCGCGACCAGGATCTTCAGGGTCGCGGGCAGGGCCGGGTCCTCAGAGCCTGCGGCGTAGGCCATCGAGCACCGCCCTCAGCAGGGACTGGTCGTCGGCGGCGAAGGAGCCCCCGCCGCCCGGGAACCTCGGCGCCTGCGTCCGTACCGCCCCGTGCTCCACCAGGTCGGACAGCAGCACCTTGACCACCACCGCCGGCAGCCGCAGCTGGCCGGCGACCTCGGCGACCGTCACCGCCGGCGCGGCCGCGCAGCAGCGCAGGGCGAGGGCGTGTTCGGCGCCGAGCGGGCCCCTCGGCCGGACCCCGGTGGCGCTCACCAGGGACAGCAGGTCGAGGGCGACGGCGGACCGGGTGCGGCCGCCGCTGGCCGTGTACGGGCGCATGACCCGGCCGGCCGAATCATCGAGCCAGGGCGTGTCCCGCAGTACCCCGGCCCCGGTCGCGCGGACCCCCCCGGTCCAGGCCCTCACCGCCCGGCTTCGGCGTCGGCGAGGGCGACCGGGCGGCGGGGCGGGGCCGCCAGGTACGGCCGTACGCTCTTGACCAGCATCGCCATCTCGTAGCCGAGCACGCCCGCGTCGGCCTCCCGGTCCGCGAGGACGGCCAGGCAGGTGCCGGAGCCGGCCGCGGAGACGAAGACCAGCGCGGTGTCGAGTTCGACGACGACCTGGCGGACCTCGGCTCCGTCGCCGAAGCGGGCGCCGGCGCTGCGGCCGAGGGAGTACAGGCCGGAGGCGAGGGCCGCCATGTGGTCGGCGCTGTCGGGGTCGAGGCCGTGCACGCAGGTGACGAGCCCGTCGTTGGTCAGCAGTACCGCGGCACGGGTGTAGGGGACGCGCTGGACCAGGCCGCCGAGCAGCCAGTCGAGGTCCGAGAGGCTGGGTGTCTTCGTCTGCGTCGCCACTTCGCCGGCCATGGGGGTGTGCTCCTTGCTGGGGTTGGTGCGGGTGTTCGCGCGGGGGGTCATGACTGCTGCTCGGACGACTGGGCGAGGCCGAAGCCCCGCTGGAAGGCCGCCATCAGGCCGGGGTCGTGCAGGGGCTGATCGGCGTCCCCGTCCGCGGGGCGGGGGGCGGGTTCCTCGCGCAGTTGCGGCGCGAGGTGCGTCTGAGCCCGCCGCCGGGGCAGCGGCGGGCGGTCCTCGGAGTCCGCCCGGGCGGCGGGCACCCGGCGCGGCAGGGGGACGGGGTGGGCGGGGCCGTGGTCCTCCTGCGGCTCCTGGGCCTGCTGCGGCCCCCGGGCCCAGGCCGGGCTCCGTCCGGCCTCCGCGCCCGGGCCGGTGATCCCCTCCGGGGCGGCGGGCACGAGGCCGAGGTCCAGGCCGGGGGCGGGGGTGGGGCGGGGGGCGCGGGGGGCCGGGTCCGGGGGCCGGACGGGGTGCGCGGCGGGGGCGGGCGCCGGACGGGGCGGGGCGATGCGGGCCGGCTCCAGCGGCGGGGCCGCCTCGGCCGTGCCCCAGGAGGTGGGACGGGAGCCGTCCAGGGCGTCGGCGGCGTCGGGGGCCTCCGCTCCCAGCAGGCCGTGGGGCAGGACGAGCACGGCGAGGACCCCGCCGTAGATGTTGGACTTCAGCTCGACGGCGATCCCGTGCCGCCGGGCCAGCACCGAGACCACGAACAGGCCGATCCGCCCGTCCGCCAGCAGGTGCCGGACGCTGACCTGTTCGGGGTCGCCGAGCAGGGTGTTCATCCGGTACTGCTCCTGCGGCGGCATGCCCAGCCCGCGGTCCTCCACCTCGACGGCGATACCGGCCGTGACCCGCTCGGCCCGCACCACCACGTCGGTGTCGGGGGCGGAGAACACCGTGGCGTTCTCGACGAGTTCGGCCAGCAGGTGCACCACGTCGGCGACGGCGTGCCCGCGCACGGTGCCGCCGGCCGGGGGCACCACCTTGACCCGGGTGTACTGCTCGACCTCGGCCACCGAGGACCGCAGCACCTCGCTGAGGTCGATCGGCCGCGTCCACTGGCGCCGGGAGGCGGCCCCGCCGAGCACGGCGAGGTTCTCGGCGTGCCGGCGGATCCGGGTGGCGAGGTGGTCGACGTGGAAGAGCTGCCGGAGCAGGTCCGGGTCCTCGACCGTGTCCTCCAGCTCGTCGAGGAGCGAGATCTCGCGGTGCACCAGCGACTGGAGCCGGCGCGCGAGGTTGACGAAGACCTCCACCTTGCGGTCGCTGTCGGTGGGCTCCGCCGGGGCGGCCAGCCGTACGAGGGTCTCGTGCGCCTGGTCGCGGGCACCGCGCAGCTCCTGGGCGAGGAGCCAGAACTCGTCCGCCCCGGACGGGCCGGCCTGTGGCGGCGGGGTGGTCCGGCCGGCCCGCGCGGGGCGGCCGGACCGCTCCCCCCGCTCCAGCCGTTCGGCGGCCGTGCGCAGCTCCTGGCGGCCGCGCATGCTGGAGCGCCGCAGGGCCTCGCACCGGTCACGGACGGCCTTGGCCGCGCGCCGGGCCCCCAGCAGGGCGGCGGCGAGGGCGCCGACGGCCAGCAGGGCGCAGCCCGCCAGCACCGGCCACAGCCGCGCGTCCCGTGCCCCGGCACCGCCGCCGAGCTGGAGGGTGAAGATCACCGCGGCGGTGCCGCTGAGCCCGGCGGCGAGCGTGGGCAGCACGGCGGCGCGGACCAGCTGCGGCCTTATCTGCCGGCCGGAGCCCGTGGCGGCGTGTCTCGACGGGGCGTGGCGGGCGGCGCGGAGTCCGGACATCGGCGTCCTCGGTACGTGGGGCCGGCCCCCGGGTCGACTGCCCGGGGGCCGGTGTTGATCACCGGATACCCACGCTAGACCGCGCGCTCCCACGGTCGTTGCCCAGTTGGGGAACTTCGCCGGGCTGCTTCCCGCTCCCGATGGAGCGCTCGTACGACAGCCCGAATGCGCCGGGAGCGCGCACGCCCGGGCGGCTCGGGGCGTGCGCGCCCGGGGTCACGAACCGACGGCCTCCGGCTCCCCGAGGCCGGCCGCCGGGGCCGGTGCCGGGTCGTGGGCGCCCGTCGCGGCGGGGGTGGCCGGGGCGGCCGCGGGGGTCGCGGCGCCCGTGACGAAGGGGCGCCACCAGGGGGCGGCCGGGGCGTCGGGGGCGCCGGGTTCGAAGGGCTGGCCGGGGATCGGCAGGGCGATGGCCGCGCCGGCCGCGCCGGCGGCGGCCACGGTGCCCTCGCCGGGCTCGTCCCACGGGTGCGGGGCCAGGTTGAAGGTGCCCCAGTGGATGGGCAGCATCGTGCCGGCCGGGGCGCCGCCCTGGAGGTCGAGGTGGGCCCGCATGCCCTCCTCGGGGGTCATGTGGATGTCGGGCCAGTACTCCGAGTAGGCCCCGATCTGGATCATCGTGGCGTCGAACGGACCGTGCTCGGCGCCGATCTCCTTGAAGCCGGGGAAGTAGCCGGTGTCCCCGCTGTGGAAGATCCGGTGCTCCTCGCCCGCGACCACCCAGGAGGCCCACAGGGTGAACTGCTGGTTGCGCAGTCCGCGCCCGCAGAAGTGGCGGGCCGGGGTGGCCGTCAGGGAGAGGCCGGCGACCTCGGTGGACTCGTTCCAGTCCAGCTCGCGCAGCCGGCTCGCCGGCACGCCCCAGCGCTCCAGGTGCGCGCCGACGCCCAGCGGGACGGCGAAGACCGTGCCGGTGCCGGCCAGGGCCTTGATGGTGGGCAGGTCCAGGTGGTCGTAGTGGTCGTGGGAGATGACCACCACGTCGACCTCGCCGAGGGAGGCAAGCGGCACCGGTACGGGGTGCAGGCGCTTGGGGCCGGCGAAGGGGAAGGGGGAGCAGCGGTCGCCCCAGACGGGGTCGAAGAGCACGCGGCGGCCGTCGATCTCGGCGAGCACGCTGGAGTGCCCCATCCAGGTCAGGCGCAGTCCGCTCGCCGGCGGCTTGGCCAGCTCGGCGAGGGTGGTGGGGTGGACGGGGATCGGCGCGCCGGGGACGCGCCGGATCCGCTGCTCCTTGTGGAAGTAGATCCTGGCGAACTCCAGCATCGAGCCGGAGGGCCTGGTCCTGGCCCCCACCGGGTTCTGGAAGACGCCGTCGGCGAAGTTCGGCGAGCGCAGGATGCGCTCCAGCCGCGCGCCGGACGGGTCCGCGCCGAAGGCTTCGGGCCGCAGGGCGCGCAGCCGGGGACGCAGGGGAAGGGAGCCGGTCAAGGCGCCTCCTGGGGAGTGCGGGTGGGGTGGGGCGGGGTACGCCCACGACCATCCCAACGCGCACCGGCTTCCCAGGATTCCGCCGCGCGGCCCCCGGTCGGTCCGGTCCGGCCCCGCCGGTCCGCCCGGCCGGCCCGGCCGGCGGCGGGCCCGGCGGGAGGGCCGGGCCCGGCCGTCCGGGCTACAGCGGGAGCAGGTCCGGGCGCTTCGCCTCGACGTTGTCACCGGAGGACTCGCCGCGCAGCCGCCGCCCGATCCAGGGCACGAGGTGCTCGCGCGCCCACTGGATGTTGTCGCGGGTGACGTCCACGGAGCCGCGCGGAGCGGCCGGCGGCCAGGGCTGGTCGGGGTCGGCCGGGACCTCGTAGCCGAGGACCTGCGCGGCGCGCAGGGCGACGCGGGTGTGCCCCTCGGGGGAGAGGTGCAGGCGGTCGTCGTCCCAGGCGCGCCGGTCCTGTACGGTCTTGAGCGACCAGAGGTCGAGCACCGGGCAGCCGTAGCGGTCCGCGATGGCGCGCACGTGGACGTTGTACGTCGCGATCTTGCCGCGCAGGTGCTTGAGGACCGGCACGCCCCGGGTGTCGAAGCCGGTGGTGATCATGACGAGGCCGACGGAGGCCGTGAGGTCGGCCACGGCCGCCTCGAAGCGCTCGGCCACGTCGTCGGGGTCGCTGCCGGGCCGGATGATGTCGTTGCCGCCCGCGCAGAAGGAGACGAGCTCGGGGGCCAGTTCCTTGGCCCGCGGCACCTGCTCCTCCACGATCTGGTCGAGCACCTTGCCCCGTACCGCCAGGTTCGCGTAACGGAAGTCGTGCTCGTCGCGCTGATCCGCCAGGAGTACGGCGAGGCGGTCCGCCCAGCCGAGGTACGAATCCCCGGGTCCCGGGTCCCCCACGCCTTCGGTGAAGCTGTCCCCGATCGCCGCGTACGAGCCGATGGTCTTGAGTGTCGTCTTCGTCGCTGCCACGGGAACCCATCCTTCACCCCCGCCGCCAACCTACGCCAACGTAATGAGGGGTTGACGGACCGTGATCTATACCACGCGGGGGATAAGGAATAAGTACAAGCGGGGCCGGGACCCCCCTCGGGTCCCGGCCCCGCACGCGCCGGCGCTCCGCCGCCGGGGCGGCCTCAGACGCTGACGCCCTTCGAGCGGAGGTAGGCCAGCGGGTCGATGTCGGAGCCGTACGACGGGCCCGTACGGATCTCGAAGTGGAGGTGCGGGCCCGTCACGTTGCCGGTGGCGCCGGAGAGTCCGATGGTCTGGCCGGCGGTGACGGTCTGGCCCGTGGAGACGTTCAGCTGGGACAGGTGGCCGTACTGGGAGTACTTGCCGTCGGCGTGCCGGATGACGACCTGGTTGCCGTACGCACCGCCCCAGCCTGCGGAAACCACGGTGCCCGCGCCGACGGCCCGGACGGTGGTGCCGGTGCTCGCGATGAAGTCCACGCCGGTGTGGTAGCCCGAGGACCACATGGCGCCGGGGGTGCGGTACTGGGTGGAGATGCCGCCGCCGACCGGGGCGACGAAGCCGGCGGCGCTCGCGGGCGCGGACTGCGCGGCGGGCGCGGACTGCTTCATTCCGCGGGACGGGGCGGCGGCGCCCTTCAGCTGCGCGGCGCCGGACGCGCCGGCCGCGCCCGAGCCGGTGGCGGCGGCAGAGGAGGGCGTCGCGTCGGCCGCGTCCTCACCGGCCGCCGGAGTTCCGGTCGAGGATCCCTCGGCCGGTGCCGCAGCCGCCTTGGGAGCGGGGGCCGCGGCCTGCCCGCCGAGGGTCAGACGCAGGCCCGGGTGGATCAGGGAGGGGTCGTCGCCGACGGCCTCGCGGTTGTCCGCGTACAGCTGCTCCCAGCCGCCGGAGAGGCCGCGCTCGGCCGCGATGGTCGAGAGGCAGTCGCCGGACACGACGGTGTACGCGGACGGGGCGGCGGCGGGCGCGGCGGCGGGGGCGGCCGCCGTGAACGCCGCCGGGGCCTGGGCGGGGGCCGCGGCCGGGGTCACGGCGGCGGGGGCGGCCGCGTGGGCGCCGGCGGCGCCCATGAGCGGCAGCGCGAGGGCGGCGCCCCCGGTCCCGGCGAAGGCGAGTCCGCGGGATATGGAACGGGACTTCGGGCGGCGGTGCTTACCCTTTCCGGGCATGACGCATTTCCTCTCCGGCGCCTGCGAGGTGAGCTGTCGGGTTCGGACTGGAGATGTCCGGCCGTACGCGTACGGCTTCACCCCGAGCCGCACCGGATGCGATCCGGTCCGGCGGCCTACCTGGTTCCCCCGCTCCTGCCGCGCGTGGTTGTCGGGTGCGGTTTCCCGGGCGGCGGCAGGATTAGGCGGTCCACCCGGATCGCTCGCGAAGGTAATCCAGCGGGGGCGCGGGCAACAAGCCGTGAATTCCCTGACGGAATAGCAGGTATGAGGGATCAACGGAATTCCGGTCACCCTGCGTCCATTCCGGACCGGCAACGGCCGTTCCGGCCAGGGAATTCGACTTTCGCGATCAGGCACGCACGGTCACCGTATGATCTGGCTCACGGAGTTCGGCCCGATCTCGCGTCCACCCATGGCAAGTTGGTCCCAACCAGAGCAATTCGGACACGCTGCACGCACGGAGGAGCACACGTGACCCAGCAGATACCGCAGGACCTTCCGGCGCACCCCGAACCGGCGCCCGAGATGACCGGAGTGCGCAATTTCCGCGACGTGGGCGGCCTGCCGACCACGGACGGACGGAGGGTCAGGCCGGGACGACTGTTCCGAAGCGGACATCTGGCACATGCCACCGAAACCGATGCGGAATTCCTCACCTCCCTCGGTCTGCACACCGTCTTCGACTTCCGCAACGGTGCCGACCAGGCCGTGGAGGGCCCGGACGTCGCACTCCCGGGCGTGCGCAACGTGAACATCCCGCTCTCGGACCCGGCCGACGGCGGGGAGTTCTGGCGGATGGTCCGCGAGGGAGGCCTCGACCTGCTCCGGGGGCTCCTGGGCGGGGGCAGGGCCGCCGCCCGCATGGCGGCGTCGTACCGCGAGATGGTCCGCGGCCGCACCGCCGAGCACAGCCGGGTGGTGCACGCCCTCGCCGAGGGCAGCGTGCCGGCGCTCCTGCACTGCGCGGCGGGCAAGGACCGGGCGGGGCTGTCGGTCGCGGTCACCCTGCTGGCGCTCGGAGTCGACCGCGAGGCGATCCTGGCGGACTACCTGGTGTCGGGCGCCCCCCACAACCGCTACCGGATGCGGCGCGGCGGCGACGTGCCGGAGGCCCGCTCCGCCGAGGTGGCGGAGCTGCTGGCGCCGCTGTTCGACGCCCGCGCCGAGTACCTCCTCGCCGCGTTCGAGACCATCGACACCCACTGGGGCGGGGTCGACCGCTACCTGGCCGAGGGCCTCGGACTCGCCCCGGCGACGCTGGAGGCACTGCGGGACCGGCTGCTGGACTGAGGCCGCGCGGGGCCCCGGCGGACCGGGGCCCCCACGGCCGGCTAGCGGTTGCCCACCGCCTGCTTGACCAGGGTCCGGCCGAAGTCCCACATCAGCGAGCCCCCGCCGTGCGCCTCGTCCATGACCTCGCGGAAGGCGCCGACGAACCGGTCCACGTCCGCCTCGTCCACGATCAGCGGCGGGATCAGCTTGATGACCTCCAGGTGGTCCCCCGAGACCTGGGTGAGGATCCGGTGCCGGTTCAGCAGCGGCACCACGACCATCTGGGCGAACAGCCCCTTGCGGGCCGCCTGGAGCATCGTCCAGCGGCTGCGCAGGCCCAGCGAGGACGGGCGGCCGAACTCGATGCCGATCATCAGCCCGCGCCCGCGCACCTCGTGCAGCATCTCGTACTCGTCGACGAGCGCGGCCAGCCTCCCGCGCAGCAGGTCGCCCATGGCCCGGGCGTTGGCCACCACCTCCTCGCCCTCCATGACGTGCAGGACCGCCAGCCCGGCCGCCATCGCCTGGGCGTTGGAACCGAAGCTCGCGGAGTGCACGAGGACTCGGTCCATCGACGAGTAGACCTTCTGGAAGATCCAGTCCTTGCCCAGGGTCGCACCGACGGGCACGTAGCCCCCGGACAGGGCCTTGGCCACGCACACCAGGTCCGGTTCCACGCCCGGTTCGTTCTGGTACGCGTAGAAGTCCCCGGTACGGCCCAGGCCCGTCTGCACCTCGTCGGCGATCAGCAGCGCCTTGTGCCGGTGCAGGAGCTCCTGGGCGGCGGCCAGGAACCCCGGCGGGGCGGCGTGCACCCCCTTGCCCTGGATCGGCTCCACGACGAAGGCGGCCACGTCGCCGCGGCGCAGTTCGCGCTCCAGGGCCGCGAGGTCCCCGAGGGCGATCTTCGTGTCGGGCAGCAGCGGCGCGAATCCGTCGCGGAAGCCGCCCTCGCCGTTGACCGACAGCGAGCCCGTGGTGAGCCCGTGGAAGGCGTGGTCGCAGTAGAGGATCCTGGGCCGGCCGGTGGCGTACCGGGCGAACTTCAGGGCGGTCTCGACGGCCTCGGTGCCGCTGTTGCCGAAGAAGACCCGGTCCAGGTGGGGGCTGTGGGACAGCAGCTTCTCGGCCAGCAGCCCGGGCAGCGGCGGGCAGTCGAAGCGGGTCAGGTCGGCGAGGCCGGCGTCCAGGACGTCGTGCAGGGCCCGGCGGACCACGGGGTGGTGGCGGCCCAGGCCCATCACCCCGAAGCCGGCGAGCATGTCGAGGTAGTCGTTGCCCTCGTCGTCCCAGAAGTGGGCGCCCTCGGCGCGCACGTAGACCTTGTCGAAGCCGATGGTGCGCAGCATGCGGGGCAGCTGGTGGTTGAGGTGGCGGGCGTGCAGCTCGTAGCGCTCCCCGCCGCGCCCGGCGAGCAGCGCGGCGAGGTCGAAGCCCCCTCCCCCGCCGGCGGCCCCCGTCCGCGGCGCCGTCATGCCGACGCGTCCCGGTTCCCGGCGATCGTCTCGCGGGCGGCGCGCAGGGACTCCTTGAGGGAGCCCATGGTGGCGAGGACGGCGGTCGGCTCGTAGCCGCAGTGCGCCATGCAGTTGGCGCAGCGCGGGTCCTTGCCCCGGCCGTACTTGCTCCAGTCGGTGTCGTCGACCAGTTCCCGGTAGGTGGGCACGTATCCGTCGCTCATCAGGTAGCAGGGGCGCTGCCAGCCGAAGAGGGAGTAATTCGGAATGGCCCAGGCCGTGCAGGGGAAATCGGCCTTTCCTTCCAGGAAGTCCAGGAAGAGCGGGGAGTGGTTGAGCCGCCAACGGCGCCGGTTCCCGCCCGCGAAGGCCTTCTTGAAGAGTTCCCGGGTCTGTTCGACGCCCAGGAAGTGTTCCTGGTCGGGGGCCTTTTCGTAGGCATAGGCGGGCGAGATCATCATCTCGTCGACCTGGAGGTCGTCATTGAGGTAGTTCAGCACCTCGATGACGGTCTGGGGGGTGTCGGTGTTGAAGAAGGTGGAGTTGGTGGTCACCCGGAAGCCGCGCCGCTTGGCCTCCTTGATGGCGGCGACGGCCTCGTCGAAGACGCCTTCCTTGGCCACGGATTCGTCGTGGCGTTCGCGCAGTCCGTCGATGTGCACGGCGAAGGCGAAGTAGGGGGACGGGGTGAACTTCTCGATCTTCTTGCGGAGCAGCAGGGCGTTGGTGCAGAGGAAGACGTACTTCCGCCGGGCCACCAGCTGCCGGACGATCTCGTCGATCTGCGGGTGCATCAGGGGCTCGCCGCCCGCGATGGACACCATGGGCGCGCCGGACTCCAGGACGGCGCCCACCGCCTGGGCGACGGGCATGCGCTGCTTGAGCACCCCGGCCGGGTGCTGGATCTTCCCGCACCCCTCACAGGCCAGGTTGCAGGCGTAGAGCGGCTCCAGCTCGACGATCAGCGGGAACTTCTCGCGCTTGCGGAGCTTCTGTTCGAGAAGATAGGTCCCGACCCTGATGGACTGTCGCAACGGCATGGCCATCTGGTTCACCTCCTGGGAAGCAGCAACGAACGGTGCCAGTCATGGAAAGCGGGAAGTACGGCACGTAGGACACGGAAGGCAGATATTCCACCGCGCACCGTGCCGATACGGACGAGCTCGTGCTCGGGAGCGTCCACGATCACCCGGACGGCGGCAACGGGGCGGCCCGCGCCGGATGCGGTCCACAGGGTGGCCGCGGACTCCATGTCGACCGCGAGGGCGCCGGAGGCGCGCAGCCGGTCGCGCTCCTGGCCGCGGACGACGTGGTCGGAGCCGGTCAGCGCGCCGGTGTGCACGGTCCGCCCGGGGACGGCGCGGGCCAGGGCCTCGGCGAGCAGGGCGGTGCCGGTACAGGTGACGGCCCCTCGGGGGTCGCGGGTCTCCTCGGCGACGACCAGGTCGCCGGGGTTCATGCCGGGCAGCAGGCCGGCGCAGAAGCCGGTGGCGAGGACGGCGGCGCGCTCCATCCCGGGCCGTCCCAGCGCCCGGGCCACGGCCCGGTCGGCGGCGCGCGGGCCCATGCCGGTCCGCAGCACCGTGCCCCCGGCGCCGCCGAGGGCCGCCCGCTCGATGCGCAGGGCGCAGGCGATCAGCAGCGGCGGCGGGGCCGGGGCCGCCCGGGCGGACATCAGGCCCCCTCGGCGGTGACGGCGGCGGGCGCGGCCCCGCCCGTGTGCCGGGCGGCGGCGGCCGGGGCGAAGGGCTCCCCGTGGAGGTAGCGGCCCAGGGCGGTGAGCGGGAACACCTGCCGGTAGAGGTGGTAGTTGATGGAGAAGTCCCAGGGGAAGCCGGTGCCGGTGAAGTACGGCTCGTCCCAGGTGCCGTCGGCCCGCTGGGTCCGGACCAGGTACGCGAGCCCGCGCCGGACGGCCTCGCCCTCCCGCTCCCCCGCCGCGAGCAGGGCCATCAGCGCCCAGGCGGTCTGGGAGGCGGTGGAGGCGCCCTTCCCGGCCCAGGAGCGGTCCCGGTAGGAGCGCTGGTCCTCGCCCCAGCCGCCGTCCCCGTTCTGCACGGACTCCAGCCAGCCGACGGCCCGCCGGACGGCCGGGTGGCCCGGGGAGATCCCGGCGGCGGTCAGGGCCGGCACCACCGAACCGGTCCCGTAGACGTAGTTGGTGCCCCAGCGGCCGAACCAGCAGCCCTCCGGCTCCTGTTCGGCGAAGAGCCAGGCGATGCCCCGCCGGGCGCGCGGGTCGCCGGCCTTCCCCTCGGCGGCGAGCATCTCCACGACGTGGGCGGTGACGTCGGCGGAGGGCGGGTCGATGACCTCCCCGAAGTCGCAGAAGGGCAGCCGGTTGGGGAGGGGGCTGGTGTTGTCGGCGTCGAAGGCGGCCCAGCCGCCGTCCGCGGACTGCATCCCGAGGGTCCAGGAGACGCCGCGGTCGATGGCGGCCTCCACCTTCCCCGGCTCGGGGTGGCGGATGCGGCGCAGGGCGAGGACCACCTCGGCGGTGTCGTCGACGTCGGGGTAGGTGTCGTTGTGGAACTCGAACGCCCAGCCGCCGGGGGCCAGTCCGGGTCGGCGCACGGACCAGTCGCCGCTGCGGCGGATCTCCTCGCCGAGCATCCAGTCGGCGGCCTTCACCAGCGCCGGGTGGTCGGGGCGGACGCCCGCGTCGGCCAGGGCGATGGCGGCGAGGCAGGTGTCCCAGACGGGGGACTGGCAGGCCTCGACCATGCGGGCGCCGTCCTCGCGCCAGACGGCGAAGCGGTCGAGGGACTCCAGGCCGGCCCGCATCACCGGATGCCCGAGGTCGTAGCCGAGCAGGTGCAGGGCGATGACGGAGTACACGGCGGGGGGCTGGATCCCGCCCCAGCAGCCGTCGTTCTCCTGGCGTTCGACGATCCAGCGGCCGGCGGCGGCCATGGCCGCCTTGCGCAGCCGGCGCGGGGCGACGCGCCGGTAGAGGTGCAGGGCCTTGTCCATCCGCTGGAAGGCCCCGTCCCAACTGGCCGCCGGAGCCAGCGGTTTGACCGGGTACGGGTCGCGGGCGTCGGCGTGCAGCTCGTCGAGGGCGAAGGGGGCGGGGCGGACGGGCCGCAGCGCGGAGACGACGGTCAGGGGGACGATCGTCTGGCGGGCCCAGCAGCCGAAGTCGTAGATGTTCAGGGGCGCCCAGGACGGCAGGAAGACCAGTTCGGGCGGGAGTTCGGGCAGGTGGTCCCAGCTCCACCAGCCGAAGAGGGCCAGCCAGATCCGGGTGAAGACCCGGGCGGAGGCGAGGCCGCCCTGGTCGCGGATCCACGCCGAGGCGAGGGCCATGTGCGGGGCGTCGGGCGGGTCGCCGGCCAGGCGCAGGGCCACGTACGCCTCGATGGTGGCGGAGAGTTCGGGCGGCCCGCCGTGGAAGGTGGCCCAGGTGCCGTCGGGCTGCTGCTCGCCGCGGATGAAGAGGGCGGCGGCCCGGGTGGTCTCCTCGTCCCGGATGCCGAGGAACTGGCGCAGCAACAGGTCCTCGGCGTCCATGGTGACGTTGGTCTGGAGGTCGCCCTTCCACCACCCGGCCGGGTCCTGGCGGTCCAGCAGTTCCCGGACGGCCCGGTCCGCGGCCTCCCGGACGCCCTCCGGCAGGCCGGTGTCCTCGCCGGACGGGCCGGCCGCGGCGGCCGGGGCCGCCGCGGCGTCGTGTCGCGGATCCGCGCCGTCGGTGAGCGCACCGGCGCCGTCGGTCGTCGCTGTCATGGCTTCCCCTTCGTACAGTGCGTCGGCTGTGCCCGGGTCTGCCGTCGGCCGGTGCCGCCCTCAGGAGGGCTGCCCGGCCGGCGACTCGCGATTCATATCCACTTTCCGGCGGGGATCACCTCTTGCGCACGACGACGAAGTCGGCGAGGGCGACGAGCTGCTCGCGCACCCGCTGCGGCATGTCCACCTCGTCGAGGGCCCGGACGGCGATCGCGTGCTGGCGGCGGGCCTCGTCGGCGGTCCACTGGCGGCCGCCGGCGGCCTCGATGAGGGCGGCGCGGTGGGCGAACTCCTCCTCGGAGAAGTTCTCGAAGTCGTTGCTCTTGGCGTCGGCCGCGAGCAGCCGGGCGAGTTCCTCACATGCGGGTCCGCCCGCGGCGAGGGCCGCGACGACGGGCAGGGACTTCTTGCGCTGGCGCAGGTCGCTCCAGGTCTGCTTGCCGGTGGACTCCGGGTCGCCCCAGATGCCGAGGAGGTCGTCGACGGCCTGGAAGGCGAGGCCGAGGTGGTAGCCGTACTCCTCCAGCTTGTCGGCCGTGCGGTCGTCCGCGCCGCCGAGGACGGCGCCGATGGAGACGGCGCACGCGAGCAGGGCTCCGGTCTTGTTCCCTTCCATCTCCAGGCATTCCTGAACGCTGACGCGCTCGCGGTGCTCGTAGGAGATGTCCTGGGCCTGGCCGTCGATGAGCTTGCGGCTGGCGGTGGTCAGCCGGCGGGTGGCGCGGCCGGCCTCGACGGTGCCGAGTTCCAGCAGCACCTCGTTGGCGAGGGCGAAGAGGGCGTCGCCGACGAGGATGGCGAGCGCGGGGCCGTGGACCTTCCACACCGTGTCGCGGTGGCGGCGCTGCTCGTCGCCGTCCATCAGGTCGTCGTGCAGCAGCGAGAAGTTGTGGACGAGTTCGACGGCGACGGCACCCGGGACGCCGACCTCGGCGGCGGCGCCGGCGGCCTCGGCGGAGAGCAGCGCGAGGGCGGGGCGCACGGCCTTGCCGCCGTCGCCGTCCGCGGGATTGCCCTGGGCGTCGATCCAGCCGAAGTGGTAGGCGGCGACGGTGTCCATGGGCGCCGCGAGCCGGTCCACCGCCGCGCGGAGCACGGGGGTCGACAGCGTGCGGCCGCGTTCGAGGAGGGCGAGGGTGTCGGCCTTCTCCACTCCCCCGCCGGCCGAGCCGGCGCCGGCATCCGTGTTCTCGCTAGCCGGGTTCCCCGGGTTCACTGGCTCTCCTCTGGTTCCTGTACGTGCTGTGCTGGTGGTGCTCGTGGTGGTCGTCATACCGCCTCCTGCAGAGGATGTTCCCGGGGGCGGCCGAGAGCGGCGAGCGCGGCGTGTGCCGCGCCGAGGCCGCTGCGGACGGCGCTCTCCATGGTCGCGGGCCAGCCGGTGGCGGTCCACGCACCGGCGAGATAGAGCCCCGGCGTGTCGGTTCGGGGGCCGGGGCGCAGCCGGCCGACGCCGGGGCTGGGGGCGAAGGTGGCGGTGCGCTCGCGGGTGACGAAGAAGTCGCGGACCTTCGCGCCCCGGGCGGCGGGCAGCAGCCGCTCCAGTTCGGGCAGGTACTTGGCGCGCAGGACGGAGACCGGCTCGTCGATGTCGTCCTGGGCGACGGACTGGGACAGGGCCAGGTACTGGCCGCCGTCGGTGAGTCCGGAGGAGTCGGTGCGGTCGAAGACCCACTGCACGGGGGTGCCGAGGGCGGCGAAGAAGGGCTGCCGGAGCACCTTGCGGTCGTAGACGACGTGGACGTTGAGGATGGGGGCGGTGCCGATGTCGAGGAGCTTGTCGGGGTCGGCGAGCGCGCCGGCGGGCAGCAGGCCGTGGGCCTCGCGCTGCGGGACGGCGAGGACGACGGTGCCGGCGTCGAGGGACTCCCCGTCGGTGTCGACCCGCCAGTTCCCGTCGTCGGTACGGGAGATCGCGCTCACGCGGGTGCGCAGTGCGGTGCGGACGCCGGCGGAGTCGAGGGCCTTGCGGGCGAGGGTGTCGTGGAGTTCGCCGAGCGGGACGCGGGCCCAGCCGATGTCGGCGGCGCCGTTCTCGGAGAGCAGTCCGGTCTTGAAGACCATGGCGGCCAGGCCCAGGGAGGACTGCCGGGCGGTGGCATTGAGGGTGGCGATGCCGACGAGGTCCCACAGGGCCTCGATGGTGCGCGGGCTCTGGCCGTAGCGGGCGAGCCAGGTGGCGAAGTCGAGGCCGTCGAGCGCGGGGTCGGCGGGGTCGAGGCGGCGCAGCGCGAGGGCGGCGCGGCCGACGGACGCCCGCTCGGCGAGGGAGAGGTGCGGGTAGCGGGCCAGGGAGGAGGCGAGGTGCAGGGGGACGGGCAGGGCGCTGCGGCGCAGCCGGCCCAGGCGGGGTCCGGAGGGGTGGGCGACGTCGAGGACGGGGACGTCGAGCCGGTCCTGGAGCGGGGCGAGGGCGGCGCCGTCGACGCGGTCGAGGAACCAGCGGTAGGCGGTGCAGCAGCGGAGGTAGACGTGCTGGCCGTTGTCGACGGTCAGGTCGCCGCGCTTGAAGGAGAAGGCGAGGCCGCCGAGGCGGGGGCGCCCTTCGAGGAGGGTGACCCGCAGTCCGGCGTCGGCGAGTTCGAGGGCGGCCGTGACTCCGGCGAGCCCGCCGCCGACGACGACGGCGCGGCCGTCGCCGGCTGCGCCGCCGGTTGCGCTGCCGCTCATGAGGCCTCCCGGGTGGTACGCCGGCCCGCCGGGCCGGGATGTGCTGGGGTGCGGGCGGACCCCGCACGGAGGGACGCGCCCGCGCGCCCGCGGGTTGACCGGGCGGGGCGCGCCGCTGCGCCGGCGGGCGGGGCCGGGGTCCGGGGCATCAGGCGCGCCTCCGGGCGGTCTGGCGGGAGATGGTGCGGGCGTCGAAGCCGGACAGGCCGCGCACGGCCACGTACGCCTTCTCGTGGGTCGGCAGCGAGACGCGTCCGCGCAGGACGGCCATGGGCTCGCGTTCGATGCGGTCGAGCAGGCGGCGGTAGATGCCGGCCATCGCGGCCACGCAGGCGCCGCTGCGCCGGTCGAGCATCGGCAGCAGCCGGTAGCCCTCGGTGAACAGGGCCCGCGCGCGCCGGACTTCGTGGTGGACCAGGCCGGGGAAGTCGGAGCCGGCGGGGAGCCGGCCGCTGCGGAAGCCCTCGGAGCAGCCGAACTTGGCGAGGTCCTCGGCGGGCAGGTAGGTGCGGCCGTTGCCGGCGTCCTCGCGGACGTCGCGGAGGATGTTGGTGAGCTGGAGGGCCAGGCCGAGGGTGTCGGCGTACTCGTCGGCGTGCTCGCCGGGGCCGACCGTGCCGAACACGCCGAGCGAGAGCCGGCCGATGGCCCCGGCGACGCAGCGGCAGTAGGCCTTGAGGTCGTCCCAGGTCTCGTACTCCTCGCCGCGGACGTCCATCAGGACCCCGTCGATGAGCTCGTCGAGGCCGCCGAGGGGGATGGGGAAGCGGCGGGCGGCGTGCGCGAGGGCCACGGCGACCGGGTCGGTGTCGTCCTCGTCGATCTCCTCGGCGCGGATCCGGCCGAGGAGCGCGCGGGTCTCCTCCAGGCGGGCCAGTTTGGCGCCGGGGGCGAGGGTGCCGTCGCCGATGTCGTCGACGCGCCGCGAGAAGGCGTACAGCGCGGACATCGCCTGCCGCTTGTCGGTGGGCAGCAGCCGGATGCCGTACGCGAAGTTGCGCGCCTGGGTTCCGGTCACGGCCTCGCAGTAGCTGTAGGCGGCGAGGACGGGGGCGGACGGAGCGGACGCGTGGTTGGGGCCCTCCACGTTCGGGCTCACCCCTTTCTCGGCGCTGTGCGCAGGACGGCGGCCACCTCGCGGAGGAGCAGGCCTCGGGTGGGCTTGGGCGGACCGGGCAGGACGTCGAAGCCGGCGGCCGAGATCGCCCGCAGGGCGGCTCGCCCCCCTCCCACGAAGCCCGCGAGCAACAGCCGTAGCCTGCCGTGGACGCTCCCCACGAGCGGGGTGCCTTCGTTCAGGAGCCCGTACGCGCGTTCTGTTTCGAAGGCGACCAGGGAGCGTACGGAGGCTCCGGCGGTGGGGGCCGCGAGGTCGGCCTCGGCGACGTGGAAGCGTGCCATGTCCTCAGCCGGGAGGTAGATCCGGTCGCGGCCGAGGTCCTCGGCGACGTCCTGGAGGTGTTCGGCGATCTGCAGGGCGGTGCAGATCGCGTCGGAGCGGCGGATCCGCTCCGGGGTGGCGGTCCCGGTGAGCTCCAGCACGAGGCGGCCGACGGTGTTGGCGGAGAGCTCGCAGTAGGCGAGGAGCTGTCCGTACGTCTCGTAGCGGGCGACCCGCTGGTCCTGGCGGTTGGCCTCGATGAGCCCGAGGAAGTGCTCGGGGCTGAGGCGGTGCTCGCGGGCGACGGGCTGGAGGGCGAGCAGCAGGGGGTGGCGCGGGGGGCCGTCGGTGCCGCCGAAGACGCGCAGCAGGTCGGCCTCGAAGGCGTCGAGCATCGCGAGGCGGTCGTCGGCGGCGTCCGGGTCGAGGCCGAGGAGGACGGCGTCGTGGCCGCCCGGGGCGAGGTCGCCGTCGCCGATGTCGTCGACGAGGCGGGCGTAGCCGTAGACCGCCATGAGGCCCTGGCGCCAGGCGCGGGGCAGGAAGGCGGGGGCGACGGGGAAGTTCTCCGAGGCGGCCTTGGCGAGGGTGGCGCCGGCGTGCGCGCCGGGGGCCGGGGCCGAGGGGGGACGGAGGCCGTGCCCGGGGGTCACCGCCCGCCGCCCGGGGCCGGGACGGCCGCTGTGCCTGGGGGCCGCAGAATTCCCGTAGCCATTGCCGTCACGTCTCCCGTTCTACACTGCCGACCCAAGTCATCCCATTTCGGACACGCCGCGGAGTTTACCGGGGAGTATCCCGGGCGAACCGGCTGCGGGGAATCGTCCCCTCTTGGCGCGATTGAGAACTGGTCCAGCTTACGCTGTACAACACCGCGGGGACCTATCGGGTGCCCATCACGCCCGGAATGTCGGCCGCATGGCGAGGCCCCCGCCGCGGGGAGCGGCAGGGGCCTGGCGCGGCGGCGCGGCCGGTCAGTGGCTGCTGGCCTTCTCGTACGCCGCGACGACCTCTTCGGTGGGGCCGTCCATCAGGAGCTCGCCCTTCTCCAGCCACAGCACCCGGTCGCAGGTGTCGCGGATGGAGTTGTTGTTGTGGCTCACCAGGAAGACCGTGCCGGCCTTCTTGCGCAGCTCGCGGATGCGCTCCTCGGAGCGGACCTGGAACTTGCGGTCGCCGGTGGCGAGCGCCTCGTCGATCATCAGGACGTCGTGGTCCTTGGCGGCGGCGATCGAGAACCGCAGGCGCGCCGCCATGCCGGAGGAGTAGGTGCGCATCGGCAGGGAGATGAAGTCGCCCTTCTCGTTGATCCCGGAGAAGTCGACGATGTCCTGGTAGCGCTCCCTGACCTGCTCGCGGCTCATGCCCATCGCGAGACCGCCGAGGACGACGTTGCGCTCGCCCGTGAGGTCGTTCATCAGGGCGGCGTTGACGCCGAGCAGCGAGGGCTGGCCGTCGGTGTAGACCTTGCCGGACTCGCAGGGCAGCAGGCCCGCGATGGCGCGCAGCAGGGTGGACTTGCCGGAGCCGTTGGAGCCGATGAGGCCGATGGCCTCGCCGCGGTACGCCGTGAAGGAGACGCCGCGCACGGCGTGGACCCGGCGGACGCCGGGGGCGTCGCGCTTGCCGCGGCGCATTATCTTGCTCAGCGCGGCGGTGGCGCTGCCCCTGCCGGAGCTGCCGGTGTTGACGCGGTAGACGATGTGCACGTCGTCGGCGATGACGGTGGGGACGTTGTCCCGGTTGTTCTCAGCCACGGCCGTAACGCTCCTCAGCCTTCCAGAAGTACACGAAACCGCCGAGGCCGATCACGACGGCCCAGCCGACGGCGAAGGCCCAGACGTGCGGCGGCAGGTTGTGCCGGCCGTAGTCGTCGATCAGCGCGTAGCGGATCAGGTCCATGTAGATGGCGGCGGGGTTCCACTGGAGCACGTCCGTGACCCACCCGGGCACGTGCCGGTCCTTGAGCGCACCGCTGATCGAGAACATGACGCCCGAGGCGTACATCCACGTACGGGTGAGGAACGGCATCAGCTGCGCGAGGTCGGGGGTCTTCGAACCCATCCGCCCGAAGATCAGCGCGAGGCCGGTGTTGAAGGCGAACTGCAGCGCCAGCGTCGGGATGACCAGCAGCCAGGACAGCCGCGGGTAGTTGCCGAACGCCACCGTGACGATCAGCACGACGATCATCGAGTAGAGCAGCTGCTGGAGCTGCTGCATCGAGAAGGAGATCGGCAGGGAGGCGCGCGGGAAGTGCAGGGCGCGGACCAGGCCGAGGTTGCCGGGGATGGCCCGGACGCCGGCCATCAGCGAACTCTGGGTGAAGGTGAAGACGAAGATGCCCGTCACCAGGAAGGGGATGTAGACGCCCTTCGGCATGCCCCGGCCCGCGTTCATGATCAGGCCGAAGATCAGGTAGTAGACGAGCGCGTTGAGCAGCGGGGTCGCCACCTGCCAGATCTGGCCGAGCTTCGCCTCGCTGTACTGGGCGACCAGCTTGGCCCGGGAGAACGCCATGATGAAGTGGCGCCGGTCCCAGAGCTGGCGCACGTAGGCGGCCAGGGTCGGCCGCGCGCCGCTGACGGACAGACCGTACTTCGCGGCGAGGTCCGCCGGGGTCAGCCCCGCGTCGTCGGACGGCGGCTTGCTCGTGGCGAGGGCGCCGTCGGGGGTTGTGTCACTCACAAGTTGAAACTTTCCGTCTTCCAGATGCGCAGGTGGGGCATCGGGCCTGGAGCGCCGGACCCGTGGTCGGGGCCCATGGTCCCAGACGCGAGCTTCTCAGATGACAGGCGGTCGGCCCAGTCGCGTCAGCCGCCAGACCGTACGCCACCGCATGGGGCGACGGGGACCGCAGGGGGTGGTCCAGCCCTCCTTGAACCCGCCGAACCAGGCCTTGAGCGCCGGCGCCGAGGGCCTGCGCACGAGCGTCAGCCCGAGCCAGACGCCCAGGTAGACCGGGACCAGCGGGGCGGGCAGGTTGCGGCGGGCGAGCCACACCCGGTTGCGGGCCACCATACGGTGGTAGACGGCGTGCCGCGAGGGCGCGGTGGTCGGGTGCAGCAGCACCATGTCCGCGCGGTAGTCGATCAGCCACCCGGCGTCGAGGGC
This sequence comes from Streptomyces sp. NPDC032091, assembly GCF_055580265.1. Lineage (NCBI taxonomy): Bacteria > Bacillati > Actinomycetota > Actinomycetes > Kitasatosporales > Streptomycetaceae > Streptomyces > Streptomyces sp. NPDC032091. The sequence goes on along the minus strand of NZ_JBVILR010000006.1, from coordinate 41,154 downwards.
CCGCCAGGCCAGGTCGGTCTCCTCGTGGGCGTAGAAGAACTCGGCCGGCAGGGTGCCCACCTGCTCGAAGACCTTCGTGCGGACGGCGTTGGCGCCGCCCAGGAACGTGGTCACGCGGGAGGAGCGCATCGGGTCGGAGGCGCGCAGCCGGGGGACGTGGCGGCGCTGGGTCGCACCGGTGTCCGGGTCGGCGATGCGGAAGCTGATGATGCCCAGCTCGGGGTCCTCGGCGAAGGCCTGCCGGCACAGCTCGGCGGTGTCGGTGCGCTCCAGGAGCCCGTCGTCGTCGAGGAAGAGCAGCACGTCCACGTCGCGGCCGGCGGGTCCGAAGGCCTCGATGCCGACGTTGCGGCCGCCGGGGATGCCCAGGTTCTCGGGGAGGTGCACCGTGCGCACCCCCTCGGGCAGGCCGGTGACCTCGACGCCCTGGCCGACGACGACCGTCTCGACGGGGCCGCCCTCCTGCCGGGCCACCGAGTCCAGGAGCGCCTTGAGCTCGTCGGGGCGGTTGCCCATGGTGATGATCACCGCGCCGACGCGCAGCGGGGCGCTCACCGCAGCCTGCTCGACACGAGGATGGACACCAGGTGCAGCACCGTCTGGAGCAGCGCGATGCCGGCGAGCACCGCCACGCCGAGGCGGGAGAAGAACAGGTCGCCGCGGACCTGGTCGAGGACCGCCAGCACCAGGATGAGCAGCGAGGCCTCGATCCCGAGGACCAGGCGGTGGAACTTCAGGGCGGCGGCGGCCCGGCGGGCCAGGGCCATGCCGGAGGAGCGCGGCTCGGCGGCGGACTCCTGGACCACGGGCTTGCCCGCCTGGTGGCGGGCGACGCCGACCAGGTCGGTCTCGGCCTTGATCAGGATCGCGCCGAGGGCCGCCAGGGTGCCCAGGAAGGCCCACAGCCAGTCGATCCGGCCGCCGCCCCACAGGTCGGCGGCGCGCAGCCCGAAGCCGACGAGGACCGCCGCGTCGCACAGGTAGGCGCCGACGCGGTCCAGGTAGACGCCGGACAGCGAGAACTGCTTCTTCCAGCGGGCCACCTCGCCGTCGACGCAGTCGAGCAGCAGGTAGCCCTGGACGGCGAGCACCCCGAGGACGGCGCCCCAGACGCCCGGCACCAGCAGGGCCGGCGCGGCCAGGACCCCGCTCAGGGTCATCACGTAGGTCAGCTGGTTGGGCGTGACCCTGGTGGTGACCAGCAGGCGGGTGATGCGCAGGGAGATCTCGCGCATGTAGAGGCGGCCGCCCCAGTGCTCGCCACTGCGCCGGTCCTTGACGCCCGCCGGGTGAACGACGGGGCGCAGTTCAGCTACGGATGGTCTGGGCATAGTCGGCGTAAGCGTCCCTGATCTCGGCTGCGGACAGGTTGAGGTGCTCCAGGATGGTGAACCGTCCCGGGCGGGTCTGGGGGGCGTACTCCACGGCCGCCACGAACTCGTCGGCGCTGAAGCCGATCTCCTGGGGCAGCACGGGCAGGCCGTGGCGGCGCAGCACCTCGACGAAGAGCCCGGACTGCTCGCGGGCGCCGCGCAGGTGCATGGCGAAGGCGGCGCCGATGCCGACCTGCTCGCCGTGGAGCGCGGAGCGCCCGGGGTGGAGCAGGTCGAAGGCGTGGCTGATCTCGTGGCAGGCGCCGGACGAGGGGCGGCTGTCACCGCTGATCGACATGGCGATGCCGGAGAGCACGAGGGCCTCGGAGAGCACGGTGAGGAACTCGTCGTCGCCGCAGCCGCCGGGGTGGCGCAGGACGGACTCCCCCGCGGTGCGGGCCATGGCCGCGGCCAGGCCGTCCACGGACTCGCCCGTGATCCGGTGCGAGAGCTCCCAGTCGGCGATGGCCGAGATGTTGGAGATCACGTCGCCGATGCCGGCGCGCACGAAGCGCGTGGGCGCCTCGCGGATCACGTCGAGGTCGATGACCATGGCGATCGGCGTGGGCACGCCGTAGGAGCCGCGGCCGTTGTCGTTGTCCAGGATGGACACCGGGGAGCAGATGCCGTCGTGGGAGAGGTTGGTGGCGATGGCCACCATGGGCAGCCCGACCCGCGCCGCGGCGTACTTCGCCACGTCGATGATCTTGCCGCCGCCCAGGCCCACGACGGCGTCGTAGCGGCGGCCCTTTATGTCGTCGGCGAGTTTGACCGCCGAGTCGATGGTGCCGTCGACGACCGGGTACCAGTCGGCGTGCGGCAGGGCCTGCTCCAGACGGGCGCGCAGCGCCTGCCCGGAGCCCCCGCTGATCGCGATCGCGAGCCGGCCGGAGGCGGAGATCCGCTGGTCGGCCAGGATGCCGTCCAGCTGGTCCATCGCCCCGCGGCTGATGTCGACGACGACCGGCGAGGGGATCAGCCGCGTCAGTACTGGCATGCGATCGTCCGGCCCTTGGCGAGGTCGTCGTGGTTGTCGATCTCGACCCACTTCACGTCGCCGATGGGGGCCACGTCGATGGTGAAACCGTCGTTGACGAGCTGCTGGTAGCCGTCCTCGTAGTAGAGGTCGGGGTCGCGCTCGAAGGTGGTCTTCAGCGCCTCGGCGAGGGCGTCGGCGGCCTCCGGCTCGATGAGGGTGACGCCGATGTACTCGCCGGTCGCGTCGGACGGCTCCATCAGCTTGGTGATCTTCCGCACGCCCGCGGCGCCGTCGACCACGACCTTCATCTCCTCGTCGGCCAGGTTCTTGACCGTGTCGAGGGCGAGGATGATCTTCCGGCCGTCGCCGCGGGCGGCGAGGAGGGTCTTCTCGACGGAGACCGGGTGGACGGTGTCGCCGTTGGCGAGGATCACACCCTGCTTGAGGACGTCACGGGCGCACCACAGGGAGTAGGCGTTGTTCCACTCCTCGGCCTTGTCGTTGTCGATCAGCGTGATCGTGACCCCGTACTTGGCCTCCAGGGCCTCGCGGCGCTCGTACACGGCCTCCTTGCGGTAGCCGACGACGATGGCGACCTCGGTGAGGCCGACCTCGGCGAAGTTGCCCAGGGTCAGGTCGAGGACGGTGAGGCTGTCCTCCTGCCCTTCGGGACCGACGGGCACGAGGGCCTTGGGCAGGGTGTCGGTGTAGGGACGCAGACGGCGTCCGGCACCGGCAGCGAGGACAAGGCCGATCATGCGGGTTCTCCTTCGTCGTGTACGGCGGGTGCTCCGGCGGAGACCCAGAAGCGGATGCTCTCCACGAGCACCACCAGAGCCACGAACACGGCCACGGCCGTGAGCGCGACGGGGAACGCGTCACGGGCGAGGACGGCGGCCAGGACCACGGTCAGCAGGACCCTGCCCTCGTGGCCGCCCGTCGTCCGCACCAGCCAGTGCGGCGGAGCGCCCGAGCCACCGCGGATGCGGTAGACCGTGTCGTAGTGATGGTAGGCGACCGCCGCGACCAGTCCGAATGCGGCCGGGAGGGCCCCGGGGACGTCCGCCTTGACGGCCAGGACGAGGACGGTGGAGTACTCGGCGGCCCGGAACAGCGGGGGCAGCAGCCAGTCCAGCGGCCCGCGCGGCGGCACGCCGACCGCGTCGCCGCTGATGAGGGCGTACACCAGGGCGGCGTAGATCACCGTCGTGCTGCCGAAGGGCTCGTACCAGGCGACGGCAACCACCAGCACCGCGCCGAGCACGGCGAAGGGCAGCCGCGGGAGGGGCGTGCGGCGGGAGGCCGCCTTGGCGACCAGCTCCGCGATCGGCCCCGAGTCCGTGAGGTCGGACAGCGCCCGCGCGGCCCGGTCCGTGCGCTTCGCCTTGCGGGTCACCGAGCGCAGGACGCGTCCGGCGGTGGTGTAGAGCGCGCCGAAGGCGCAGCCGACCAGCAGGGCGTAGAAGACGATCCGGGGGGTGGTGGCCGCGGTCAGGACCGCGATCATCGCCCAACGCTCGCCGATCGGCAGGATGATCATCCGCCGGACCCAGACGGTCCAGCCGACGCTGTCGAGCCGGGTGGAGAGGGCGGCCGTGGGGCTGCCGGTGACGGACTTGCCCGCGGCGGTGGCGTCGACGTTGGCCTCGTTGAAGGAGAAGTCGACCACGTGCCGGCAGGTCATCAGGATCATCGAGCCGAGCGCGAGCGCCCAGACGTCATCCCCGTTCCGGGCCGCTCCGAGCGCGAGACCGGCGTAGAAGGAGTACTCCTTCACCCGGTCGAAGGTGGCGTCCAGCCAGGCGCCCATCGTCGAGTACTGGAGCGAGTAGCGGGCGAGCTGCCCGTCGGTGCAGTCCAGGACGAAGGAGACGAGCAGCAGGACGCCGGCGACGACGTAGCCCCAGCGCTCGCCGGTGGCCGCGCAGCCCGCCGCGAGCAGCGCGGTGAGCAGGGACGCGGTGGTGACCTGGTTCGGGGTCAGTCCGCGGCGCGCGCACCAGCGGGCGATGTAGCGCGAGTACGGGCTGATGAAGAAGGTCGTGAAGAACCCGTCGCGGGCCTTGACGGCGCCGCGCAGCCGGACGGCCTCGTCGTCCACGGCCGCGACGGCGGCCAGGGCCTCGGCGCGCTCCGCCTCCCCGGCGGGGACGGCGGCGACCAGGCTGCCGAGCTCGGGCCGCTGGACGGGGGTGCCGGAGGCCTCGACGGAGGCGGCGAGCCGGTCCGCGTACGGCCCGTCGCCGTCCGGGGCCTGCCGCGCGGCCCGCTCCAGGGCCGCGCGGGCCCCGGCCTGGACGGCGAAGGCGCCGGTCACGGCGCAGGCGTCGAAGCGCGGGTCGGTCAGCGCGAGGCGCAGCGCGTGCGCGTGCCCGACGAAGGCGCTGTCGACGACGGCCACCCGCTGCCCGGCCGGCACGGCGGCCAGGGCCGCGGCGGTGTCTTCGGGAGCGGGGACCGGACGGACGTCGAACCCGAGCGAGCGGAGCTCGTCTTCAAGCGGTGATCCGGGGACCGGCAGGCCGGTGAGGATGACGGTCGACAGACGGACTCACTCCTTGCAACGAACGTTCCGGGCGGCGCCTGTGGGCTGCGGCGAAGAAAGCGCGGCGGCACGGCGGCTGCGGCTGTCGGCAGAGGCTATCGGATGAATGGAAGAGGCCATTCATCAGCCTTTCGGCCCCCATCCGTCCGGTTTGAGAGCGGATGTTAGGGTGGACGCCGACTCCGAACGTGGAAGAGGTGGATCGATGACCGTGGCAGCTGTCGCCGCCGTGCGCGGCGAACTCCGGTACGTCTCCCCGTCTTCCCGGGCGTCCGGCCGGGCCTGATCCCTCTCCTTACAGCGACAGGCCCCGTCGGCCGGAGCCCCCGTTCAAGGGTTCACGTTGACCGACACCACCAGCACCACCCACCACGACAGCTCCGCCGACGAGGTCTTCGCGGCGTTCATGGAGCTGCACCGCGGGCTGCCCCGGCAGTCCCCCGGTTCCGACACCACCACCCGGCACCTGCTGTCCCTGTGCGGACCGCTGCCCGAGCGGCCGCGCGTCCTCGACATCGGCTGCGGTCCGGGCCGCAGTGCCCTGCTGCTCGCCGCCGAGGCGGGCGGGGCGGGCCTCGCCGAGGTGACCGCCGTCGACCTCTACGAGCCCTTCCTGGAGGAGCTGCGCACCGCGGCCTCGGCCCGGGGCCTCGACGGGCGCGTCCGCGCGGTGCGCGCCGACATGGGCGCGCTCCCCTTCGAGGACGGCTCCTTCGACCTCGTGTGGGCGGAGGGCTCCGCCTTTGTCCTCGGCTTCGACCGGGCGCTGGCCGCGTGGAAGCGGCTCCTCGCCCCCGGAGGCCGGCTCGTGCTCAGCGAGTGCGAGTGGACCGCCGAGGAGCCCTCGGCCGGGGCCCGGGCCTTCTGGGACCCGCAGTACCCGCTGCGTTCCACCGCCCGCAACACCGCGGCCGTGCAGGCGGCCGGCTACCGGCTGCTGGGCGGCGTCCTCCAGCCGGACTCCGACTGGGACGAGTACTACGGGCCGCTCGGCGAGCGGGCCGCGGCGGCCGTCGCCGCCACCCCCGCCGAGGCGGCCGCGCTGGCCGGCGTCCGCGAGGAGCTCGCCGTACGGGAGCGGCACGGGCACGAGTACGGCTACCGGGGCTGGGTCCTGGCCCCGGTGACCGCCGGGGACGGGGCCCCGGACGGGGGCCGCTGGCGGACCCGGCCCGAGACCCCGGCCGACGCGGCGGCCGTGCGGGGCGTCAACCTGGCGGCCTTCGAGACCCCGCTGGAGGCTGATCTCGTGGACGCGCTGCGCGCCGACGGGGCCTGGCTGCCGAGGCTCTCGTACGTGGCCGAGGGCCCCGACGGGACGGTGGCGGCCCACGCGCTGCTGACCCGGTGCGAGGTCGGCGGCGTACCGGCGCTCGCGCTCGCGCCGGTGGCCGCCGATCCCGCGCTCCAGCGCACGGGCGCCGGCAGTGCGGTCGTACGGGCGCTGCTCGCGGCCGCCGCGGCGCGCGGGGAGGCGTTGGTGCTGGTCCTGGGGCATCCGTCGTACTACCCGCGCTTCGGGTTCGTGCCGGCGTCGCGCTACGGGATCCGGGCGCCCTTCCCGGTGCCGGACGAGGCGATGATGGCCCTGGTACTGGACGATTCCGTTCCGGTGCCGGTGGGCACGATCACGTATCCGTCCCCGTTCGGGATCTGAGGTCCTGACGGACCCTCCGCCCCCCGCCGTGTATCACGCGGCGGGGGGCGGACATGCGCAGACGGCCGAAGTGGGGACAAGCCTCTTTTGTACGGCAGACTGAAGACCGAAGTCCGAAGCGAAGGATGGGTATGCCGACCACATCAGCCACTGACGCCACCAACAGCGCGTCCGCCGGCACCGGCGCTCAAGAATCGATCATGCTCGAACTGGTCGACGAGTCCGGCAACACCATCGGCACGGCGGAGAAGCTCTCCGCCCATCAGCCCCCCGGTCTGCTGCACCGGGCGTTCTCCGTGTTCCTCTTCGACGAGCAGGGCCGGCTGCTGCTCCAGCAGCGCGCCCTCGGGAAGTACCACTCCCCTGGCGTCTGGTCGAACACCTGCTGCGGCCACCCCTACCCCGGCGAGTCCCCGTTCGCGGCGGCGGCCCGGCGCACCCACGAGGAGCTCGGCCTGTCGCCCTCCCTGCTCGCCGAGGCGGGGACGGTGCGCTACAACCACCCGGACCCGGCGTCGGGGCTGGTGGAGCAGGAGTACAACCACCTGTTCGTGGGACTGGCCCAGGCGTCGCTGGACCCGGATCCGGAGGAGGTCGGGGACACCGCGTTCGTGACCGCCGAGGAGCTGGCGAAGCGGCACGCGGAGGTGCCGTTCTCGGCCTGGTTCATGACGGTGCTCGACGCGGCCCGTCCCGCGATCCGCGAGCTGACCGGCGACGCGGCCGGCTGGTAGCCGCTGCGCCGTTCGGGGTGCGGAGTGCGGGACGGGGGTCAGAGGGGGCGGGCCGGGGGCTGCAGCGGCAGGGCGGCCCAGATCACCTTGCCGCCGGTCGAGGTGTGCTCGACGTCGCACACCCCGCCGGCCTCCAGGGTGATCTCGCGGACCAGCAGCAGGCCCCGGCCGCCGGTCTGGCCGAAGTCCGCCTCCAGCGCCTTGGGCCGGTAGGGGTGGTCGTCCTCGACGGCCACCCGGACCCACTCCCGGCCCACCGCCACCTCGACGGCCACCTCCGGGGAGAGCAGGGCGGCGTGCCGGACCGAGTTCGTCACCAGCTCGGAGACGATCAGCAGCAGGGAGTACACGAGGTCCTGCGTGGCCGGCACCCCCTGGCGGCCGAGCAGGTCGCGGACCGCGCGGCGGGCCTGCGGAACGGATTCTTCTACCGCCGGCGCGGTGAAGCGCCACACCCCCTCGTACGTGAGGGGGTCGGCCGGAGCCGCCGTCTCACCTCCCCGGGCCTGCGGGATGCTCCCGCCGTCGTCCATCTTCCGGCCCCCGTCTTCACGCTCGATCGTCTCCACGCGTCAAGAGTGGCGAGCAGCCTGGTCCGGACCGCGCCACTGACCAGAAGTCAGCGGCAATCGGACGCTTTCTGACCACTGGCGTATGACGGAGTCAGTTGTTGGACTGTTCCTGATCCGCCGCGCTCCGCTTGGCAGTGGCTGCCGCGTCCGACGCCTGCACGCCGGCGCCCTCGTCCTCCCTGACCAGCCCCAGGATCCGCCGGGCACCGAGCCCCGCGGCCACCAGGCTCAGCCCGTCGAACAGCAGGGCGAGGGAGAAGAAGGTCCCGATCACGTACAGGCTGCTGCCGGGCCACCGCGCGAGGATCAGGAGGCCGAGCAGGATGCCGAAGGCGCCCTGGACCAGGGACATCCCGAAGTTGCTCCCGCGCACCACCAGGGAGCCCACGAGGCGGAACACCCCGCCGGTGAGGAAGAGGAGCGCGGCGAACATGGTCAGCGCCTCGGCGCTCGCCTCGGGGCGGCGCAGGATCACGAAGCCGGCGGCGAGGTTGACCGCGGCGACGACCACGGCGAGCCAGAAGTAGCTGCTCCCGCGCGACTGGACGGCCTGGGCGAGGCCGACCACGCCGCCGATGAGCAGCAGCCAGCCGAAGAGGAACATCGAGGTCAAGGTGGCCACACCGGCGTAGACCAGGCCCACCAGCCCGGCCAGCACCAGGACCACCCCGAGCAGCGCCAGCAGCCCGAAGCTCCGGTTCAGCTTCTTCTTCTCCTGCTGCGGCTGCTTCCGCGGGACCTTGCGGTCGGCGCCCATGGGCCTGCCACCTCCTCGCACCCCCCGGGGACGGAGTCCCCTTGATCATAGGATCGTCGCCCCGGGATAGCATCCCGCGCATGGACCACGCCGAGGAAGCAGCCCTCCACCACACGGTGGCCGACGGGGTGGCCACGGTCACCATCTCCCACCCCGCGAAGCGCAACGCCATGACGGCCGCGATGTGGCGGGCCCTGCCGGAGCTGCTCCCGGGGCTGGCCGCCGACCCGGCCGTACGGGTGCTGGTCCTGACCGGGGCCGGTGCCACCTTCTGCGCGGGCGCCGACATCTCCTCCCTCACCGGGGGCGAGGATCCGCAGGCCCTGGCGGTGGCAGCGGAGGAGGCCCTGGCCGCGTTCCCGAAGCCGACGGTGGCCGCGGTGCGGGGCTTCTGCGTGGGCGGCGGCAGCCAGCTGGCGGCGGCGTGCGACCTGCGGTTCGCGGAGGAGGGGGCCCGGTTCGGGGTGACCCCGGCGAAGCTGGGCATCGTCTACCCGGCGTCCTCCACCCGGAGGCTGGCCTCGGTGGTCGGGCCCGCCTGGGCCAAGTACCTCCTCTACTCGGCGGAGCTGATCGAGGCGGAGACCGCGCTGCGGGCCGGGTTCCTGCACGAGCTGCTGCCGGCCGGAGAGCTGGACAAGCGGGTGGCCGGGTTCACCCGGATCCTGACGACGCGGTCACGGCTGACGCAGGCCGCGGCGAAGGAGTTCGCGGACGGGCGCACGGACCGGGACGCCTACTGGAGCGGCCAGGCCGCCGCGAGCGGCGACACCGCGGAGGGGGTCGCCGCCTTCCTCGAACGCCGCGCCCCGGTCTTCGGCTGGCACCCGGCCCCGGCGGGGGACGGTCTGTCGTCAAACTGATCTTGGATTGTGGATCATGGTGTGGTGATACGTCGCCATGAACGGTCCGATGCCGAGTGGGAACGCGTGGAGCCGCTGCTGCCCGGCCTGTTTTCGGGCGGCCGCGGCTGGATGACCGGACGGTCCTGAACGGGATCGTGGTGGAAGTTCCGGACCGGGGTGGCATGGCGGGACGTGCCTGAGCGGGACGGGTCGTGGGCCGGCCTCCACACCCGTTTCCGCCGGTGGGCGGCGGACGGGACCTCAACGACTGCACTCAGTTCACCGCCGTGATGGACGCGATACGGGTGCCTCGAACGGGCCCGGCGTGGCAGCCGAGGCGGCCGCCCGCCCGTCTTCGACAAACAGGTCTACGCACGCCGCAACGTGGTGGAACGGCGCTTCAACCGTCTCAAGCACTGGCGCGGCCTCCTGCACCTGGCCGACGTGGAACCCGGTCGCGGTTCGCACGCCGCCGTCGCCCGGCGGCTGGCTTCAGTGCATGAAACCGCGGGTGGAACGGGGCTGTTACCTTCGGCCGCATGAAAGCGCTGGTCTACGACAACGCATTCCGTGAGCGCGCCCGGCGCAAACAGGCCTGGGGTTTTGGACTGCTGGCCGCCTCCGCCGGCATCTGGCTCTGGATCGCCTCCCAGTTGCTGCTCCCCTACCCCGTGACGGGACGCGACGGCGAGTGCCAGTCCCGGGTGTTCTACACGAAGCAGAACGAACGGGGCCGCCCCTACGAGGGCTACGCCGCCGCCGAGGGCACCCGTTGCGCCGCCGAACGCGACTGGGCAGGCCTCCTTGCCCTGCTGCTGCTCTCGCTCCCGACCGCCGTGGTGGGCACGGTCCTCTACACCTCGGGCAGCACCGGGCACCGGCTCAGCGAACACGCCGCAGAGGTCAACCGGCTGAAGGAGTCCTCGACTTAGAAGCCTCTTCGGGGAGGGACTGTCCCGGCTGAGGGTCCGATCGACCGTGTCCCTCGCTGCCCGTCAGGACGCCGCTTCCGGCGTGTGCGCCGTAAAGGTGTCAGCGATGCGACTCCACAGCGGTCGCGCGTCTGAGGGAACCGTCGGCAGCGCGTTCCACCTGTACTGGCTTCCGCCCCACCAGCCCAAGCACGGCAGCATGGAGGCTCATCCAGGCGGGGGTCGGTGAACGTCCTGGTCCAGCCATCTACATCGACGTGAACCTTTGACCGCCGGGGCGGGGCGGAGGCGCTGCGACTGAGCGCCGCAGTTGCCACGAGGCGTTTCAGTTGGTCCGGTGTGTGCTGAGGTGCCCAGTGTGCTGGCGGAACGTGGTTCAGGGGTGTCCACGTGCGGTTGCAATCGTTGATCAAGGTATGACGAACATGCGCACCCTGCTCACTTCTTCTGCACTTTCGGCACTCGTCCTCGGAGCCATGGCCTTGGCTGCGGTCCCGGCCAACGCGGACGGCATCACAGGCGGCGCCTTCAGCCCCATCCCGAGCGGCGCCCACAAGGCCAGCGAGCTGCGTCCGAAGGGCACCATTTTCCCCCTTCCGGCGAACAAGATTGTTGAGATCTCCATGCCGGCATTCCGGTAGCCGCGGGATTCCTGTCATCCCGGTACCTGTGAGCCTCACAGCCTGCTTCCCCAGGTCAGAGCGCTAGGCCGACGGGCCGGCCGTCAGGGGGTTGGCGGAACGCAGCCGGGCGACGATCTCGGCCGGGGCCTTGGCCGGGGAGCCGGCGTCGTAGGGCGGCTGGGGGTCGTACTCGCACATCAGCTGCACCGTCTGGGCGTACGTGTCCCCGGCGATCCGGCCCAGCAGGCCGAGCCCCATGTCCAGGCCGGAGGAGACCCCGGCGGCGGTGACGTACTTCCCGTCGAAGACCACCCGCTCGCCGGTGGGCTCGGCGCCGAAGGGGGCGAGGCGGTCGAGGTACAGCCAGTGGCTGGTCGCCCGGCGCCCGTCGAGCAGCCCGGCGGCGGCCAGGAGCAGCGAGCCGGTACAGACGGAGGTGGTCCAGGTGGTGGTGGCGTCGACGGAGCGGAGCCAGTCCAGGACGGCGGGGTTCTTCATCTCGACCTCGGGGTGGGGGCCGCCGGGGACGATGACGACGTCGGGGCGGGTCACCTCGTCGAGCGACTTCTCGGCGACCAGGACGGCCGCGCCGTTGTCCGTGCGCACCGGGCCCCTGCGCTCCGCGACGAAGACGGTCTCGGCGCCTTCCAGGCGGCTGAGGGTCTCGTAGGGGCCGATGGCGTCGAGGGCGGTGAAGCGGTCGTAGAGCAGGACGGCGATCTGCATGTCTCCTCCGGAGGGTGTGCTGTGACGTGACGGCCGCCCCGGCGGGACGGCCCGTGCCGCGCCGGGACCCAAAGCCCAACCCAACTCCCCAAGGTGGGGGGCTGGGCAAGCCCC